>JAGAJI010000033.1 GCA_017626135.1 Clostridia bacterium | reverse complement strand
TCCTTGTTTGCGCAGCGACCGACGGTCCTATGCCCCAGACTCGTGAACACATCCTTCTTGCTCGTCAGGTAGGCGTTCCTTACATCGTTGTATTCATGAACAAGACCGACCTTGTTGACGACGACGAACTTCTTGACCTCGTAGAAATGGATATCAGAGATCTTCTTTCCTCCTACGACTTCCCCGGTGACGAGATCCCCGTTATCCGTGGTTCTGCATTGAAGGCACTCGAAGTTGCATCTTCCGATAAGTCCCCTGCAGAAATTCTCGCTGATCCCGCAGTTGCTCCCATACTTGAACTTATGAAAGCAGTTGACAGCTATATCCCTACCCCTGCACGTGAAGATTCCAAACCCTTCCTTCTTCCTGTAGAAGACGTATTCACGATTTCTGGTCGTGGTACGGTTGCTACCGGTCGTATCGAACGTGGTGTTGCTCACGTTGGTGAACCCGCAGAAATCGTTGGTCTTATCGAAAAGCCCTTGACGACGACCATTACCGGTCTTGAAATGTTCCACAAGCTTTTGGACGAAGCTCAGGCTGGTGACAACGTTGGTGCGCTTCTTCGTGGTATCAACAGAAACGAAGTCCAGAAGGGTCAGGTTATTGCGAAACCCGGTTCGGTTGCTACCGGTACGGAATTTGCGGCTCAGGTTTACGTTCTTAAGAAAGAAGAAGGTGGCCGTCATACCGCATTCTTCAACCATTACAGACCTCAGTTCTTCCTTCGTACGACGGACGTTACCGGTATGATCGAACTTCCCGAAGGTGTAGAAATGGTTATGCCCGGCGATAACATCGAAATGAAAGTCGTTCTTATTAAGCCCGTTGCTGTAGAAGAAGGTCTTCGTTTCGCTATCCGTGAAGGCGGCAGAACGGTAGGTTCCGGCGTTATCACGAAAGTTATCAAATAATTAAGTTTAATCTTAATATAGAAGTAGCTTATCTTCGGATAAGCTACTTTCATTGTATCCCGAAATATCACGGAGCGATATTTCGGGATACAATAAAAACCACGTGCTATGCACGTATATGATTAGAATTAAGAAAAAATTAAGCGACGCGCTCATCCTAATTTGAACGATAAGATCAAGGGCGAACCGTGATTCATCGTGAAAAAGCGTGGTGGATATTCGTCAATAGAAAAGAGGAGATTTTATGATTCATCACATGAAATTGCATCAGGAACCCTTTGAAAGCATCAAAAAGGGTGCAAAAACGATTGAATTAAGGTTGTACGATGAGAAACGCCAAGCGCTCAAATCGGGCGATCTGATTGATTTTACGTCGCCTCATGGGGAAAGGATTTTCGTAAAAGTGGTCAAACTTCATATCTTTAATTCCTTTCAAGAATTATACGAAACGTTACCGCTTGACAAGTGCGGGTACGATGACGTCAGTCAAGCGAAACCCGAAGATATGGAAATGTATTATTCCAAGGCAGAGCAGACAAAATACGGCGTCGTGGGTATTGAAATCGCCTTATTCGATCCGTAAAGAGGGTCGATGGAAACGTTCTATCGTTTTGTTCAACGAATATTGTTTCACAAAAGTTTTTAACGATTCTTTTTACGATATTCTTGCAAAAAACAAAAATTCGTGATATAATAGACGTAAGAAAAAAGTGTAGGTGAAGACGTTGAATGACGAAATGAAAAAGCGAATAGGGAATATCGTGGAGATCGCTGTGATTTTGATCCTATGCGGTGTGACGATTTTGTTGGATTTTCTGAAAATCACGTATGTGGAAAACGAGCTATGGAATAAATTCCTTTCGAAAATCGTACAGCAGGGGTCAGGCATTCTTGCCGTTATACTTCTTATGAGACGGCTGAAAATCAAGCTGTTTGGGATTCCGCAACAATGGCTGTATTTGATACCCTGCCTGATCGTGGCGATCGACAACTTTCAATGGTCGTCCTTTTTGAGCGGCAGAATGGAACTCGTCCATAATTCTCCCGTCGATTTCCTTTTATTCGGGGGGTATTGCCTCTCGGTGGGTATGTTTGAGGAATGTATCTTTCGAGGCATCATTTTCAGCGTGTTGGCAGGTTGGTTTTCCAAGGACAAGAGGGGACTGTGGCAAACATATATCCTGTCTTCTCTCATCTTTGCGGCGGCGCATCTGTTGAACGGTTTCTCGTTGGGAACGATTATGCAGGTCGGATATACCTTCTTAACCGGCGGGCTGTTTGGATTCGTCCTGTTAAAAAACAAGAATCTTCTCTGCTGTGGTTTCGTCCACGCTTTATATAATTTCTGCGGTCTGTTGTTTGAGACGTCTGCACGCATGGGCTTGGGGAACGGCGTCGTATTCGACGTGGGAACGGTGATTACAATGACGATCGTAAGCGTTCTTGCGGGATTGTTCGTACTGCACTCCGTATATCGCTACTCAGACGAAGAGCGGGGGATTTTATATAAAAAGTTAGGAATTTCGGAGATGAAATAAAGAATTATGTCACGCATAATACCTATGCGTGACATAATAATAGAGAAAAAAAATAGGATTATGTCACACATAGATATATACGCGTGACATAGTACAATAAAAAACCGTGAGAATAAAGGCATTCTCGCGGTTTTTACTGTTGTAGAAGTTATCGTTGGGTTAGAAGAAGGTGATATCGCTCCACATGCTGTTCGCTCTGCTGTTAGCGTCCGTGTCGAAGTATTCCATAGCAACGCAACGAGCGAGGGTATTTTCATCGGGATACTGTGCGAAGAGTTGACGTTTGATTTGATCGGCAGGGGTCTTAAACACATAAGTATCGTCGTGGGTAGAGGGATTGTTCTTGTCGTAAGAGGGGTTGAAAAAGTAATTTAAGTCGTACTCGACCGCCTCGTCATCATCGTCTTCCGCGCTGTAATAATCGAGTACGAAATTGGTGAAGACAGTTTCGCTTCCGATACAGCTGGTATAACCGATATAATTCATGTTTTCTACGGCGTTTTCGGGCTTGGAGATGAAGTTGATGAACATAGCTGCGGCGTCTACGTCGTTGCAATTTTTGGTGATCACCCAACTGTCGAACCAAAGGTTGGAAACGGTTTCGGGAATGGCGTAATTGAGAATGAGGGATTCGAAGTTTTCGCTTTCTTCTTCTTCGCCGTATTCCGCAGTATCCATAATATATACGGCGTCGCCGCTCCATTGATAATTGACCAAAATTTTACCCGCGATGGTGTCGTTTTTGCCTTCGTCCGTTTCAAAACCGTACAAGTTTCTCGTCATCGACATCAGTTTGGTTTTTACCGCATTCATCGTTTCGGGCGACGTGTCGTTCATCATTTGTTTCAAGATGTTTTGGTATTCGAGATAACTTAACGAACCCGCTTCGTATTGCGCTTTGAGATCGCGCAACTCTGCATCGTAGTGCATGGCGAGCCCGGTGAAATAGGAATCGCGAATATTATTTTTCGCTGTGATTTTCTTGGCGTATTTGGCGTTGGTGAAGGCGTTCCAGGATTGCACGTCTTCTTCGTCAACCTCTTCGGGATTATACACAAATCCGGTCGTTCCCCACATATATCCTGCGGCAAACTCTTTCCAAGGGGTATCCGCAATTTCATTGTTTTCATAGGTTTGTTTGATGAAGGGGGAGAGGTTTTTGATATAGTAGTTGTCCGTGTTGGACGTATCGAAGAACCATTCGGGGAGCTTTTGAATCCGACCCTCTGCAAAAAGTTTCATAAACATGTAATCAGAAGGGCAGACGAGGTCGAAATGATCGCCCATTTTCAACATATTGTATAAGGTTTCATTTTCGTCGTAGATGCAATATTCTACGCGAATCTGCTTCCCGGTCTGCTCTTCGTACCATGCTTCAAACTCGCGGAGCAGGTAACTGTCCTCGTCTCCACCTGCGATATATTCCGCGCAGTTGGCGATTTTGAGCACCGGTCTGTCATCGCGGATGAAGTTGGTGAGGACGAGCCCCGTGATTCCGACTGCCCCGGCAAGGGCGATAGCAATTACTTTTTTCATGATTTTTTATCCGCCTTTTTGTTTGCAATGATGTTCATGACGACGACGGCGATGATGATAATCACGAAGAGAAGTGCCGTCAACGCCCAGTAAGAAGACTTGATCGTATTGACCGTACTGCCTTTAGCAAGGCTGTAAATGTGGGTACTGATCGTTTGGAAAGAGTTGGGCTTGGTGTAAGCAGCGATGATATAATCGTCCAACGACAACGTGATCGCCAACAGGAATCCCGATACGATACCGCTCGAAATTTGCGGAATGACGACGGAAAACAACGCTTTCGTGGGGGAGGCTCCAAGATCCAACGCCGCTTCGTATAAACTGTTGTCCATCTGCTTGAGCTTAGGAATAATGGACAGAATGACGAAGGGCGTACACAGCACCATTTGCCCGATAATCAAAGGGATAAAGGTGGATTTGGGCAGGTTGAACGCCACGAACAGGAAGGCAAGGGAGATTGCCGTCACGACTTCGGCGTTGATGACGGGAATCTGGTTGACGCCGCTGAGCGCGGTGCCGATCCGTTTCTTGGAATAGAAAATCCCGATGGCGCCGACGGTGGCGAGAAGGGTGGACAGGCTGGCAACGACGAGCGCCAGAAAAATCGTTTGAATGACGATTTGCAAGGGCTGGTTTTCGAGATTGAAGAAGTATTCGTAGTGCGTCCAGCTAAAGCCTTCCCAACGGTTAATGGTTTCCGATGCGTTGAAGCTGTACACGGTCAACAGAAGGATGGGCGCGTAGATGAAGAGCAGAACGAGTCCGATAAACACCCATTTCAAATATTTAAGAATTTTTACCATAATGAAGTACCTCGCGCGCCCGTTTCCGATTCGGCGTTAAAGCCGCCCGTGAGTCCGGTAATGATGAACATGAAAGTCAAAAGGATCAAGGCGGTGACCGAACCGAGGTTCCAAAGGTCGTTTTTGAAACATTCGTCGATGAACGCGCCGATAATTTTCGTGTGGTTGAAGGTCATGTAGTTGGAGATGACGTAGTTGGTCATAGCCGGAAGGAATACCATGGAGACGCCGCTCATTATGCCTGCTTTGGAAAGGGGAAGGGTCACCTTCAGGAAGGCTCTCGCAGGCGTGGCGCCTAAGTCTTTCGCAGCTTCCAGATAACTTTTATCGATCTTTGTGATCGTCGTGTAGATGGGCAAAATCATGAAGGGCAGGAAATCGTACGTCATGCCGAGAATGGTGTTGACGATATTCCACGTGTCCGATTTGAGATAGATACCGATCCAGGAGAACAATTCCTTCAACGCGTTGATACGCAGGACGAAGTTGACCCACATGGGGACGATGAACAGAAGGAGAAGTCCCGTCTTATTTTTGATTTTGCAGTTTGCGATTATGTACGCGACGGGGTAGGCGATCAAAAGGCAGAGCAGGGTGCTCATCACGGAGATGAACAAGCTTTGTACAATCGTCTTAAACCGACTGGATTCGAAGAAGGTTTGTTTGCCGGTACCGCTGAAAAAGTTGATGAAATTCTCAAAGGTAAATGCACCCGTGTCCCCGTTGGTGAAGGCGTAATACAAAATGATCAAGAGGGGCACGAGAACGAATACGAGCAAGAAAATCGCGTAGGGGATCGCAAGCAATTTACGCGAAAAATGCAATTTGGGTTTAGTTATCGTCATTTCTTGGTACCCTCCGCATCCTTCACGTCCTTCAAGGTCAGACGGATCTTATCTTTGGGAATGATCAGGCTGACGAGGTCGTTTTCGTTCCAGAGGTCTTCGCAGGCGAGCACGTAATCTTCTTCGTTTTCGGTGCGGACGATATAACGATAATACTCACTCTTATAAATTAAGGAAATAATATGTCCCTGCGCGCCGCCCTCGTCGAGGTTGTCACTCATCGTGATGTCGTGCAAGCCTACTTCTACGTTGACTTCCACGTCGGTGAGATCGAGCTTTTCACCTTTTGCCGTGATCAGATAACCCTCTTCGTCCAAGTGACTGCCGGGGTAAAGCTGGGTAACGTCGCAATCGAATTCCCCGTCGCCGAATTCTACGGTGTTGTGTTTCGTGATCACGCCCGAGAATTTGTTGACGCGGAACTTCTTTTTCATGACGTGGATCCCGTCGGGTTGCACGAGAAGTCCCACCATTTCGCCGATCTCGGGAGTCGTGGTGCTCTGGATCTCGATTTCATATTTACCGCATTGTACGAGGATTTGATAATGGATTCCTTTGAAGACGACGGAAGTTACTCTGCCAGACATAATACCTTTGTCAGGCGTAGTAATTTGTACGTCTTCGGGACGCACGACGACGTCTACGGGCTCGTCCTTTTCAAAACCGCCGTCCAAGCAAGTAAAGGGCTTGCCGCAGAAACGCACCAGTCCGTCGTGGGGCATAACCCCCGAGAAGATGTTGCTTTCCCCGATAAAGTCGGCAACGAAGGTGTTTTTGGGTTCGTTATAAATCATTTCGGGGGTGCCGATTTGCTGAATGGAACCGTCCGCCATAACGACGACTGTGTCAGACATAGTAAGCGCTTCTTCTTGATCGTGCGTGACGTAGATAAAGGTGATGCCAAGCCGTTTGTGCATGGCTTTGAGCTCGAGTTGCATTTCCTTGCGCATTTTAAGGTCGAGTGCACCGAGGGGTTCGTCGAGCAAGAGGATCTCGGGTTCGTTGACGATGGCGCGCGCGATGGCGATACGCTGTTGCTGACCGCCCGAAAGGGTGGAGATACTGCGCTTTTCAAATCCCGTAAGGTCTACGACTTCGAGCGCTTTGCGCACCTTTTCCTCGATGACTTCCTTAGGAAGCTTTGCAAGTTTTTTCTTTTCGTTGCCTTTGCGATCGAGATAGGTAGTCTCCACGCGTTTGAGCTTTAACCCGAACGCAACGTTTTCAAAGACGTTGAGGTGGGGAAAGAGCGCGTATTTTTGGAATACGGTATTGACGGGACGCTCGTTGGGAGGCAGGTGAGAGATGTCCTTACCGTTGAGCAGGATTTGTCCCGTCGTAGGTAGTTCAAACCCCGCAATCATACGTAGCGTCGTCGTTTTGCCACAACCCGAGGGTCCGAGAAGGGTAACGAATTCACCTTTGCGAATGTAGAGGTTCAGGTTTTCCACGACGGATACGCCGTCAAATTCCTTCGAAACGTCCACAAGTTCAATGATACGGTTGGATTTGATTTCCGTGTTCTTAGTTTCCATAGCGGTATCTCCAAAAAATCTTTTGTTTATTTTTAGGCTTTGTCACATCACTCGGTTGATTTTTGACGGGAAAATACTGCGAAATACTTCGTGTTTTGCTCAGTTACAGACCGCAGGAGGGTATGCGCCTTCGCAAAACGCTTGTCTTTCTTGCATTTTTCTCGTCAAATCGCTGAAAATAAATTTCGGCTAAAATCAACCGTTCTCTGTGACACAGCCTATTGTTATATTATATAATGTATAATATTAAAAGTTGGGCGGGGTAGAAATCCAAAGGAATTTGGCTTTGCCTTTTCCCTTGTTCAGAATGGAGTGGGGCTTTCCTGCGGAATAGTAGAACGCCTCGCCCTTTTTGCATACGTGATGCGCATTCCCTAACAGGATGGTGATTTTTCCCTCCAAGACGTAACCGAACTCCTCGCCTTCGTGGGGGACGTCCTGCACCGTTTCCGCCCCTTCGAACAATTCTACGAGGACGGGCTCCATCATATTTTTTTGCGCGTTGGGGATCAACCAGTTCCAAAGCACGCCGTCCGAATCCTTTTCAATGAACTCGTTTTTGGAAAAGACGATCTTCTCCTCGGCTTCTTCGCGGAAAAATTCCGATAAGTTACTCCCGAGCGCCGCCAAAATATCCGTAAGGGTGGCGATCGAGGGACTGTTCAGATCGTTTTCAAGTTGGGAGATATACCCCTTCGTCAGCTCGCATCGGTCGGCGAGTTCCTCTTGCGTCAAATTTTTTTGATTGCGCATTTGCCTGATTTTTTTACCTAACTCCATAACGCCTCCAAGTTGCGTTTTTTGAGGTTTGCTTAAAATAAACTAAAAGTTTAGTTAAAATAAACTTCACGAAAAATATTATAGAAAAAATCGTACTGTATGTCAACTGTTTTACACCGTATTTTCAAAGTTTTTCACAAAATCCGAAAAATAAAAAATCGCCTGCGTTTTTTACAGGCGAGAGGGGATAGGGAGGAAGGATAGTTTCCTACGAAAAAAGGGGTCTACCGAACGGCAGACCCTCATATTTATAATATGAAGCGTGATGAAACTCAGTTCAAAGCAGCAAGCTTTTTCGCAAGTTTAGCCTTTCTGTTGTTAGCGTTGTTCTTATGGATAACGCCTTTCGTAACGGCGCTGTCGATTGCGGAAACGGTTTCAGGGTAAAGCTTGATTGCAGCTTCCTTATCACCGGCCTCTACAGCGGCAAGGTATTTTTTAACCTGCGTCTTAAGCGCGGATTTGATGGCTTTGTTTCTCATGGTCTTCTTGTCGATAACCAAAACTCTTTTCTTTGCGGATTTAATATTAGGCATAATGTTCTCCTTGTTTTTCCAAAATTCTTATTTAATCCAAGTTGCGTAGACTATTTTAACATAATTTTTTTGGAAAGTAAACTGTTTTTCCATGGTAAAATACGAAAAACGATAAATTTTTCAAAAAATTTCTTTTTTCAGGAGGAAAAATGAACCTTCCCAAGGGCGGTATCGCCTTTTTCGATAGTGGGATCGGGGGTATGACCGTGCTCGCCGCTTGCCAAAGCATACTCAACGACGAATTGTTTTACTATTACGGAGACAATATTCACGCGCCGTACGGCAATCTTCCGCCAAAACAAATCCGCGAATACGTCTTCGATGCGTTCGAAAAGTTTCGCGCGTTGGACGTGAAAGCGGCGGTGGTGGCTTGCAACACGGCGACGGCGGTATGTATCGAGGAGCTGCGCCGCACGTTCGACTTCCCGATCCTCGGTGCGGAACCCGCGATTCGACTTGCCGCAAGAGCGGGGGGACGCGTGTTGGTTTTGACCACGCAGGCAACCTACAAAAGCCAACGCTATCAGACTCTTCTTACGGAGACGCGCATCGCATATCCGAAGGTGGAGCTCGTCACGGCGCCCTGCGAACGGTTGGCGTACGAAATCGAGAAAAATATCAAAAACGCCACATTCGACTATACTCCCTTTTTGCCGCGCCAAAAAGCGGACGGCGTGGTGCTGGGATGTACGCATTACGTATATATTGAAGCGCAGATTGCGGCGTATTACGCCTGTCCCGTCTACCACGGCAATGGGGGGATCGCGCGTCGACTTTACACCCTTTTGAGGGGAAATAGGGACGGGCGACCACCCGACGTTTTCGAACTGAAAAATTTGGGATTTTCGACCACGATTTTCCCCCAAAATCCCCTCGGGAAAGAGGCGGACAAAAAAGCAAACAAACGTTTGTATCAAACCCCCCTCAATCCCTTGAAAAATCAGGGGAAAGGGGAGGTCGTCTTCTTGGGCGAAAGTGCCGAAAATAACGAAAAAATATACAAACAAACATACGTTCGCAAGCAAGATGGCTTTTTGGGGTAAAAAGTGGTTAAAAAATAAGAAAAATCGAAAAAAATTTAATAAAATTATCGTGAAATACTTGACAGGTGGTTAAAAGTGGTCTATAATATTGGTAAGCTATTCTTCAAATGAGAAAATAGCAAAAAGGACGAGGAGGCAAATCGAATGTACACGGGCATGTTTGAACATCAGTTGGACGATAAGAACCGTCTTCGTATTCCCTCCAAGTTCAAGAAAGAGCTTACGGGGGAAGGCGGGAAGAGACCTTACAGTCTGTTCCGTGGGAAAAATAACTGCATCTGTGTCATGCCGGACGAGGAGTTGGACGAAATGCTCGCCTCTCTTTCGTCGGAAGGGCTTTCGGAAAGCAATAAGATCACGAGGGCGTTGTTTGCAAGTATCAGCCAGGCGGAAGAAGATACGCAGGGGAGAATCGTGATCCCGGCGTCCCTTCGAAGAATGGCGGGGATTCAGAAGGACGTCGTTACGCTGGGCGTAGGGAACCGTCTTGAAATCTGGGCGGCTGAAAGATATTACGAATATATGGATGACGTCGATTACGACGCAGAGTTGGAAAAATTGAGGATATAAACCATGTTGGAATTTTCGCACAAACCCGTAATGCCGGAAGAATGTATGGAAGGTCTCGCCCTGAAAGACGGGGGAATCTGGTACGACGGCACGGTCGGCGGAGGCGGTCATTCCTACGAGATTTTGAAACGGACGGCTCCGAGCGGCAGACTGATCGCCACCGATTTGGACGATGAAGCCATCGCGGCGGCAAGCGAACGCTTGAAGGAGTTTGACGGACGTTTTGAAATTTACAAATCGAATTACAAGGACTTTTCGATCGTCTTTGACCGCGCAGGGGTTTCGCAGATTGACGGGGCGCTGCTCGATTTCGGGGTATCCTCCCATCAGTTGGACGACAGCGACAGGGGATTCACCTATCGCGACGGGAACGCTCCGCTGGATATGCGCATGAACACCTCGGCGTACCTGACGGCAGAAATCGTTTTGAATACCTATTCGGAAGAGGCGCTCGCCAGAATATTGAAAACGTACGGCGAAGAGACGTTTGCCAAACAGATTGCCAGAAACGTGGTGAAGTATAGAGAAAAGCAGCCCCTGAAAACGACGGGGGAATTCTCGGAAATCATCAGAAACAGCATTCCTGCGAAATTCCGTTTTGGAGCTCCCTGCGAAAGAAAGAGCTTTCAAGCGATCCGCATTGAAGTCAACGGAGAATTAGACGGCTTATACGAGTTGGTGATCGCTTTGACGAGAAGGTTGAAAAGAGGAGGCAGGATCGCCATTCTCACCTTCCATTCGTTGGAGGACAGGGTCGTAAAAGAAGCGTTCAGACAGTTGGAGAATCCCTGTACGTGCCCCGGGAACTTTCCCGTGTGCGTATGTGGGAAAAAACCGGAAATCAAGATTATAACCCGCAAGCCGATCACGGCGAGCGAACGTGAGATAAACGAGAATTCGAGAAGTAAGTGCGCGAAGCTCAGAATTGCCGAAAGAATTTAAGAAGCGTCGAAACAAAGGGGAAAGAGGAAAAAATACGGAGGAGCGACATCATGGATTTGTTACGTGAGGAAACACAGGTTCAGAATTATAACGCCGAAACAGAGGCACAAAAACATAACGCACGGATCAGCGAGAACTACAACAGATTGAAAAATGCAATTGCATCGCAATTTGCAGAAGACGTACGCACGGATGAACGTAGAGCAGACGACTCTCGGGCGAACGTCAACGCGCATGAAAAACCCACGTACATATCGCCCAACGGCGGCAATGCTTCTACGTATGCGCAAGTGCCTACGGTCACCGAGTACGCCTCGCAAAGGACGGCGGCGCTTTTCACGACGGAAAAATTCGAGAGAATGCAGCTCCCCGAAGAGCAGACGGTCGCCGCGCCCGTACAAGCCGCGGCGGTCAGAATGGAAGCGCAGTATTCCCTTTCGTTGACGGCGAAGATCGCAATCGTGGCGTTCGTGGCGGTGGTCACCGTCATGCTTTCGCTCATCTGCGTAAATACCTATACCATCAACGCCAAGCGCGCGAATATCGCTCGTTTGGAAGAACAGAAAGCCGTACTCGTGGAACAGAATGCACAGGTTCAGAAACGCATTGAAGACGCGAAGTCGGAAGAGACCATTCGCGAGTATGCCGAGTCACAGGGAATGGTGAAATCAGAAAATTAAAAAAGAAAATCAAAACGGGAGTTTACGGTTATCAAACAACGACATACAGAGTATTCGATATCGGTTTTACGAAAGAGGTTATTTGCCATGATTGTGGCGATAACCTTTCTTTTTTGTCTTTTATTCGGTCGATTTTTTTACGTACAGGTGATTTGGAGCGAGGAACTCGGCTATCGGGCGCTCGATCAATGGACGAGAGAACTTCCCATCGTCGCGGAGCGCGGCAAGATCACCGACCGCAACGGGGTCGTGCTGGCGGACAATTCCACGGCGTACACCGTGTTCGCGCGCTCCAACGCCGTCAAGGATACGGAAGGGACGGCAGCACTTTTGTCTCAAGTTTTGCATATGGAGCAAGAAACACTCTACGAGAGACTCACCAAAAAGAAGGCGTCGGAAGTGACGATCGCCAAAAAGGTGGGCAAGGGGGAGATCGCCAACCTGTCGGAACTTTCGTTAGACGGCGTCTACTATTCGCGCGATAATATCCGCTACTATCCCAAGGGCGACGCACTGTGTCAGGTGCTCGGCTTCACCTCGTCGGACAACGTGGGCACGACGGGGATCGAGAAATACTACGAATCCTATCTGGCAGGGAAAAGAGGGGAACTTCTCTATGAAACCGACCTCGTCGGCATCGAGATCGAGGACAGCGTCGCTGCCTATCTGCCTGCGGAAAACGGCTATCACGTGGAGCTGACCATCGATTACGGGATTCAGGAAATCGTGGAGAGTACGCTTGAAAAGATGGCGAACGCGTACGATCCCAACGCCGCGTCCTGCATCGTTTTAGACGTCAATACCTTCGAGGTGTTGGCGCTTGCGGGCTATCCCTCGTACGATTTGAACGAGGTGCCGAGAGAGGACGCCGCGCTTTTGAATACGCTCACGCGAAATCGCACGATCAGCGACGTGTACGAGCCGGGTTCCACCTTCAAAATCATCACCTCGGCGGCAGATATCGAGGAACATTTGCAAGGCAATCCCAAAGCCTTTTCCACGAGCTATATTTTCCCGAGCTCCCGTACCCGTTTCGTGGACGGTACGACGGTCAAATGTTGGAGCAATCATGCGAACGGCAAACATTGCAATCAAACGCTTTCCGACGCGTTGAACACGAGTTGTAATCCCTGCTTTACGGATATTGCGTTGTCCTTGGGCAAGGAAACCTTTTACGAATATCTTGCCGCTTTCGGGTTTGGAAAAAAGACGGGGATCGATTTCAGCGGCGAGGCGTACGGCTTGCTGTTGGCGGAGTCCGTCGTGCGCGATTGCGACCTTGCCCGTATCGGATTCGGGCAGACGATCGCCGTGTCGGGGATCCAACTCGCCTGCGCCGCGGCGTCTGCGGTGAACGGTGGCTATTACTATACGCCGCGCCTCGTCAAGCGGATTTACGCGGAGGACGGCTACGTGTTGCAAACGGCGCAAACGGAGGTGAAAAACAGGACGATCAGCGAAGAGGCGTCCAAAATTTTAAGGGAAATGCTGGAAGGAGTCGTTCGCGAGGGAAGCGGAAAAAAGGCGTATATCGAAGGGTACCGCGTGGGCGGCAAGACGGGTACGGCGCAGAAATACGAGAACGGAAGGATCGCCGTCGGGAAATACGTGTCCTCGTTCGTGGGATTTTTCCCTGCCGACGAGCCTAAGTATCTGACCCTCGTGACGGTTGACCAGCCGCAGGGCGCCTATTACGGAAGCGTCGTCGCCGCTCCGTGCGCGAAGGAAATTTTTGAGGGAATTATTTCTCTGAAAAACATACAGCCGCGGACAAGTGCATAGATATAATATATATAAAAAAGAAGCAAGGAGAAAAGGATATGCACTTGGAAAAACTCATCGAGAACGTGGAATATGAAAATACGCTGTCGGAAGAAGATTTGGCGTTAGAGATCGAGGCGCTCGTCACGGACAGTCGACGACAGGTGGAGAACGGTTTGTTTTTCTGTCTGACGGGGGGAACGAGCGACGGGCATCTGTACGCCGCGGAAGCCGTTCGCAACGGTTGCGTGGCGGTCGTGACCGAAAGGCGGTTGGCGCTGAACGTCGCGCAAATCCCGGTGAAAAGCACGAGGAAAGCACTTGCCGAAATTTCTTCCGTGTTTCACGGGAAACCGAGTGAGAGGCTGAAAATAATCGGCGTTACGGGTACGAACGGAAAGACGACGACGGCGTATATGCTGGCTTCCATTTTGCGGAACGCAGGAAAAAAAACGGGAATCATCGGGACGTTGGGCGTACGGTACGAGGGGAAGGAGCTCCCGTCCGATCTGACGACGCCCGATCCCGTCGAATTGCAGGCGATCCTTGCGGATATGCGCAAGCACGGTGTGGAATACGTCGTCATGGAAGTGTCGGCGCACGCCCTCTATTACGACAAGGTAGAAGGGATCGTCTTTCAGGCGTGTATCTTTACGAATCTGACGCAGGATCATCTGGACTTCTTCGAGAACATGAGCGACTATAAAGCGGCGAAAAAGAAACTGTTTGAGAAAGTGCGTTGCGATTTGGCGATTCTCAACGGCGACGACGAAGTCGGAAGAGAAATCGCAAAAGCGAGAGAGGAGGCGGGGGCGCAGTCGACGGTTTACGGTATGCAGACGCCGACGGACGCCTTTGCGATTGTAACGGAGGAATCTTTGCTTGGAAGCGAATGCGTGCTGAATATCGACGATCGGTTGAGTCGGATTTCCCTTGCGATGCTCGGACGGCACAACGTATACAACGCGCTTGCCGCGGCGACTTGCGCCGCAAATCTTGGAATCCCCATGCGCGCGATTGCCAAAGGCTTGACGGAACTCAAAGGGGTGGAAGGACGTCTGGAACGGGTGTGTGCCTATAACGGCGCGGACATTTTCGTGGATTTTGCCCATACGCCCGACGGATTGGGCAAATCGTTGGACGCCCTTCGTCCCCATTGTCGGGGCAGGCTCGTTTGCCTGTTCGGTTGCGGAGGGAATCGGGACAAAGCCAAGCGACCGCTCATGGGGGAAACGGTGGCAAAAAAGTCCGATTTTGCCATTCTTACGTCGGACAATCCGCGCTATGAAGACCCCTTGGACATCATTTCCGAAATTGAAAAAGGGTATCGGCGGTTTTCCGTTTGTTACGTGGTCGTGCCCGATCGCAGGCACGCAATCGACTATGCGTTGGATTCTTTAAGAGAAGGGGATTTGTTGTTGGTGGCAGGCAAGGGCGGCGAGCATTATCAGGAAATTATGGGTATAAAATATCCCTTCAACGACCATGATATCATTGAAAAACTTTTGGAAAAGAAAGGAAAATGATGAAAATTTATTTAGCCGCCGTATTGCTCTCCTTCGCGTTGTCTTTCCTGTTTACGCTCGGATTAATTCCGCTTTTGAGAAAACTCAAGGCGGGGCAAAATATTCTTCGTTACGTGACCGAACATAAAAGCAAAAGCGGTACGCCCACCATGGGTGGTATCGCTTTTATCACAGCCGCCGTCCTGTCCACGGCAGTCCTTTTTCCCTTCGTGCAAGTGGAACTTCTGCGCACGACGATCTTGGCGTTGGTCATCGGACTTTCCTATATGATCATCGGCTTTTTGGACGACTACCTCAAAAAACGGCACAAGGAAAATTTGGGGCTTCGCGCCTGGCAGAAGTTTGCCTTTCAGAGCGTCGTCGCGATCTTTTGCGGCGTCTACTGTTTCCGTGCGGAGCTGACGGAGCTCGTCCTTCCCTTTTTTCGTAGTACGATAGATATCGGTTGGGGAATTATTCCTTTGATCGCGTTCGTGTTTCTGGCAACGGTGAACGCCGTCAATCTGACGGACGGACTGGACGGTCTTGCGGCGGGGACTTGCACCCCCTTTCTGTGCGCTCTCGGAGTTTTAATCCTATTGCAGAAGGGGGACGAAGGGCTTGCCTTGCTCTCCTTTTGTCTGGTGGGAGCGTTGCTTGCCTATCTGGCGTTCAACGTGTCGCCTGCGTCTGTATTCATGGGGGATACGGGCTCGCTCGCTTTGGGCGGATTTATCGCGGCGATTTCTTCCTTTTCGGGAAACGCATTGTTTATTCCCGTGATCGGCGTTTGTTTCGTTTTATCAGTCATATCCGTGATCGTGCAGGTAATATATTATAAGGTAACGCGGGGCAAACGAATCTTTTTAATGTCGCCCATTCATCACCATTTCCAAATGAAAGGGTATTCGGAAAGTCGTATTTCCTATCTGTATTTTTCCGTGACGCTGCTGTTAGGGCTCGTGTGCGTTTTGACCGCGTTGTAAAGGGAGGGTTGTATGTATCTTCAAAGACAGGTGTTTTTGGTCTTCGGACTGTCCAAATCAGGGCGTGCCGCCGCGGAATTTTTGCTTTCGAGAGGGGCGGTGACGTATATCTACGACGAGCTTTCGACGGAAAGAATCGAGCAGACCGCACAGGAACTGGAAAGTAAGGGCGCGAAACGGGTGAAAAAGGAAGAGCTTTCGCGCATGACGGAGGTGTGCGACGGGCTCGTATTGAGCCCCGGGATCCCCATCGATCATCCGCTTGCGGTGGCGTTTAAGCGAAACCGCCTCGCGGTGCTTGGGGAAACGGAGTTGGCGGCGCGATATATGCGTTGTCCGCTCGTTGCCGTGACGGGTACGAACGGAAAGACGACGACAGTGACGATGTTGACGGAAACGCTGAAAAAAGGGGGCTTGAACGCCCATGCGTGCGGCAATATCGGCACGCCCATGATCGAGTTCGCGCAGGCGACGGAGCAGGAAATTTGCGTGGCGGAAATTTCCAGCTATCAGCTCGAAACCCTGCAATCTCTCCGTCCGCATATCGCCATGGTGCTCAATATCACCGAAGACCACTTGAACCGCCATTACAATATGGAAAACTACGTATTCTTAAAATCCAAGCTCTTGAAAAACTGTACGGAGGCGGAGTACGTCGTCCTCAATTACGACGATCCGACGGTGCGCACCTTTGCGGAAAAGACGAAGGCGAAAGTCGTATATTTTTCGGTACGGGAACGGGTGAGCGGCGCGTACTACGAAAACGGCGATCTCTATTTCGGGAAGGAGAAGATTCTTTCCGTTTCCGACCTGCCTTTGGGGGGACTACATAACGTACAGAACGCCTTGGCGGTCATTTTGGCGGCGAAGATCATGGGGGTGAAGAATGCGGATATCGTCTCCGCGCTCACCGAATTTAAGGGGGTCAGACACCGCATCGAGGTCGTCGGAGAAGTGGACGGCGTGACCTATATAGACGATTCCAAGGGCACGAACGTAGACGCGACGATCAAGGCGATCGAGTCCATGAACGCAGACACGGTACTCTTGCTCGGTGGAAAAAACAAAGGCTACGAGTATGAAAAACTCTTTGAAAAGCTCGCAGGCTCCAAGGTAGTACACGCAATCTTTTACGGGGAAAACCGTTTCGAGTTGCTCAAAAGCGCGGGGAAAGCTGCCTTCGTGAATTTTACCTTATGCGACACCTTTGAGTTTGCCGTTCGAATCGCGGCGCTCAAAGCCAACCGCGGTCAATGCGTCCTGTTGAGTCCTGCCAGCGCAAGCTTTGACGAATTTGCAAACTACGAGGAAAGGGGAGATAAATTTGTTGAAATCGTTCAGTCTTTTATTCAAAAACAGGAAGCAAAAGCCCCTTTGGAACCCTCCGTCGCAACCGACGACGAATCGGACGATCCTGCAAGCGACGACGCAGACGCAGACGTTGAGGCAGCCCTTGCCGTCGACGAAGAAGAGCAAATGGAATAAACCCAAAGGGGATATTTACATACTCCTCGTCACGGCGTTGTTGTCGGGATTCGGGGTGCTCGCCATCTATTCCGCAAGCAGTTACGTGGCGAAAACGCAGTACGGCGACGAGTGGTATTTCGTCAAGAAACAGCTGATCGGTTTCGTGCTCGGGCTCGTCGCTATGTTTTTCTGCGCAAAGTTCGATTATTCGAAGTTGAAGGGCAAAAAGGTGAGGTGGGCGGCGTGGATCCTGCCCGTCGTTTTGCTTGCGCTCGTGTTCGTACCGGGGATCGGGAAGACCAACTACGGCGCGACGCGGTGGATCGGGATCGGCAGTTTTACTTTGCAGCCTTCCGAACTCGCCAAATATGGGTTCGTGATTTTCGCCGCGGCGTATATGTCGGACGACATGGGGAGGATGCGTACCTTTTCGGGAATCCTCCCCGTTCTTTTCGCCGGGGGCGCGATCTGCGTTCTGATCATTTTGGAACCGAATATGTCCGTCACCATGTGCGTGGGGCTGCTCATGCTCGCCATGCTTTTTTTAGGGGGCATGAAAATCAAATATTTCATGATGATTTTTATCCCCGCCCTGCTCGTCGTGCCCCTTATGATCCTTGCCGAACCCTACCGTATCTCCCGTCTGAGCGCCTTCCTCGACCCGTGGGAAAATCCGAGGGGAGAGGGGTATCAGCTCATTCAGTCCTTGTACGCGCTCGGGAACGGAGGCTGGTTCGGGACGGGACTTTTTAACTCCCGTCAGAAATACCGTTTCTTGCCCTTTGCGGAAAGCGATTTCATTTTGTCCATCATCGGGGAAGAACTCGGGTTCGTAGGGATTTTTATCCTGTTTTCCGTCAGCGCGTTTTTGATCTACCGAGGGATCAGGACCGCCTATCGCGCGCAGGACTTTTTCTCCTTTTTGCTCGCTTCGGGGATCACGCTCGTGTACGGAATCCAGACGGTGATCAATGCCCTGGTCGTCAGCGGCAGTATTCCCCCGACGGGCTTGCCGTTGCCTTTGATCAGTTCGGGCAATACGTCGCTGATCATCACCATGGCGTCCATGGGGATCCTATACGCCGTTTCCGCCGCTTCGGAGGGAAAGGGGGACACAAAAAAGCGGAAAAACTCCATATAATACACTATAAGGAGCTTTTGCGTATGGATAAATTTATCATAGACGGTGGCGAAAAATTATACGGAAAAGTCCGCGTGCACAGCGCGAAAAACACCGTTTTACCCCTGCTCGCCGCCTCCGTTTTGACTGATGAACAGGTAAAAATTCACGGCGTCCCCGCAATCAACGACGTGGAAAATATGTTACATATATTGAGCGAGGTCGGATGCGTAATCAAACGGCAAAAGGATTGCGCCGTCATAGACAGTTCGAACGCAGTTTCCCACGAAATCCCAACGCGGCTGACGAAGGAGCTGCGTTCTTCCGTTTTTATGTTGGGCTCCGTCCTGACCCGTTTTCGCCGTGCGAAAATTTCCTATCCGGGCGGTTGCGATATCGGGCTTCGTCCCATTGATCTGCACCTGTCGGGACTCAAAAAACTCGGCGTGGAGATCGTGGAAAAGGACGGATATATCCATTGTAGCGCCGAGCGGCTCCAAGGCGCGGAGATCCTGCTTGATTTCCCCAGCGTGGGAGCGACGGAAAATATCATTCTCGCCGCGGTGAAAGCGGCGGGGATCACCGTGATCCGCAACGCGGCGAAGGAACCCGAGATCTCCGATCTGCAACGCTTTTTGAATGCAATGGGCGCCAAGGTGCGCGGCGCGGGTGGGGGGACGATCGTCGTCGAGGGGGTCGAGCGGCTGCACGGCGTCGATTATACGCCGATCGGAGACCGTATCGAGGCGGGTACGTACCTGATCGCGGCGGCGTCCTGCGGCGGCGAGATGGAAATCGAGGGGGTTCCCGCAGAAAATATTGCGGCTCTTTTACATAAACTGCGTGAAAACGGTTGCAAAATCCATACGAAAAATGATAAAATAGAATTGTACAGCGACGGAAAGTTGAAATCCGTCAATCTGGTGGAGACGATGCCCTTCCCGGGATTCCCCACCGATTTGCAGGCGCAATATTCTGCCCTCAGCGCAACGGCGAAGGGCGCGACGCTCGTCGTGGAGAATTTGTTCGAAACGAGGTATCGTTACGCGGCGGAGCTCAAACGCATGGGTGCGGATATCACCGTTCGCGGAAGAGCGGCGTTCATTCGCGGCGTGGAAAAACTGCACGGCGCTTCGGTGACGGCAGGGGATTTGCGCGGCGGCGCGGCGCTCGTGGTTGCCGCTTTGAGGGCGGAAGGACAGAGCTCGGTGATGGACCTTTCTCATATCGATAGAGGGTATGCGGAATTCGAGGGCACGTTGCGAAACCTCGGCGCGAAGATCAAGCGGGTACGGATATAAAAGCAAAAGAGGAAATCAAGTTATGCAAAGACAAAAGAAATTTTGGGTGATCCTATTGTCGGCGATCCTGTTTTTATCGGGCGCTGCGTTGGGGGTGTCTGCGGTGTACAGAGTGGAGAAAGTGACGCTCGAATCCTCCCTCGTTTCCAAGGAGGCGGAAGGGCAGGCGCAGGTGCTTCGGGAGCGGTTGGAAGAGGCTTACGCAAGGGAGAGTATCTTTTTTGTCAGCGAGCGCACGGCACAGGAAATTATGACGGAATTTCCCTATTTTCGATTGACCGGGTTTGAAAAATCCCATCCCAACCGTCTGATCGTCAAAATAGCGGAGGACGCGGAAGTTTACGCGGTGGAGACACCGGGAGTCGGCTATTATATCCTCGGGGAGGACGGGACGGTTCTGGGGGCGCGCGAAACGCCCGTAAACGTTCTCAACGGTGCGGAAAACGTACTGATCCAAGGGTTGTCCGTCGTCGGGGAGAACGGCAAGTTGCCCGCGGGGGATCCCCATTTCAACTCCGTGCTCGCCCTCTGTAAAGCGTTGTCCTTGCAACTTGGCGGCATTCGCAGCAACGTGGTTTCGGTGGAAGTGTTTACCCGAGAACCCGAAACGATTTATCGCTTGACGATGCGCGAAGGGGTCAAGTTGTATTTCGGCGATCCCACGCAAAAAACACAGGAAAAGGCGGAGGCGGCAGTACGCGCGTACCGCGATTTGTCGGACGAACAAAAGCTCATCGGGAGAATGGTGATTTCCGCGACGGGCGAGGAAATTTTTACCAACTACGCGAGCAGGGACGAGTTTGAAAGTTGAAAATAGTTCAAAATATAGGAAAACACGCAATTTTGCGTGTTTTTTCTCATCTTTTTTTCGCTATGTAATTGACATTTGCCTATAAATAGTGTATAATTAAAGTCAAGATTTGCTAATTTTCGATAAGCCGTTCATGGAGTGAAACGATTATGAAGAACGAATGCGTTGCGGTTTTGGATATACGGTCGAATGAAGTGTCCTTCTTGCTTGGCTCGAAGGGCGTGAACGGCACGTTCGTTTTTAGCGGAATGCAGAGTGAAAGCTACGAGGGGTACTGTCTGGACGGATTCTTTGACGAAGATTCTTTCCGTCGCGCGGTGATGCGCGCGGTGAGCGACGTCCAGCAGACCTACGAGGGACGGATCGGGGAGATCTACGTCGGCGTGCCCTCGCCTTTCGTGTCCGTCGTGACCAAAGGACATACGGCGTCCTTCCCGAGAAAACGGAAAATTTCCTCGCAGGATATCGAAGCACTCTACGAAAGCGGCATGAACGATTTGTTGACCGAAGGGATATGTATTCGGCGTTCAGCGATGTATTTTACGTTGGGAGACAACCGCAAGCATTTCTTTGCGAGCGATTTATACGGCGTTCCCACGACGATGCTCAAAGGGGCGCTGTGCTATTACTTCGTGTCCGAATACTTTCATGAATTTATCAAAAAGCTGTTGGGGGATATGGGATTCCCCGAGGTGAAATTTATTCCCTCGACGCTCGCGCAAGCCTATTATCTGTTGTCGGAAAAGAAGAGAGAGGGCTACGCCTTTTTGCTCGATATCGGCTTTATGACGAGTTCGATCTCCGTCGTCTACGGCAGCGGCATCGTGCACGAGGAGAACTTTAATTGCGGCATTGGAAGCGTTCTGGTGCAGTTGATTGAAACGCTCGGCGTCGATTATCCCGTCGCGGAAGAACTCCTTGCCAACGCAAATATTTCGGGGGGAACGGTGCCCAAAGACATGGCGTACGTCTCGGAAATCGCCGAGAGATCCTTCCCCGTGCAGAAGGTGAACGACGTCATCAAGTTTGCACTGGACGAGTTGTGCGAACGGGTGGACGCATTCCTCAGAAAATATTACAAAGACAAAGCCTCGCTCATGTTGTCGGCAAACCCCATCAGCGTTACGGGGGAAGGCATCAGCGGCATCAAAGGCGCGGCGGAACATATTGCCAAACGGGTAAGTTGGCTGACGGAAACCGTCTATCCCGATTTGCCCTACTACGATAAACCGACCTGCTCTTCGAGGATATCCCTGCTTGCAACGGCAATCTCGGACAGCGCGAAGGAAGGTTGGTTGGAGAAATTTCTAAACGTCATC
This sequence comes from Clostridia bacterium, assembly GCA_017626135.1. Classification (GTDB taxonomy): domain Bacteria; phylum Bacillota; class Clostridia; order Christensenellales; family Borkfalkiaceae; genus Scatosoma. The sequence goes on along the minus strand of JAGAJI010000033.1, from coordinate 51,137 downwards.
GGAGGAAAAAGAAAATGATGGATAATTTTGACGAAAGAAGAGAAGGATACGGCTATTCTCCCCAGAATCGGCCTGCAAATACGTTCGCTTTCAACAATTTCAGCGGCGGTGCGAAAATCAAGGTCATCGGCGTCGGCGGCGCGGGAAACAACGCGGTCAATCGCCTGATCGAATCGAACATCGAGGGCGCAGAATTTATCGTCGTCAATACGGACGTGCAGGATCTGGCGCGCTCCAAAGCGACCAACCGCCTGCAAATCGGCGCGGAGCTCACCAAAGGGCTCGGCGCAGGGGCGGATCCCAACGTCGGCAAAGCGGCGGCAGAAGCGGATAAGGAGATGCTTCAAAAAGCGTTGCAGGGTACTGATTTGCTCTTCATTACCGCAGGTATGGGCGGTGGCACGGGCACGGGCGCTGCTCCCGTGATCGCAAAAATCGCGAAAGAGATGAAGATTCTCACCGTTGCCGTGGTGACCCTTCCGTTTGCGTTTGAAGCAAGATTGAGAATGACGAACGCCTTGACGGGGATCGAGGAACTTAAAAAATCCGTCGATTCCATCATCACCATTCCCAACGATAAGATTTCGCAGGTCGTTCCCAAGGGAACGCCCTTCCCCGAGGCGTTGAAGGTCGCAGACGAAGTCCTTCGTCAGGGGATCCGCGGCATCACCGAACTCATCGTGAAACCTTCCTTGATCAACCTCGACTTTGCGGACGTAAGAACGACGTTGAAGGGACGCGGCGTCGCGCATATGGGTATGGGCGTAGCGAAAGGGGAAAAGCGTATTTACGACGCCGTGCGTTGCGCGGTGTGCAGCCCTCTGCTCAATACCACCATCGAAGGCGCTCATTCGGTCATTCTGAACGTCATCGGCGACAAGTCCCTTTCTTACGACGAAGTCGTTACGGCGGCGAACCTCGTTCGTGACGTCATCGACTATTCCGCAAACGTGATTTTCGGTGCGGCGATCGATGAGAATATGACGGACGAAGTGGAAATCGTCCTGATCGCGACGGGCTTTGATAACAATCAGAACGGATACGGATTCGAGGCGCAGGACGCGGCACTCCGTCAGGCGGCGATACTTTCCAAGAAACTCGACTATTCCTATAACAGTCGGGAAAACGCGGAGGTTGCATCGGCGAATGCTTATCGCGCGCAAACGCCTTCTGCCTATACGCAACCCGCAACGCCTGCGTATGCGCAGCCTTCTCAACCTACGTACGCGACTCCCTATTCCAACGCACAGGGCAACTACGCGTCGGCGCAACCCGTTTCGCCCATGCCGTATGCGCAAACCGCGCGCCCGTTTGAACCGGACGATCCTATTCCCGATCAACCCGCTCCCCAGGAGCCTCCCGTAGACCGCAAGCATCGCCCCCGTTTCGTGGACTTCTTTATGCGTAAAAACGGGGAAGATCAGTAACGGACAACTAAATTACGATACCGTCGCAAAATCGGCGGTATTTTTTTTGTACGGTAAAAGAGCGCCTGTGGAAACAGACGCTCTTTTGAGGAAGAATAAATCAGATATGAGTGTAATCAATTAAATAATTAAATCAAAACGACACACATAATCAATAATTTAGATTATTATATCACTTTACTACAAAATAAGCAAGCGAATGAGAGGGGAAATTTTCATTTGTATTATAAGAATTACTTATAATATACATATCGAGCCGTCAATCAAAATAGAATAGCGTATGCGGATAAAAGGATTAGAAAAAGCGAAAAAGATCTATTTTATCGGAATCGGCGGCATCAGTATGAGCGCACTCGCGAAATTTTTAAGCACCTGCGGATATCAGGTGTCGGGGAGCGACGGTACGCGCAGCGAGGAAACGGAGGCGCTCGCCTTTTACGGGGCGCGCGTATATATCGGCGCGGACGGGGAGAGAGCGGAGTTGAAAGCGGCGGACGTCGTCGTGTTTACCGACGCGATTCCGCCCGATCATATCGAGTTTACGACGGCGGAAAAACTTGGGAAAAGGATCTGTTCCCGCGCGGAGCTGCTGCGTATGATTTGCGAGGAATTTCCCCACGTGATCGCAGTGGCAGGGAGCCACGGGAAGACGACCTGCACGTCCATGTGCGCGCATATTTTGAAGCACGCCGCCGCGCCCTTTACCGCCCATATCGGCGGCGAGGACAGCGCGTTTGGAAACTTTTATACGACGGGCTCGGAATATTTGGTGACGGAAGCCTGTGAGTATAAGAAAAATTTATTAAAACTCCGTGCGAACACCGCTTTGCTTCTGAATATTGACAGGGATCACATGGAATGTTACGCGGACTTTGACGATTTGAAGGGATGTTTTCGTCGATACTGCCAAAGCGCGGACGCAGCCTTCGTGTGCGCAGACGATCCAAACTGCGTGGGCCTGGGGGATTTTTCCACCTTCGGGATTCACGACGTACTGGCGGATTATCGGGCGATCGACCTTCGCGCAAACGGCGAGAGATATTCTTTTACGGTGGAGGAATACGGGAAACCCCTCGTTCGGGTGCGGTTGAATGCCGTCGGGCGGTGCAACGTGTATAACGCAGTCGCGGCGTTTGCGGCGATCCGTTCCCTCGGCTTCGACGAAAAGGAAATCGCGAAAGGCTTGGAGAGCTTCACGGCGGTGAAACGGCGTTTCGAGAAAATCGGAGCGTACCGCGGGGCGAGTTTTATTTGCGACTACGCCCATCATCCCAGAGAGATTGCGTCCACCGTCGCCACGGCGGCAGGGGTGTGTCGGGGGAATTTGTACGTGGTCTTTCAGCCGCATACCTATTCTCGGACGAAACTGCTTCTGAAAGAATTTACGGAGGCGTTGCGCCCCATTAAAAATCTCATGATCTATAAGACGTATCCCGCTCGGGAAAAGTACGACGGGGAGGGGAGCGCGGAAACTCTTTCGAGGATCGTGGGGAATTGTCTGTATTCGGAGAACGTATACGTTCTGAAAACTTGGCTGAAAAAGACGGTGAAGGAGGGCGACCTCGTGCTGTTTTTGGGCGCGGGGGATATCTATTACGTCGCGCAGTACCTTTTGAAAGAACTCGGATAAACGAGCTTGCATATCTTCAAAACTAAAAATTTGGGGCAAAAGTCGGGGAGAAATAAAAAAAACTCGGTTTTTGCCTATTTTTCTCCTGTCAAACTATTGAAAAAAGTAAAAAAAAATGCTATAATAAATAAGTATCTTATTTATTTGCACTTTCTCACAGGACAGGAGGAAAGATTTTGAGTAATCCTAATAAAAACACGAAACCGAATGCGGAAAGAGAAGAGTCGTTGTTGGTGACCAAGGAAAGCTTTGCCGCCGCAGGGTTCATCTTCTCGTTGCTTGCATTTTTGATATTGTGTACCCGTTCTCTTATGTTCGGGGAGTTGGGGCTTGCCGTGCACAGCTTTTTGACGGGCACGTTCGGCTATCTTGCCTACCCGCTCGCCGTGGGCGCCATGTATTTGTGTGTTACCGCGTTGATCGGCAAACGCCTCTTGAAAAACAGAGCGGCGTTCGCGCTCGGGTGTCTGACCTTTTTGAGTGCAACATTGCTCGTACATACCGCGCTTACGTTCAACTGGGCGAGAGAGGGATATATCCTCGCCTGTTTTTCCGCGGGAGAAACTTTCCCTGCCACGACGGTCACGGGAGGGCTGGGCGGTATTCTCGTCTTCGGCGTATCCGCCGTCCTTTCCAACGTCGGCGCGATCGTCTTCTTTTCGGCGTTGACTTTGTTCCTCGGTTACCTTACGGTGACGAGCGTACGCAAGCCCGTGCAGAAAGGGGGAAAACCCGCAAAACCCGTCAAGAAAGAAAAAAGGCAAGCGCCCGCGCCGCAGTCTGCGCAGGAAATGCAACCGACGTCGAACGCAACGGTTGCGCAACGCCCCGGCGTCAGCTTGTCCGAACCGTCTGCTCCGCAGGCGCAACCACAGGCAAAACCTGCTACGGCTGCGTTTTCGCCCTTCGGAATGGCGGAGGTGATGGAGCAGAATCAGCGTGAACAACGGCAAGCTCAACCCCAAATGCCTGCGGGATACAACAACGCTCGGGAATTTTTGTTCAGCAGTACGCCCGCGGAAAATTACAGGACCAACCTGCTTTTCGATCCCAACGCCGGCGTGAACAAACGCCCGCCCGTCACCCACGAGGAAAAGACGGAAGCGTATACGCAGTTTACGCCTTCGTATACGCAGGCGTATGAAAACGAAGTCAACGAGCAGACGATAGAGGAGCGTCCGCCCATGATCGTCAGCGACAATACGAATATACGGCAGACGCCTTTGGAGACGGAAGAACCGCCCTTGGAGAAGATGTCCTTCCTTGCGGAAGAGCCGCCCAAGCCTATGGAAACGGCAACCTATCCTTCCTACGACGAGCCGCCTACTCCCTTGTACGAGTCCTATACGCCGCAGAAGGAAGAGGTCGATTTCAAGAAATTGCGTGAAGAGACGCAGGCGCCCGAAGTCAAGCCCGAAGAGGGATCGGGGTACAGACGCCACGAATATATGGATATGTTCTCGCCTTCCAACCCCCGTCTGTTCGAGGACGGAAAGGATCCTTTCGCGCGTAGACGTGAAGAAGGTTTCCCCGAACGGGAAGGGCGTGAAGATCGAGGTGACAGAGGAGATAGAGGAGACAGAGGGGAGAGAACGCTTCCTCAATCGCGCGACGACTTTACGGGCCGCGAGGAGTATTTGAACGAATCCCGCGATTCTTTCGAAATCAGAGACGAGGATCGAAGAAAGGACGGTTTGCATATTTTCGACGAACGGGAGGAGGATCCCTATACCTTGCGTTCGGAATTCGAAGACACGTCGGATTTGGAGCGGGGCAGAGAAAGCTCGCGCGGGGGATTCGGATTTGGAAACAGGGAGGAAACGCCCGTTTCCCGTGAGATTCCCGAAACGCCGAAGAGCACGGAGCCGAAGCGCTTACCCGACCCTCCCGCACCACAGCCTCCCAAACCCCGTGTGATCAAGCCTTATAAACGAGTACCTTTGGACGATTTCGATTGTCGGGATATCGAACCCACGCAAAACGAAATGGAAGTGGAGGAAACCAAGGCGAACATCATCGCCATTTTGGAGGAATTCAAAGTGACGGGGGCAACCGTTGCTTCCGTCTCTTTCGGGCCTACGGTCACGCGGTATAACATCGCCTTGCCCAGATCCGTCTCCCCGCAGAAAATCGTATCCCTCGATCAGTCGATCGCGCTTGGTTTGCGCTCGAGCGGGGTGAATATTTATCCCAACTACGAGGACGGCGTCGTCAGCATCGAAGTGCCCAACAAGGAGCGTCAATTCGTCAAACTCGGCTCTATGCTTTCGGGGAATACTTTCGTCAACGCCCATTCCTCTTCGCTGATGTTCGCCATGGGGAAGAACGTTGCGAACGTGAAAGTGTATGGGGATATTTCCAAGATGATCCATATGCTCGTTGCCGGTTCGTCCGGCTCGGGGAAGAGTGTATTTTTGGGCGCGCTCATCATCAGTTTGATCTATAAGTATTCGCCGCAGGAATTGCGTCTGATCCTCATCGATCCCAAGAAGACGGAGTTCGTTTTGTATAACAATTTGCCCCACCTGATGATCAACGAAATTATCACGGATGCGAATAAAGCGGTGCAGAGTCTGAACTGGGCGATCGGAGAGATGAATCGCCGCTACGCCTTGTTTGAGCAAATGAGCCTTTCGGAGACGTACGTCGTCAATCTGGACGAATACAACGCGCAGCTCGTCAAGAAAGGACAAAAGGACGAACGGTTGCCTAAGATCGTTATAATCATCGACGAGCTCGCCGATTTAATGTTGGCGGCGAAGAAAGAGATGGAAGATCGTATCCAAAACCTGACGCAAAAGGCGCGCGCCGCAGGCATTCACCTGATCGTCGCTACCCAGCGTCCCTCGACGGACGTCATTACGGGCGTCATCAAGAGCAACCTCGCAACCCGTATCGCATTCAGCGTATCCTCGGACGTCGATTCCCGCGTTATCCTCGATCAGTCGGGGGCGCAGAAACTTTTGGGCAAAGGGGACTTGCTGTACACGATGCCGGGGATCAATACCCCCGTGCGCGTGCAGAGCGCCTTCATTTCCCCGGAAGATTCTCAAAGAGTCGTCAACTATATCAAAGAGAACAACGAGGCGTATTACGATGAGGAAGCGACGGCTTACATCAACAATACGCGCGAGAGCGGAGACGATTCGGCAACGGGAGAGAAGGGTGGAGAGATCGATCCCATGTATATCGAAGCGTTGCGCCACGTCATTTTAAGCGGCAGCGCGTCCATTTCCATGATCCAACGCAAATGCTCGGCGGGGTATAACCGCGCAGGCAGAATTATCGAATGGATGGAAGACATGGGCTACATTTCGGCATTCGACGGCGCAAAGGCGAGAAAGGTGCTCATCACGAAAGAGCAGTTCGAAAGTCTGTACGGACCTTTGCAGTAATCAAACGATCTGAAAAAAGGAAAGAAAAATGTTATCGAAGAAATTATTTGGCGTGATTTCTTTGGGATGCGACAAAAACCGCGTGGATTCGGAAAAGCTCCTCGGCTTGATCAAGGAGCGGGGGTATGCCCTCACCGACGATCTGTCCAAAGCGCAAATCGTCGTCGTGAATACCTGCGCGTTTTTGCAGTCTGCGCGCGAGGAAGCGATTGACACCATTCTTGAATGTGCGGATTATAAAAGCGGTCGGTTGGAAAAACTTGTAGTGACCGGTTGTCTGCCCCAAAAATTCATTGATGAATTATATTTGCCTCTAAAAGAAGCGGACGTCTTTTTGGGTATCAACGACTATGAAAAACTCTTTGACGCTTTGGAAGCGTCTTATAGCACGGGTGAACGGCAAAATTGCGTGGGGCAGGGCAATAGCGGGTATCTTCAAAACCGCGTCCTGACCACGGACGAGCATTACGCGTATTTGAAAATTGCCGACGGGTGTTATAATCATTGCACCTATTGCTTAATCCCCAAAATCCGCGGGAAATATCGCTCCTATCCGATGGAGGAGCTCCTCAAAGAAGCGGAAAGTCTGGGAGAAACGGCGGAACTTATCATCGTGGCACAGGACACCACCCGTTACGGTGAGGATCTGTATGGCAAAAACTCCTTCGTGGAGCTGTTGCAAAAGCTGTCGGCGCTTGAAAATATCCAAACGATCCGTCTTTTGTATTGCTATCCCGACGTCATCAACGACGCGCTCATCGAAGAGATTGCAAGCAACGATAAAATTCTGAAATATATGGATATTCCTTTGCAACATTCGGAGGACCGCGTGCTCAAACTCATGAACCGCAAGGGCACGAGAGCGAGCTACCTCGCCCTGCTTAAAAAGTTGCGCCAAAGAATCCCCGATATTGCCATTCGTTCCACCTTTATTTCGGGATTTCCCACCGAGACTGAGGAAGAATTTGAGGCGATGAAAGGATTTCTTCGCGAAGCAAAACTCATCAATTGCGGATTTTTCGCCTATTCGCGAGAGCCGGATACGGGTGCATATCGTCTGAAACCGCAAATTCACCATGCAACGAAGAAACGCCGCGTGCGCGAGCTGTATGAAGTACAGGCGGAGATTTCCGCGCAGCTCCTGTCCGAATTCGTCGGAAAGGACGTGGAAGTGCTTTGCGACGGCATCGATTACGAAAAGGGTTGCTTTGTCGGAAGAGCGTATTTCAATGCGCCCGATATCGACGGAAAGGTATATTTCCACGCCGCAGAGGCGGTGCAGGGCAAGCGGTATACCGTGCACGTGGACAGAGCGGATTGCTACGATTTATTCGGGCATACCGAAGATTATGAAGGAGAGATTTGAAACATGAATTTACCTAACAAGATTACTCTTACGAGAATTTGCATGATTCCCGTGTTCGTGTTGTTCTTTTTTCTGGACGGGGTTTTGCCGTTCGCGCGCGGGATTGCCGCCATCGTTTTTGTCTTGGCGGCTTGCACGGACTTCATTGACGGGCATATCGCCCGTTCGAGGGGGCTCGTCACCAACCTCGGCAAATTCCTCGATCCCATTGCGGATAAGGTACTCGTCTCGACGGCAATGCTCCTACTTTTGACGATCAAAGAGAGTTTGTTTGCGAGAACGGGCGAGTGGGCGGACGGGTTATACGTGCTCATGGCGGTCTGCATTTGCATCATCATGGCGAGAGAACTCATCATCAGCGCCTTCCGTCAAATTGCGGCGGCGAACGGCGTCGTGATGGCAGCGGACAAGCTCGGAAAGTTCAAGACGATTTTTCAGGATATCGCCATCGCCGTGTTGTTGTTCGCATCCGATTTCGTCGAATTTTTCGGTGACTTTCTGTTTGGCGTCGGCGGCGTGACGTTCTTGGCGGCGACCGTCCTCACCGTTTGGTCGGGGATCGCCTACGTCGTGAACAACAAACAGGTGTTAAAGGACGCGTAATAAAATAGTGGAAGGAACGAAATTTATGAAAAACGCTTGCATCGTCTTGAAAAAATCGGTAAACGCCGCGCCCGACGCGGGCGTAAACGCCGTTTTGGACGAGCTTTTTCTCGGCGGATACGCGCTTGATGAAATTCGTTTTTTGCCTCAATCGGACGAGAAGAAAGTGATTCATGCGCTCACCGCGTTGAAGACGGAATACGACAATATATTCGTGCTTGCGGAGAAAGCCGCCTTGCCCGTTGCGAAGAGCTATCTTTCGTCGGAAGGGGAGTCGGCGCAGGCGTACGCGGAGTTTGCCAACGCCGTCGTCTACGACGGGAAAAAGTCTTCTCTCTTATTGTGCTCGACGGATCAAACGGAGACGGGCACGCAGTATATCAGGAACGCCTGCATCCCGTTTTTACAGAAAAAATACGGACTTCGTTTCGATAAGATCGTCCTTCGTGCGGTCGGGGCGAATTCGGCACACGTGGAGCAAACGTTGTCGGAGGCGAAGCGTATGGGCGGGAACGCGATTTCCTGCGCGCATACGAGAAAGTACGACGAGGATATCGTCGAAATCACGTACGACAGCAACACACCCAAAATGTTGGCGGACGACGTTTTGCGTATGCTTGCGGAAGGTTTTGGGGATACTATTTACGCGCTCGATAATACGACGCTCGAAAACCAGCTCGTCTCTTTGTTGAAGGTGCGCGGAAAGCGTTTGAGCGTCGCCGAATCCTTTACGGGCGGTGGCGTGGCGAGAAGGATCGTCTCCGTGCCCGGGGCGAGCGAAGTGTACTTCGAAGGCTTGAACACCTACAACGAAGGCTCGAAAATCAAGCGGTTGGGCGTTTCTGCGTACACGCTCGGTACGGTGGGTGCGGTGTCCGAAAAGACGGCGTACGAAATGGCGTTGGGATTGCTCAACACGGGCGATTGCGATATCGCCGTTTCGACGACGGGACTGGCAGGTCCCAAATCAGACAGGAGCAATTTACCCGTAGGGTATTGTTGCATTGCGGTCGGGACGAAGGAACGAATTTGCGTATACCAGTACAAATTCGACGGCAGTCGGGAAGAAATTACGGAAAAGGCAATTAACTACGCGCTGTTTTTGGCGTATAGGCAATTGAAAAATATATAAATCAGCAAAAAATAATTAGGAGAATTATAAATGGCAAACGAAAAAAACACGGACAAAATGAAGGCTCTCGACGCCGTCTTGTTGCAGATCGAAAAGCAGTACGGCAAAGGCTCTATCATGCGCCTTGGCGACGATGCAGGCAGCACGGAAATCGAAGTGATCCCCAGCGGCTGTCTCACCCTCGACTTAGCGCTCGGCATTGGTGGTTTCCCTCGCGGCAGAATCATCGAAATTTACGGCCCCGAATCTTCCGGTAAGACGACGGTCGCCCTCCACGCCATCGCAGAGGCGCAGAAAATGGGCGGCGTTGCGGCGTTCATCGACGCAGAGCACGCGCTCGATCCCGTCTATGCGAAGAAGTTGGGGGTAAACTTGGACGAACTCTACGTTTCCCAGCCCGATACGGGGGAACAGGCGCTCGACATTACCGACGCGCTCGTGAGAAGTTCCGCCGTCGATATCATCGTCATCGACTCCGTCGCGGCGTTGACGCCGAAAGCGGAAATCGAAGGGGATATGGGGGATACGCACGTAGGCTTGCAGGCTCGTCTGATGTCGCAGGCTTTGAGAAAATTGACGGCAATCGTCAACAAATCCAAAACTTGCGTCATCTTCATCAACCAGCTCCGTGAAAAGGTGGGGATCATGTTCGGCAACCCCGAAACGACGCCCGGCGGTAAGGCGTTGAAATTCTACGCAAGCATACGTTTGGACGTCCGCAAGACGGATACGCTCAAAGACGCAGACGGCGCGATGGGGAACAGAACGAAAGCGAAGGTCGTGAAGAACAAACTTGCGCCTCCCTTCCGTCAGGCGGAATTCGATATCGTCTTCGGCGAGGGGATCTCGCAGGAAGGTTGTATCATGGATATGGGCGTGCAGTACGATATCATCGGCAAGAGCGGTTCCTTCTTCAGTTACAACGGCGCAAAGATTGCGCAGGGCCGCGAAAAACTCCGTCTGTATCTGAAAGAAAATCCCGAAGTCAAAGCGGAAATCGAACAGAAGATCCGCGACGCGGCGAAGGGAAAAGCGGAAATCGCCACGGAAGAAGAATAAAAACGTGCACGGAGCAGGGAAACCTGCTCCGTTTTCCATATTTTAGAAATTATTTTCACGAAGCACTCACAATTTTCCCGCCAAACCATTGACATTTTGAAAAAAATATTGTATAATAGTCACGATAAGAAAAATTATAGGTCAGATTTTGCTTGGGGCAAGGTCGCGTTCAATGGCGGCGTTGGCTTAAAATCTGTTAAAAATAATCATTATTATCAATTTAATTTTATACAGGAGGCGCAAATCATGCACACAATCAATTTGAGCGTCCTGTTTCTCAATGCAATGCCCTGGCTTGTCGGTATTGCGATCGGCGTTGTAGCGGGTGCGGCTATCGGTCTTCTTGCATTTTTCTTGTATAAGAAAGATTCGGAAAAGAAAGTCGGCTCTGCGGAAGAACGCGTTCGCAAAATGGAAGAAGACGCGAAAGCGGAAGCGGAAAAGATCAAGACGCAAGGAAAGGAAGAAAGCAAGCGTGCGCTCAAAGAAGCGCTGCTTGAAGCGAAGGAACAGGATCTGAAATTAAGAAACGAATTCGAGCGTGAAACGAAGGAAAAGAAAGCTGAAATTCAGCGTATGGAACAGCGTTTGACGCAAAAAGAGGACGCGATCGATAAGAAAGCGGAAGTCCTCGAACAGCAGAAAAACAACCTTTTGAAGAAAGAGGAAGAGGTGCAGGCGTTGCAGGAAAAGCTCAACTCTCAGCACGAACTCATGATTCAGGAACTCGAAAAGGTTGCACAGCTCACCCGTGAGGAAGCGAAGCGCTTGCTCACCGAGGAAATTTTGGACGAAACCCGTCACGACGTTGCGATTCAGGTTCGCAACCTCGAACAGCAGGCAAAGGACGAAGCGGACGTCAATGCGAAGAAGATCATCTCCCTTGCCATTCAGAAATGTGCGGCGGATCAGGCTGCGGAAATTACCGTTTCCGTCGTGCCTCTGCCCAACGACGATATGAAGGCTCGTATCATCGGTAGAGAGGGCAGAAACATTCGTGCGCTTGAAAATGCAACGGGCATCGAACTTATCGTCGACGATACCCCCGAGGTCGTCATTCTTTCCGGGTTTGATCCCGTGAGAAGAGAAATTGCAAGACTGTCCTTGGAAAAACTCATCAATGACGGACGAATCCATCCCGCACGCATTGAAGAAACGGTGGAAAAAGTTACGCGTGAAATGGATCTCCAGATCAAGGAAGCGGGCGAAGCCGCCGTATTCGAAGCGGGAATTTTCGGCTTGCATCCCGAACTTATCAAGCTCATCGGTCGTTTGAAATTCAGAACGAGCTACGGCCAGAACGTCTATAAACATTCGATCGAAGTCTCCATGCTGGCGGGTCAGATGGCAGCAGAGCTTGGGTTGGACGTCAACTTCGCAAAACGCGCAGGGCTGCTCCACGACATCGGGAAAGCGGTGGATCAGGAACAGGAAGGCACGCATATTCAGATCGGTGCCGACCTCGCGAAGAAATACAAGGAAAACGCAAACATCGTCAACGCAATCATGGCGCATCACGGCGACGTAGAGCCCAAGACGATCGAAGCGGTGCTCATTCAGGCGGCAGACGCCATTTCCGGTGCTCGCCCCGGCGCGAGAAGAGAAATGGGTTCCAACTACGTGAAACGTTTGGAAAGACTGGAAGAGATTGCTTCCGGATTCCACGGCGTAGACAAGAGCTATGCGATTCAGGCGGGTAGAGAAGTCCGCGTAATCGTAAAGCCCGAACAGGTAGACGACGCGCAGGCACTCTTCCTTGCAAAGGATATTGCAAAGAAAATCGAGGCAGAGCTCGAATATCCCGGACAGATTAAGGTAAACGTAATCAGAGAGTTCCGTGGTGTGGAATACGCAAAATAAGTCATCACAATCCCTTCTGTGCACACAGAGGGGATTTTGATAAAAATTTTTCGGATTTTTTTCAAAAAAGGGCATAATAAAGCTTGACAAATGGGATTATTTTCACTATAATATCATAGTAATCGTTGCGCAGACGCTGCTATGGCTCAGTTGGTAGAGCGCGTCCTTGGTAAGGACGAGGTCGGCGGTTCAAATCCGCCTAGTAGCTCCATAAAACAGAACACCGTGGTGTTCTGTTTTTATTTTACTCGCAGGAGAAGGGAGGACGTATGAAGAAACTGAAAAGATTTTTCCACTATTATAAACCGCATAAAAAACTGTTTTTGATCGACTTGATTTGTTCCTTTTTGATTTCCGTGTGCAATATGTTCTATCCCATGATTGCCCGCAATATCATGAACGACTACGTACCAAACGAAAACTTGCGTTTATTGATCGTCTGGGCGATCGCGCTCGCTACGATCTATGCGGTGAAATGCGCGCTTACTTACGTCGTCGGATACTGGGGACACGTGCTCGGCGTGCGCATTCAGGGAGATATGCGACAGGATCTGTTCGAGCATATAGAAACCTTGCCTTTTTCTTATTTTGACGAGAATAAGACGGGGAGTATCATGTCGCGTATCCTCAACGACTTGTTCGAGGTGTCCGAGCTGGCGCATCACGGGCCCGAGGACGTGTTCAACTCCTTGATTTCCATCGTCGGTGCGCTCGTGATGCTTTGCCTGATCAACCCTTGGTTGGCGTTGATTGTCCTTTGTTACGTGCCCTTTATGATCTTTTTCGCCGCGAAAGCGAGAACGAAGATGAATCGCGCGTTCGACGAGTCCCGTCAGAAGGTGGCGCTCCTTAATGCGGAGATCGAGTCTTCCGTGTCGGGCGTGCGCGTGTCCAAAGCGTACAACGCGAAAGAGACGGAATGCGCGAAGTTTGAAAACGTCAACGGGCAATTCAAAGAGGCGAGGGGGCATTCCTACCGCGCGATGGGCGGTTTTCAGGCAGGTATGTCGGCATTCAACGATTATCTGTACTTAATCGCTTTGGTGGCAGGAGGCCTGTTGTTCTATTTTAGGGCGATTGACGGGCCCGACTTTACGGCGTTTATCCTGTACGTCACGATGCTTTTGACCCCCATTCGTACCCTCATCAATCTGTTCGAACAAATTCAGGACGGGTTGACGGGCTACAATCGCTTCTGCGAGCTTTTAGATACTCCTTCGGAATACGAACCCGAAACGCCCGTACATAGCGATCTGGACGGTGATATCGTCTTCGATCAGGTGAGTTTCGGTTACAAGAGCGTAGACGGGAAGGACGGGGAAGTATTGAAAAACGTCTCGTTCACCGTCAAGAAAGGGCAGACGGTGGCGCTCGTCGGCTCGTCCGGGGGCGGTAAAACGACGATTTGCAATCTGTTGCCCCGCTTTTACGTGTGTAACGACGGCAGGATTTCCATCGGTGGCACGGACATCAACACCGTGACGTCCAAGGATTTGCGCGCCAAGATCGCTTTCGTGGCGCAGGACGTGTTCCTGTTTGCAGGGACGATTCGGGAAAATATCACGTACGGATCGCCGCATAAATCGGAAGAGGAGATGTTGGAGGCGGCGAAACGCGCCAACATTCACGAGTACGTCATGAGCTTGCCAAACGGATACGATACCGAGGTTGGGGAGCGCGGCGTCAAGCTTTCGGGCGGACAGAAACAGCGTATTTCCATAGCCCGTGCCTTTCTGAAAGATCCTGCCATATTGATTTTGGACGAGGCGACGAGTGCACTTGACAATATGACGGAAATGCAGGTGCAAAAGGCGTTGAGCGAACTGTCGGTGGGCAGAACTACCCTCGTCGTGGCGCATCGGCTTTCCACCGTTAAGAATGCGGATGAAATCCTCGTTTTGACGGACGGAGAGATCACCGAACGGGGTTCGCACGAACAACTGATTGAACAGGGCGGACTGTACGCGGAATTATACCGTTATCAGTTCAAAGAATGAAAAAATGGGTATTGACAAATCGTGGTTTTTATAGTATAATAAAGAAAAGGAGGGAAAGAAGGTGGATTTTGATTGGATGCTTTTATTAGACTTATTGTTGTCCGTTCTATTAGGTTTTGTGATCGGCTATGAGAGGAAGTTACGCTCCAAGAAGGCGGGGATTCGTACGCATACGATCGTATGTTTCGGGGCGGCACTTATGATGGTCATTTCCAAACACGCATTCGACGGATCGGCGGACTCTGCCCGCGTTGCGGCGCAGATCGTTTCGGGCGTCGGTTTCCTTGGCGCAGGTATGATCGTCTACCGTCAGCACGAAGTGTACGGGCTCACGACGGCGGCAGGCGTATGGGCAACGGCGGGGATCGGTATGGCGTGCGGCGCAGGTCAATACATTCTCGCGGCGGGAGCTACGCTGATTCTTGTCTTTGTGCAAGCGATTCTGCACTTGCCGTTGCGTCCGCTCGTGCAAAAGAAGTCTTACTCCGTCAGAATCGTTTTTATTCAAAAGACGGACGAGAATTTGAAGATCAAAGAGCTGTTTGGTACGGATCGATTCAACAAGTTGGTGATTACGAGAGAGAACGGACAGATTATTTACAGCGCGACGTTGACGACGGAAAAGGAATTTTCCTCTTCGTGGCTCAATCAGTTGATGGAAGAAAATCCGTTTATCTGTTCGGTAGAACGCTGTGATAGCGATTGAAGAAAACGCAGTTTTTGCAAGGAGCAAAAACTGCGTTTTTATACTATATTCAAAATGTCGTCGAATCGTTTCAGAATCGGCGTATCGGGGAAAGTGGCTAAAACAGCTTCCTTTTCGGCGTATCCTGTCAAAACGAGCGCCGCGCTCGCCCCTGCGTTTTTGGCGCAGAGAATATCGCTTAGGCGATCGCCTACGACGAGACATTCACTTGGGGAGAGGCACAATTCTTCCGCAGCGGCAAGGAGCAAACCGCTCTTGGGTTTTCGGCAGTTACAGTTGTCCGCACGGTCATGTGGGCATATCTTCCACGTATCGACACCATAGGAGGCAAATTCGGCGGCGTAGTCGTAATCTTTGGCTGTGCCGCGTGCGATGCTCGACTGGTTGGTGATAATCCCAACGTAGTAGCCTTTGGCTTTGAGTTTTGCGAACGTGGACGGGATATCGGCAAAGGGACGGAAAGTCTCGGGGAAACGCAAGTCGGACAGGTCGCCCAACGTACCGTCCCGATCAAAGAGAATACATTGAATCATAGTGAAATCCTTTTCAGAAGTTGGATAGTTTCATTATAACATAAAAGACGCTTTCGGTCAAACATTCTTCGTATAATTAAGACAAAAAGCCGTTAGTCGATTGACAAAAGCAGGATAAAATGGTATAATCAAATGCAGGAAAGATTGTTGGAAAATAGCGCCAGCGTCACACGCAGCCGAGGTTTTATAAAAAACGCTTTGGATAAACCAAAGCGTTTGGCAGGGGAGACAGTGAGGCGTAAACGAAGTGGAATAGCGTCAGCGTCACACGCTAACCGAGGTTTTATAAAAAATAAGACGCACACACAAAAACGTTTGTGTATACGTCTTATCTTGGCAGGGGAGACGCGATTCGAACACGCAACCTACGGTTTTGGAGACCGCTACTCTACCGTTGAGCCACTCCCCTAAGTAACAGAGCTATTATATAACAAAAAAAGAAATTTGTCAATTGTTTTTAAGGCGATATCGCGGGAAATTTGATAAAAAATAAAACATTTTGAAAAGAGAAAGTATGACAGAGAAAAAGAAGGTAATTTTATATACGGACGGAGCTTGTTCGGGAAACCCCGGGCTGGGCGGTTACGCCGGTATTTTGATGTACGGTGACGTGAAGCGGGAGTATAACGGCGCCGACAAGCAGACGACCAACAACCGCATGGAAGTGCAGGCGGTCATCGAGGGACTGAAACGTTTGAAATATCCCTGTATCGTAGAGGTTTACAGCGATTCCGCCTACACCGTCAACGCCTTTGCGAACGGTTGGATTTACGGTTGGGCGAAGAAAAACTGGAAAAAAGCGGACGGGAAAGCGGTATTGAACGTCGATCTTTGGGAAGAATTATATCAGCTCACGCACGTACACGAAGTGACCTTCCATAAAGTTGCAGGTCACGCCGACAACGAGTACAACAACCGTTGTGACGAGCTCGCCCGTCAGGCAATTTCCGATTTGAGAAAGCGTTTATCCCCCGAGGAGCTCGCCGCATTGCAAGCCGCCAACGAAGTCGGGAAAGAAGATGATAAGGAGTAATATGGCAGAAGAAATCAACCGAGACGAACGGGAAGAAAAACAAGACGAGACGGAAGAGAAAAAGACAAGCACCGCGCGGCGCAGTTGGCTCTTTTTGCTTACCTTTTTCGCCTTGACCGCGGTGTGTATCGTATTCGCGATTTTATGTATTTACGAAACGGATATCCCGTTCATGCAAGCGCATAGAGGGTGGATGATCGCACTTGCGGTCGCTTTGCTTTGCGCCTTTTGCGGCGTGAGCGTTTGGTTTACGCTCGCCGGGAAAGAATCCTTGGAAAAGACGGCGTTTAGCGCCTATCTCTTGATTTTATTTGCACTCGTGTTGCTGTTCGCTTTGCAGAAAACGGGGTTTTTTGAGGTCGTCAGTAGCGCGGAGAACTTGCAGGCATATTTGGAGCGCGCAGGCGTCTGGATGCCCCTCATCTATATCCTTTTGCAATATTTGCAGGTAGTGCTATTGCCCATTCCCAGCGTCGTGAGCACGGTGGCAGGCGTTGCGTTGTTCGGGCCTTTCAAGACGATGCTTTTTAGTTTAGCGGGCATTTTGCCGGCGTCCGTCACCGCGTTTTTGGTCGGCAGAAAACTCGGGAGCAAGGCGGTTGCCTGGATGATCGGAGAAGACACGCTTCGCAAATGGCAGGAAAAATTGAAGGGGAAGGACAATCTCTTATTGTCCATGATGTTCGTTTTGCCCATGTTCCCCGACGATGCGCTGTGTTTTATCGCAGGACTTTCCTCCATGTCGACCAAATATTTTTTGATCATCATCACCATTTCGCGCTTGCTCGTGGTGTCGGGGACTTGTTACTCGTTCGAGTTCATTCCGCTCAACACCTGGTGGGGGCTTTTGATCTGGGCGGTATTCGTTGCGGCAATCGTGACGGTATTCGTGCTCGCCTATAAGAATTTGGAGAAAATTCAGGCGTGGATTCAGGACTTCAAGAATCGCAAGCACAAAAGGGAGTAATAGAAAAACGCGGGCTGCGCATACTGAAACTACTCGGGAAAGTATGCAAAAAATGAAATGATAGAAAACTGAAAAATCGACGATATTGATACTTTCGGGAGGAAGGGAAAATATTGTCGATTTTTTTCAAAAAAGGGGAATTTTTTTGTTCGGACGCTTGCAAAATGAAACGATTTGTTGTATAATGTATTTGGTAGAGATTTTGCATTTTATGTAAGAGCTACAAAATTCTTGAAGGAGAAATTATGGATAAAATTCAATTGTTACAAGAACGGAAGGCTCGCTTGGAAGAGGTAAGCAAAGATATCCGCACGCAAATTCAAACGCTTGTGGATGCGGAAAGCTTTGTGGAACTGTCGGCGTTCAGCTTCTCGAAAAATGAATTTTACGGGGAAGACGCCGTCGGCGAAGGAGTCGTAACCGGCTTTGCGACGATAGACGGCTATCCCTTCTATATCGTTGCGCAAAACTATAACGTAATGCGCGGCGGTATCTCGAAGGCAAACTGCGATAAGATCGTAAAATGTTTGGATGCGGCAGAGAAAAATACGACGCCTGTGGTGTATTTGTTGAGCTCGCAGGGGGTACAGATCGGCGAAGGGGTGACCGTGCTCGAAGGCTTGGGCAAATTGCTCATGCGCAGTACTCAGCTTAAAGGCGTCGTTCCTCAATACGTCGTGGTGAACGGCGACGTTTACGGTTCGTCGGCGATGCTGGCGGCGATTGCCGATTTTACCTTTTTCGTGGAAAAGAAGAGCGTGCTTGCCGTGAACAGTCCCTTCGTGCTTTCCGCAAAGATGGGTAAAAATCTGTCTAAAGAGGAAGTCGGCGGAGCCAAAGCGCTCGACAAATCGGGGATCCCTGCATTCGAAGTACAGGACCTCGACGAAGTCAAGGCGCGCATCATCGCCATCAACGATTTGATTTCCGTCCCTTCGGTGGATGCGGAACTCAATGCAAGTATGCCCGCGCTGAATGAAAACGTCACGGTGGAAAACCTGATGGGGATTTTTGAAAATCCCTTGGAAGTGGGGAGACTTTGCGAACCTGACGTCAAGACGGTGCTCGGGCGGATCGGTGGTATTTCCGTGGCTGCCGTCGTCTTTGACGGCGGGGAAGAAGGCGTGGAACTCAATGCCGCAAAGCTTGCGAAAATCAGAAATTTTGCAGAGTTTGCCTGCTGTTACGGTTTGCCTTTCCTCACGTTTGCGAACGTAAAGGGAATATGCCCTTGCGCCTGTGTCAACAACAGTCTCGCCATGAAGGAAGCGGCGGAGTATCTCGATATGCTCGATACGATTGATACGGCGAAGATCGCCGTCGTGTACAAGAAAGCGATCGGGCTTGGGTATTCGCTGTTTGCCTCCAAGTCGGTGGGCTTTGATTATACCTGTGCGTTTGCAAATGCGAAGATCGCACTCTTCGACAGCGTGCAGGGAGCGCAGATCGAATTGAACGACGAAAAGGCGGACAAAGCGGCGCTTGCGGAAAGATATGCAGAAGAGAACTCCGATCCCATTCATGCGGCGAAGGACGGCTATATCGACGCGATTATCCAACCGCAATTTGTGAAACAATACGTAATTGCGGCGTTGCAGATGCTGGAAAGATAAGAGGTGGCGTATGTGGATGAATTTATTGATCGACACGCTTCCCGAAGGCGGTGTGCAGGCGACGTTTTTGGAAGCCGTGCTGTATGCGCTCATGGGGTATTTGGTCGTCTTTGCCGGGATCGCCTTTCTGATTTTGGTCGTTTGGCTCGTCGGGAAATTGATGACGAAAACAGGTGGTGTGAAACTTCGGAAAGGAAAGAAAACGGTAGTGGAAAATACGCCTTCGCCCGTGGCGGAAGTTCTGCCCGAGCAGTCGGAGGAAGTCGATGAAGAAACGGTCGCGGTCATTATGGCGGCGCTCACGGCGTATTATGAAAAGAAGGATCCCAAATGCGAATTTACGATAAAAAGAATTAAGAAAGTAAGGAGAAACAATTATGCGTAATTTTATTATCACGGTGAATGGAAAATCTTATAAAGTAGGGGTAGAAGAAGTTGGAGCAAACAACTCCGCGCCCGTTATCGTACCCGTTGCGGCTCCCGCAGCGCCCGCAGCGCCCGTAGCTACGAAAGCGGCGCCCAAAGCGGCGGCTCCCGCAAACGGAGAGAAGGTGCTTTCTCCCTTCCCCGGACTCATTAAAAATCTTTTGGTAGCGGAAGGGGCAAGCGTCAAGAAAGATCAGCCCATTCTCGTGTTGGAAGCGATGAAGATGGACAACGATATCACCGCGCCTTGCGACGGCACCGTACATTTTCAGGTGGCGAAAGGCGCAAACGTAGAATCGGATTCCGTACTTGCCGTAATCGGTTGATGGACTTGGACGAGAGGTATTTATCGTGTTCAATAATTTACTCGTTGACATCGGCGGCATGTTCGTCAATTTATGGGAATCGTCGGGATTAGCAAAGGGGGACTGGACGAATTACGTCATGATTCTCATTTCCTTCTTGCTCATGTATCTGGCGATTGTCAAAAAATACGAGCCGCTCTTATTATTGCCGATTGCGTTCGGTATGTTCCTGATCAATTTGCCGGGTGCTTACGATATCCTTTGGGGTACGTATGCGGAAGGCACGGAACACACCTATGAAAACGTGCAGAATCCCGGGCTTTTGTGGTATTTGTTCTACGGCGTGCAGAACGTCATTTATCCGCCCCTCATTTTCTTGGGGATCGGGGCGATGACAGACTTCGGGCCTTTGATCTCCAACCCCAAGAGCATGATTATCGGCGCGGCGGCGCAGCTTGGTATTTTCTTGACTTTGATCGGCGCGGTCGTGCTTGGGTTTGACTTGGCAGCGGCTTGCTCCATCGCCATCATCGGTGGTGCGGACGGCCCTACCGCCATCTACCTCACGCAGACGTTGGCGAAATATACGAACGAAGACTTGCTTTCGGCGATTGCGATTGCGGCGTATTCGTATATGGCGCTCATTCCCTTTATTCAAAAATTTATTATGAAACTCCTCGTGCCCAAAAAGGAACGCACGATCAAAATGAAACCTTTGCGTACTGTAAGCAAGACGGAAAAGATCATCTTCCCCGTCATGGTAACGCTTGTGGTCGGTTGTCTTTTGCCTGATGCTGTCCCTCTTCTCGGTATGTTGATGCTCGGAAATTTGTTGAAGGAGTCGGGCGTATGCGACAGACTTTCTTCGCAGGCACAGAACGGGCTCATGAATACGATCACCATTTTCCTCGGCGTGTCCGTAGGCTGTAAAGCATTCGGCGGCACCTTCCTGCAATGGCAGACGCTCATGATCATCGGGTTGGGCCTCGTTGCGTTCGCATTCGGCACGGCAGGCGGACTTTTGGCCGCAAGACTGATGTGCAAGCTTTCGGGCGGGAAAATCAATCCCTTGATCGGTAGCGCAGGCGTTTCTGCCGTACCGATGGCGGCTCGCGTCTCCGAGGACGTGGGACGGGAAGCAGATCCCAGCAACCATCTTTTGATGCACGCCATGGGGCCCAACGTGGCAGGGGTGATCGGCTCTGCGATTGCGGCTGGCTTCCTCATTTCTCTATTCTGATTAAAAAGGTGAACGGATATGGATATTCAATTTGAAAATAGAAAAGTAATGATAACGGAAACGATTTTGCGTGATGCACATCAATCGCAAGCCGCAACGAGAATGCGTCTTGACGAAATGTTGCCCGTGCTCGAACAGCTCGATGAAATCGGGTATTATTCGATTGAGGCGTGGGGCGGCGCAACCTTCGACAGTTGTTTGCGATTCTTGAACGAAGACCCTTGGGAACGGCTCAGAACGCTCAAAGCCCATTTGAAAACGCCTATTCAGATGTTGCTTCGTGGGCAGAATTTGCTTGGGTATCGCCATTATGCGGACGACGTCGTGGAGAAATTCGTGGCGAAATCCATCGAAAACGGCGTGGGCGTCATTCGTGTGTTCGACGCGTTGAACGACCCTCGCAACCTCGAAGTTTCCATGAAAGCCATTAAAAAATACGGCGGTATCTGCGAAGGTACGATTTGCTACACGAGCGCCGTCGTGGACGGGCAGGAAGTATTCACCGATGAATATTTCGTAAAGCTCGCCAAGGAGCTCGAAGAACGTGGAGCGGACAATATCTGCTTGAAGGATATGGCAAACTTGCTGTTGCCGTTCCGTGCATATACGCTTGTGAGCGCATTGAAAAAGGCGCTGAAACCTACCACCAAATTGCATTTGCATACGCACAACACGACGGGTACGGGCGATATGACGTACCTCATGGCGATCCTTGCCGGCGCGGATATCGTGGATACGGCGTTGTCGCCGCTCGGCAACGGGACTTCCCAACCTGCCACCGAACCGTTGGTTGCAACGCTCAAGGGCACGCCTTACGATACGGGAATCGATATCAATAAGCTCCTTCCCATCGTAAATCATTTCAAAAAGGTTGAAAAACGTCTTATTGACGATAAAATTCTCAATCAGAAATCCAAGGGAATCGATATCAATACGCTGTTGTATCAGGTGCCCGGCGGTATGCTCTCCAACCTCATCAATCAGCTTGAAAAGGCAGGCAAGGCGGATAAACTTATGGAATGCCTTGCGGAAGTGCCCAACGTCAGAAAGGATTGCGGATATCCGCCTCTCGTAACGCCTTCCTCACAAATCGTAGGGACACAGGCGGTCATGAACGTCGTCACGGGCGAACGGTACAAGATGGTGACGAAAGAGACCAAAGACTTGTTTGCAGGCAAATACGGCACCCTTCCCATGCCTTTGAACGAAGAAGTTGCCGCAAAGATTTTGGGAAATACCCAAAGAATTACTTGCCGTCCTGCCGACCTTCTCGAACCCGAATACGAGAACCTCAAGAAAAAGGTGATCGAGCTTGGCTATTACGAAAAGGAAGAAGATGTGCTTTCCTACGCACTCTTCGAACAGGTGGCTGAAAACTTTTTCAAGTGGAGAGACGCACAGAAAAAAGGCGTGGACAGAGATCTTGCTAAAACGGAAGTTTATCCCGTTTGATAAAAATATTGTGAAACAATTTACGTGAAACATAGGTTATACGCAACCGAAAAAAACTCGGTTGCGTAAAATTTATGTATAGCGCTTGGAACAATGGGCTAAAAGTATGAAAGGGAACGGCATCAATAATATTGAGTTGTGAAACATTTTTCATGAAACAATATTATTGCATAATTTGGAAAGGGAAATACGCATTGTAAAAATAAGGGAAAAATTCATGAAAAAGGTATGTGTAATCGGCGGTGGGGCGGCTGGATTGATGGCGGCGTACGCGGCGGCTGAAAACGGACACCAAGTGGTACTGTTTGAAAAAAATGAGAAACTTGGGAAAAAAATTTATATCACGGGCAAAGGGCGTTGCAATTTCACCAACGACTGCGCGCCTGACGATTTTTTGCAGAACGTCGTGCGCGGCAAGAAGTTCTTAACGGGAGTGATTTACGCTTTTCCGCCGCAAAAAACCATCGATTTCTTTGAAAAATACGGACTTTCGGTCAAAATAGAGCGTGGAAACCGCGCATTTCCCGTCTCCGATCACGCCAGCGACGTGACGAAAACGTTGGAAAAAGCCTGCAAATCGGTAGGGGTAGAGATCCATTTGAACGAAAAAGTAGAAAAAATCCAACGTATTATGTCTGAAATAATACCTATGTCTGACATAGTTGACGATGCTATGTCAAACATAATACCTATGCCACGCATAGCAATCATGACGCAAAAAGGGGAATATGAATTTGATGAAGTAATTATATCCACCGGCGGGTTGAGTTATCCGTCTACGGGGTCTACGGGGGACGGCTATGCGTTCGCGCAGGAGCTCGGGCTTAAAGTCACCGATTTGAAAAGCGGGCTTTGCGGTTTGAATTTGGAGGGGAGTTGGTTTAAGGAATTGCAGGGATTGACCTTAAAAAACGTTACGTTTTCCGTAAAAAACGGGGGAAAGACGGTATACGAAGAATTTGGGGAGCTGCTATTCACCCATTTCGGAATATCCGGTCCCATTGTACTTTCCGCTTCGTCGACGATCAATCGCCTGCAGCTCTCTTCCCTGATAGCAACGATCGATTTGAAGCCTGCCTTGGACGAGTCGACGTTGGACAAACGCTTACTTCGCGATTTCGATAAGTATAAAAATAAGCAAATTTCCAACGCTTTGGTGGAGTTGTTGCCCCAAAAGCTCATTCCCACCGTCTTATCGAGCGCAGGGATTTCCGCGACGAAGTCCGTCAACGTGCTCTCCAAAGAGGAGCGCGGGAGACTGGTCAAGACGTTAAAGGCGCTGCCGATCAAGCTTCGTTCCCTGCGTGGATTCGAAGAGGCAATCATCACTTCGGGCGGCGTGGATCTGTCGGAAATCAACCCCAAAACGATGGAGTGCAAGAAGGCAAACGGGGTGCGTTTTTGCGGCGAAGTGCTCGACGTGGACGCATTTACGGGCGGTTTTAACTTACAAATCGCATTCGCAACGGGCTACGCGGCGGGAAAAAGTATTCGGAATTGAAAAAAATTGATTTTGCGTAAAAGGTGTCAAGGGCTTGACGAAAAGGTTTGTTTTTGGTATAATAGTAAAAATAGATAACGAAAAGAGGCAATTATGACGATTATTCGTGGCGCTACGACGATAAAAAACGATTGTAAAGAAGAGATTTCCGTTGCAGTCAAGGAGCTTTTGGACGAGGTGTTTTCGGCAAACGGTCTGCGTAAAGAGGAGGTCAAGGGCTTTTTATTTTCCTTGACGACGGATATTCATTCCTATCATCCCGCTAAGGCGGCAAGGGAATGCGGTTACGATTTCGCGCCTTTGTTTGCGGCGATCGAGCCCGAAATTCAAGGCGGACTGCCTTTGTGTATTCGTCTGATGTTGTTTACGGAAACGGACAAAGCCGTGCGTCACGTATATCAAAAAGGAGCGAAGGTTTTGAGAAAGGATATCTCTGAAATTTTGAATATTGCCTTGGACGGGCCTGCCGGGAGCGGTAAGAGTACGATTGCCAAGATTATTGCCAAGGACTACAACATTTTATATTTGGATACGGGCGCTATGTATCGCGCTTGCGGTTTGAAAGCCTTGCGCCAAGGAATCAGTCCCAAGGACGGAAAGGCGGTCGAAGCGATGTTGCCGTCCTTGAATCTGAAAGTGGAATATCGGGACGGCAAGCAACGTACGATACTCGACGGGGAAGACGTATCCTCGACGATCCGCGAGAACGCGGTTTCGATGGCGGCTTCGGACATTTCCGCGCACGCTTGCGTCCGTGAAAAAATGGTGGAAATGCAACGGGAAATTGCGAGGGGAATGTCCTGCGTTTTAGACGGCAGAGACATCGGTTCCGTCGTTTTACCCGACGCAAAATATAAATTCTTTATCACGGCGGACAGTCGTGTCCGCGCGCAGAGACGCTTTGAGGAGCTCTCCGCTCGAGGCGAGAAGGTGGACTTTGAGAAGTTACACGCGGAAATCGTAGCCCGCGATAAGCAGGACAGCGAACGGGAGTTTGCACCCCTGATTTGTGCGAAAGACGCCGTGGTGGTCGATACTTCATCCTTGAGCGTGGAAGAGGTCGTCGCAAAAATCAAAAGAAGGATTCAAGCTGAAATATAAAATATTACTACGAAGAGGAAACCGTTATGGAAGAAAACAAAACGAAAGCAGCGCCGAAAAAGGAGAAGAGCAAGCCGATTACGGTAAAAGCGAATAAAAAGGGCAAGCATATCAATCTATTTTTGAATTTTTTGCGTTGTCTGGTCATTCCCTTGTACTATCTCGTGCGCCCCTTCCGTTTTTACGGAGAAAAGAAAGTTCCCGAAGGCGCATGCGTGTTTATTTCCAACCATTATCAGCTTTTGGATCCCGTCTATCCTGCGTCCTTGACTTGGGAGCAAATTCATTTCGTTGCCAAAAAGGAAGTGCTCGATAATCCCTTTCTGGCGTTCTTTGCAAAAGGCGCAAAGGTCATTGCGGTGAACCGTGACGGAAACGACGCGCGCGGATTGCTCGATTGCTTCAAATGTTTGAAAAACGGGGAAAAGATTTCTATTTTCCCGGAGGGAACGCGCAATAAGACGGATGCGGAAATGTTGCCCTTCCATTCCGGCGCGGCAGTCATGGCAATCAAATGCAAAGTGCCCATCATTCCCTTGGTCATTTACAGCAGACCCAAGTTTTTTCATTGTGCGCATATTTTGTACGGCGAACCCATAGATTTGAGTGAATATTACGACAGAAAACTCTCGCAGGAAGAGTTTGCGCAAGTCGACGAGATGCTCCGTCAGCGAATGCTCGAGATGAAACGGGAGCATACGGAATATCTGAACGCAAAAAAACGGAAAAAGGCATAATTCATGGAATTTGTGATAGCGAAGCACGGCGGTTTTTGTCGAGGAGTACGTAAAGCCGTCGATACGGCGATGAGTATTGATCCCGAAAACACCTACGTATTCGGGGAAATTATTCATAACCCGGAAGTGGTGCAATCGATTGCGGCGCGCGGCGTCGAGACGGTGGAGGAGCTTTCCCTCGTACCCGACGGCGCTACGCTGATCATTCGTTCTCACGGCGTGGGGAAGGGCGTGTACGAATATTGTCGGACTCACGGCATTACAATCGTGGATTGTACTTGCGAGTTCGTGAAGAGGACGCAGACGATCATCGACGAGGCGTATCGAAAGGGGAAGACGATCGTCGTCATCGGCGAAGAGACGCATCCCGAGGTGATAGGACTCCAAGGTTGGTGCGAAGGGAAAGGGTATATTTTTTCCTCAGATAAGGACGATTTTTCCGTTTTAGAAGGAAAAAATTGCGTTGTAGTCGCTCAAACGACCTTTTCTGTGGGAAAATTTGAAAAAATTATAAAAAATCTTAGCAATAGTCAAGCAAAAACACTTGAAGTTTTTCGCACAATTTGCTATACTACTATAGAGCGACAAAACGAGGCGCGCGAATTATCTCAAAAATGCGATGCGGTCTTGGTGATCGGAGGGCTGAATAGCAGCAACACGAATAAGCTTTTCGACGTCTGCGCGGAGCATTGTTTGAACGTAATTCGTTTGTCAAGTGTAGTCGAGCTCGACTATAAAACAATCAAAAATTTTAAGAAGGTAGGTATTGTTACGGGTGCCAGCACCCCTAACGCGCAAACTCAGGAGGTTCTATTAAAGATGGAAATGGAAACAGAAGCAAAAGCAACGATGGCTGAAGTCGTTGCAAACATGGACAGTCAACCCAAGTTCAAAAAAGGACAGTTGATTACGGCTACGATCTCGTCGGCAGACGACACGGGTGTTGCAGTATTGCTCCCCCTTGCAAAGAAGGAAGTTATCCTTGACAAGGACGAAGTGGACTGCGAAGTTTACAACAAAGATGATTTCAATGCAAGACTCGGCGAAGAAATCGAATTGATGGTTGTTGCAATCAATCCCGTTAAGCTTTCCCAAAAGCAGATCAAAAAGATCAAGGAAGAGGAAGCTATGCTCGCCGATATTCAGGCAGGCAAAGAATTCGAAGTCGTATGTACCGGTTTCAACAAGGGCGGTTTGACGTCTGAACTCGGTTCTTATACCGTATTCGTACCCGCACGTGAAATTCGTATGGGTTTCGTAAAAGAACTCGAAAAATACGTGGGCAAAAAGCTCCGTTTGAGAATGATCGAGGTCAAGACGGAAAGAAGAAAAGAAATCATTGCTTCCCAGCGTGTGATTCTCGAAGAAGAAAGAG
This sequence comes from Clostridia bacterium, assembly GCA_017626135.1. GTDB lineage: Bacteria > Bacillota > Clostridia > Christensenellales > Borkfalkiaceae > Scatosoma. The sequence goes on along the minus strand of JAGAJI010000033.1, from coordinate 23,679 downwards.
CTGCAAGAGACGCTGCAAAAGCTGCGAAAGAAGCAGAATTCTTCGCATCCATTCACGTTGACGACGTAGTGGAAGGTAAAGTGGAACGAGTAACCGCATTCGGCGCATTCGTATCCGTAAACGGGTTCGATTGCCTTGCGCACATTTCCGATCTTTCCTGGACGGGCGTTAAATCCGTTTCAGACGTGCTTGAAATCGGTCAGAAGTATCAGTTCAAAGTACTTAAAATCGATGAAGAAAACAAGAAAGTGTCCATCGGCTATAAACAGCTTCAACCGCAGCCTTGGGAACTTGCTGCTGAAAAATATGCAGAAGGCGACGTTATTCACGGCAAAGTCGTAAGAATCGTACCTTTCGGCGCATTCGTAGAAGTGGAAAAAGGTATCGACGGTTTGGTACACGTTTCCCAGATTTCTCACGAATTCCTCGAAAATCCTACGACCGCTCTTACGATCGGTCAGGAAATCGACGCAAAGATCCTGAAGCTCGACTGCGCAGAAAAGAAGATGACGCTTTCGATCAAAGCGCTGGAACCCAAGCCTGAAAACGTGGAAAGAAAACCCAGAGCGGCTAAGGCTGAAGACGGCGAAACGAAAGAAAGAGCTCCCAGAAAGCCCAGAGTTGCGAAATCCGAAGACGAAGTAACCGAATGGAATGAAGGCGGTTTGGGCGGTGTCTCCATCGCAGATCTTTTGAACAAGAACTCCTGATTGTTTTAGGCGAATACTATTCATATAATAAAAAGAAGTCATTCTTAAGCGATTAAGAATGGCTTTTTTTGTGTATAAATAATTGTTCGAAAAATTTGACAAGGAGAAATTACTTATGGAAAAGCAAGGAAAAATTCAAATATCCAGCGAAAATATGATGCCCATAATCAAAAAGTGGCTGTACTCGGATAAGGACATATTTTTGAGAGAAATCGTAGCCAACGGCGTAGACGCCGTTACGAAACATAAAAAGCTCGTCGATATGGGTGAAGCGGAAAAGGAGGAACATTATTCCATCAAAGTGTTCGTGGACGAACAGGCGAAAACGCTGACGGTGGAAGACAACGGGATCGGTATGACGGCGGACGAAGTGGAGAAATATATCACGCAGATTGCCTTCTCCGGCGCGTCCGATTTCTTGCAGAAGTATGAAAACGCTTCGGGTGACGGTATTATCGGGCACTTTGGTTTGGGGTTCTACTCTGCGTATATGGTTTCCGAGGATATCGAAATATATACGAAGAGTTATCGCGACGAGCCTGCGGTAAGATGGGAATCGGACGGGAACTCGACTTATACCATATCGGAAACGGACAAATCCGAACGCGGCACGAAAATCGTGATGCATTTGGCGGAAGGCGAGGAGGAATTCTTGAAGGAATACCGTATTCGTGAGTTGCTCCGCAAGTATTGCTCCTTCATGCCCGTGGATATCTATCTCAATCCCAAGGGGGACGATTCGGACAAACCCATCAACAACACCCGGCCTTTGTATTTGAAGGATCCCAAGGAATGTACGGAGGAAGAATATAAGGAATTCTACCGCGAAGCGTTCATGGATTTTAACGAACCCCTGTTCTGGATTCATCTGAATATGGACTATCCGTTCAGATTGAAGGGGATTTTGTACTTCCCTCAGGTCAAGAAAAATCAGGTTCAACTCGAAAAAGGGCAGGTGAAGCTCTATTGTAACCAAGTTTTCATCGCGGACAATATCAAAGAAGTGATCCCCGAGTTTTTGATGCTGTTGAACGGCGTCATCGATTGCCCGGATATTCCCCTGAACGTATCCAGAAGTTTCTTGCAGAACGACAAGCAGGTGCAGAAGATTTCCAAACATATCGTCAAGAAAGTGGCGGACAAACTTACGGCGTTGTTCAATACCGACCGTGAACGTTATGAAAAATGTTGGAACGACATCTCCACCTTCATTAAATTCGGTTGTATCAAAGAGAACGATTTCTATGAAAAAGTAGAAAAAATCCTCATCTTCAAGAATTTGAACGGCGAATATAAGGCGTTGAACGATTTGTATGGGGAAGAGCTCACCGACGAAGAGTTCAACAAGGGCACGCAGCCCAAGGCGATCTATTACGTATCCGACGAAGTGCAGCAGGCGCAATATATTTCCATGTTCAAAGACGCGGGGCTGGACGCTATCGTTTGCAATACCCTTATCGATCCTCATTTCTTGAGCTTCATCGAGTATAAGAACCCGAAAAAGTGTCATTTCGTGCGTATCGACGCGGATATCGACAGCGCTTTGAAAGGGGAAACGGCTTCGGAAGAGGAGTACAAAGACCTAGTCGAAACGTTCAAAAAACATCTGGTAAATCAGGATATCACCGTCAAAGCGGAACGCTTTAAGAGTGGGAAACAGCCTGCCATCGTCAACGTGGACGAATTTATGCGCAGAATGTCTGAAATGAACGGATTTTACGGTATGGACGAAACGGATTCCACCAAAAACGCGACGCTCGTATTGAATCTGACCAACCCCATCATCGCAGGATTGCTCACGCAACCCGAAGAAAAACAAAAAGTCATCGTCAATCAGGTCTACTATATGGCAATGCTGTCCTATAAAAAACTTTCTCCCGACGAATTGTCCGACTTCATGGCAAAAAGCGGGGAACTTCTCTACGAATACAGCAAATAATTTCATAAAATCTGAGGACGCTTTCCTGACGGAAGGCGTCCTTTTTCTTGCAAAATCCGTTCTATTCGATAGACAAGCTGCATACAATATAACAAATGTTAGAGTTTTTACCGCAAAAGATCAAAAACGGACTGCGCTACGTCAATCTACAACACGTCTACGAATTGCGTTTGCGCGTGGATAAGCCCGTCACCGTCAGTTGGAAGGGGGACTATCGGTATCTGAGTGAGTACGGCTTGACGGGAAACCGTCAGAAAGCACTCGTTTGCAGCGCGGAAGATTTGTCCGATTGTATCTACCGCGCCGGGGCGTACTCCGTATATTCGGTAGAAGAGCAATTAAAACAGGGATTTTTAACGGCGGCGCACGGGGAAAGAATCGGAATCGCAGGGGAATACGTGTTGGAGAAGGGACAACCCCTTGCCTTGCGCAACTTCAACGGCCTTTGTATTCGCGTGCCGCACGAGGTCGTCGGCTGTGGGGGAGAAATCTACAAAATATGTATGTCTGACAAAGTAGGTAACCTATTATTGACGTCCTCGCCGGGGTTGGGCAAAACGACGATTTTGCGGGATTTGGCGCGGATATTGAGTGAAAACACCAAGAAAAATATTTTAATTTGCGATGAACGAGGGGAAATATCCGTTGGAAAACTCGGAGAAACTTGCGACGTAATCAAATTTTCGAGCAAAGAAATTGCGTTTGAAGCGGGGATTCGCGCGATGAGACCGGATATTATCGTCACCGACGAGCTTACCGTTCACGACTTAAAAGCCGTTGAAAGGGCGATTTTCGCAGGGGTGCGGGTGATTGCGAGCGCTCATTATGCGGAAATAAGCCGAATTGCAGAGCCGTTCTTCGCGTCGTTTGACGATATCGTTTTGTTGGACGATAAGGAGATCGGAAAGATCAAGGAGATTTATCACAAGCGGAAAGAGGAGTTGCCGTAGGGTATGTTGAAATTTCTGTCTGGCATAGTAATTATTGCCTTTACGACCTTTTGCGGATATCTGTTGGCAAGGAAGTATCGTCGACGAAGGCAGTTTTTTTCACAATGGAAGGAGTTTAACGAACGATTTTTAACGGAAATTTCCTATTATCGCCGTCCCATTCAGCAATTTATCGGCAATTTTTCCTATCAAGGTGAGTTCGAGTGCCTGCTCCGCGCATTTTCTCAAATGCTTGGGGACGACGAACGGAAGGGAGACTTTACGGAAGAGACGGACTTTGCTTTTTTGAAGGCGGAAGAAAAGCGGGTGGTGGAAGATTATTTTTTAATGTTGGGAAAGGGAGATAGCGCTTCGCAAAAAGCCTATTTTTCTTCCATCAAGGAGACGCTTTCCAAATTGCAGTCGGAGGCGGAGGAGAGTTGCAAACGGTATGGAGATTTGTATATCAAAATGGGATTTTTATGCGGTCTGCTCCTTTTGATATTGATCATTTGAAGAAGGGGGAACGCATGGATATCAGTATTTTATTTAAGATAGCGGCGATCGGCATGATCATTACGGTGATTTGTCAAATTCTCAAAAAATCCGACCGAGACGATATCGCGACGTTGGTGAGCATCGTGGGATTTATCATCGTGCTCGCGGTGGTGGTGGGCATGGTCGGAGATTTGTTTGAGGAAATTCAAGACATTTTTCAATTGACGTAAAGGAGGTGCGGCGTATGCAGGAAATTCTGAAAATTATCGGCGTAGCCTTCGTCACGGCGATCGCCGCGTTGCTTCTTCGGAGCACCAAACCCGAGCTATCCTTTGCCGTTACGGTGACGGGAATTCTCGTGATCTTGCTCTTCCTCGTCGATATGCTGCAAAGTTCTCTGATCGTTTTCTCCAAAATCGCCGAGCTCACGGGGGTGGAAAACGGACTTATCAAAATCCTTCTGAAAATCGTGGGCGTGGGGTATATCACCGAGTTCGGCGCAGGGATTCTGACCGATTTCGGAAGTCCGTCCGTCGCGGACAAGGTTTCGTTATGCGGGAAAGTCGTCATTCTCACCCTTTCTTTTCCCGTCATCGAGAGCTTGCTGTCGCTCATTCAGGGATTTTTACAGCTATTATGAAGAAATATACCGTCAAGAAGGGGATTTTTTGCTTATTTATACTCCTGATCGTACTCCTATTTGGTGGTATGGCAGGCGTAAACGCCGTCGCGGAATCGGAGGGGGAGGAGAAGCTCAACGAAAATATCGTGGAACAGCTCGGACAGTTGGATTTGCAAGCGTTGCAGGAGTATTTGGATTCTTTGGGAAATTTCACAAATGAGAGCGTCGCGGAGCGGTTGTTGGCGTATATTCGCGGGGAAGAGTTGGATTATCAGAGTTTTGCGGAGCAGATGGGGACGGTTCTGTTCGCGAAGGTGATAGAAATTACGCCTGCGTTTTCCTGTATTGCGGCGATTACTTTACTGTCGGGGCTGCTCTCGACGATGAAGAGCGGCTCGAATGCGAAAACCACTTCGGAAATGGTATTTTTGATCACCTACGCGGCGGCGATGATTCCACTCGTTGCCATTTTGACGGAGTGTTTTCAGCAGACGATGGAGAGTATCTCCCAAATGCAGACGCAGATGCAGATCATTTTTCCGCTCATGCTCACGCTGATGGCGGCGAGCGGCGGGACGTTGACGGCGGCAGTCTGCCGCCCGGCGGTCGGATTTTTTGCGACGAACATCGTCTCCGTGATCTCGTCCGTCGTGTTGCCGATTGCGGTCACGGTAATCGTGTTTTCCATGGCGGGGTGCCTTACGAAAGAGCTGAAAATCAGTCGTTTTACAGCTTTTTTCAAGAGCGTCAACAAATGGCTCATCGGGATATGCGTTTCCGCTTTCGGCATTTTCTTTACGTTGCAGGGGGTGACTGCCGCTGGGTACGACGGCATCATGCGCCGTACGACGAAATACGTGATCGGGAACGGGATCCCCATCGTCGGGGGATTCCTTTCAGGGGGATTCGATCTGGCGGTGGCAGGGAGCGTCCTCATCAAAAATTCCTTGGGGACGATGAGTATTTTCCTCATCTTCACCGTGATTTTCGAGCCCCTGATCCTTTTGATTTCCGTCAATTTGCTCCTGCGATTGACGGCGGCGCTCACGCAATCGTTCGGGGACGGAAGAATTTCCGACTTTTTGGGGGAAACGGCGGACAATCTGCATTATTGCACGGCGGGATTGCTGTTTACGGCGTTTCTTTACTTTTTGAGCATCATGCTCATGGTCTGCGTATCGGAGGTTTTGTTTTGAGCGGGTATTTGTTGAGTGTCATCGGCGCGGTCATTCTGTCGGCGATCATGGTAGCCGTCCTGCCGGAGGGCAAGACGGCGGGGATCGTCAAAGCCGTTTCGCGGTTGGTCTGTATTCTGGCGATCATTTCTCCCGTATTGCAGTTTTTTCAGTCGGGGACGTTCCCTTGGGAAAAGGGGAAAAATTCGGAGGGATTTTTTACGCAAACAGTCATAGAATCGGAAAATGCCTTCATAGAGTATTACAGTGAAATGAGAATACGGGAAACGGAAAGGGCATTGGAAGCGGAGCTAAGGGAAAAATACGAAGCGGACGTGGAAGCGACGCTTTCTTACGAATACGTGGAAGAGCTCGTCGACGGGCGCTATGTCGACGAAAAAATCCGAATTACGGCAATTCATCTTGGGCTCAAAACCCCGATCAGCGAGGAGGCGATAAGGGAAATGTGGGAATATCTGACGAAAAATTATTGCAGCGAGGTGTTGATTGAATAGGATGACGGGAAAAGGATCGCTGAAAAACTTCTTCAAGCGCATAGACGGAAGGGTGAAGGATATCTTCTTGCTGGCGGCGTTGGCGCTCGTGCTCGTATTTTCGGCTTGGCAAATATTTCATACGGAAGAAGTGACGGCAACCTCTGCGGTTGGAATGACGGAAACGGAGCGCAAGGTAATGCGGCTGCTCGAAGAGATCGACGGGGTGGGGGAAGCCAACGTGATCGTCTACGAAACGGAGGACGGCCCCAAAAGCGTCGTGGTCGTGTGTGAGGGCGCGAACAATCTGCGCGTGGTGATGAACGTTCGGGAGGCTGTTGCCGCGGCGCTCGGGACGGAAGAAAAAGCGGTGAAAATATATTTGAAAAAAGAGTAAAAAGGAGATAAAATCATGTCAAACAAGAAGAAGATTATACTTATGTCGTCGTTGGTGCTGTTGCTTGCGGTTACCGCAGTATTCAATTTCATTTTTGCAAATTCCATCACGGCGGGTTCGACGGACGGCGGAGTGAGCGTCGCCAACTATTTCACGACCTACCGTTCGGAACGCACGACGACGAGAAACGAAGAACTCGTGCAACTCGACAGCGTCATCGCCCTGTACGACGTGGGGGACGAAAAGTACGAGGAAGCGACGGAAATGAAGATGGAAATCGTAGCGGCGATGGAGAAGGAACTCATTTTGGAAAACATGGTCAAATCGCTCGGATTTTCGGACGCGGTGGTATCCGTTTCCGCAGATTCGGACAACGTCAACGTGTTTATCAATTCGGCGGAATTGAATTACGATACGGCGCTTTCCATCTACAGCATGATGAAAAATGAAACGGGAATCGTGTCCGGGAACGTCATCATCATGCCCGTTTATGCGGAATCCTAAAAAAAGCTGAAAAAATAACTTCAAAACAGTAGAAAAATTCGGAAATATGTGCTATAATAGAATGGATATATTATAAGGAGATATTTTCGAATGTCTAATTTCAAATTAACCTCTAACGATAAAAAGAGCGGAAAGATCGTTTACAGCAAAAGCATTCTCGGCGACATCATAGCGAACGCAGTCGCCGAAGTGGAAGGAACCGTCCCTCATCATTTGGGTAGAAAAAGCGGAATTTCCTTTTTCGTGGAGAAAGACGGCGTCTACGTAGACGTTTCCGTGGCTGTAAGATACGGATACAACGTGCCCGAACTCGCGTATCGGGTTCAGCAATCCGTCAAACAGAGCATAGAGAATATGACCAACTTCAAAGTTGCGGAAGTCGACGTGCACGTTCTGGACGTAGTCTTCGACGGCGCACTCCCCGTAGATCCTGCGGACAAAGAAGAGCAGGAAGAGGGGGAGGAAGAAGAGGAAGAACTCACGGAAGAGAATAACTAAATCACGATAGGCGATACCCTTCGACGACGGCGAAGGGTTTTCGTCGTATACGCACGGAGAAAAAGAGAAGATTTATGAGAAATGCAGCAAGAGAAGCGGCGCTGAATATTATTTTCGCGCAACAGTTCAACACGGATTGTTTGGACCAGTTAAAGAAGAAAATTTACAAACAGTTTGCCTTGGAAGAGGACGATTTGCTGTTTGCCGCCGATTTGGTGGCGACGGTGGAAGAACACTACGACGAACTCATCACGGGCATCGAGGACGCCTGCCATCATTACAGGGCAGACCGTATCAATCCTACGGATAAGAGCATCTTGTTGATCGCAATGGCGGAGATCCGTTACTTCGACGATATCCCCAACGTCGTTTCCGTTTCCGAAGCGGCGGGGCTTGCGCGCAAGTATTCCACGGATACGAGCGCCGATTTCGTCAACGGCGTGCTCGCCGGCGTCATCAATAAATGAGCGAACCTATGAAGATTATCGACGGAAAAGCGATAGCGGCAGAGCTTCGCGCGGAATTAAAGGAAAAAATCGATCTTTTGGAACGGAAACCGGGGCTGGCGGTCGTCATCGTCGGCGAGGACCCTGCTTCCAAAATTTACGTTCGCAATAAGGTAAAGGCTTGCGCCGAACTGGGAATCCGTTCCTATACGTACGAGCTTTCGGAAACGTCCACGCAGGAAGAAGTGGAAGCGTTGTTGGATAAGCTTGGGACGCAGGAGGAAGTGGACGGAATTCTGTTGCAATTGCCTTTGCCGAGACATTTGAACGCAGAAGCCGCTTGCGCACATATTCCCGTAGAAAAGGACGTGGACGGATTTTCCGCTTACAACCTCGGGCTTTTGATGCGGAACAGAGCGGAAATCGTTGCGTGCACGCCGCTCGGCGTGATGAAACTCCTTCAACGGGAAGGGATTTGCTTGGAAGGCAAGCACGCCGTGATACTCGGCAGAAGCGAAACGGTAGGGAAGCCTATGGCGATGCTTTTGCTGAACGCGAATGCGACGGTGACCGTTTGCCATAGCCGCACCAAGGATTTGAAGGCGATTTGCCGTGAGGCGGATATCCTCGTGTCCGCGGTGGGAATTGCAAAATTCGTCACGCGGGACATGGTCAAGGAAGGGGCGGTCGTCGTGGACGTCGGCATGAATCGCGACGAAAACGGAAAATTGTGCGGAGACGTGGATTTTGAAAACGTCAAAGATATTACGTCACACATAACTCCCGTGCCCGGAGGGGTTGGACCGATGACGATCACCATGCTGACGTATAATACTTATTTGAGAGCAATCGACAAGAGAGGGCGCGTGGAGTGAGCGAATACGATATCCGTTACGAGCGGTATCGAACGGAATTTGAAGAATACGCCGCGGAATATATGCGTACGCTGAAAACCCAACCGTCCGTGTTGGGAGAGAGTATGGCGTACAGTTTGCAGAACGGAGGCAAGAGGATCCGTCCCGTTCTGGCGTTGGCGTGCGCGGACGTTTTGGGTTTAGACAGACGGGAAATTCTGCCGTTTGCGCTCGCTTTGGAAATGATCCATACCTATTCCCTCATTCACGACGATTTGCCTGCGATGGACGACGACGACTTCCGTCGCGGAAAACCGAGCAATCATAAGCAATTCGGAGAGGCAAATGCGATTCTGGCAGGCGACGGACTGTTGAACGAAGCCTATGCCCTCTGCTTTGGCGAGGGGTTGAAGGGGGAAGCGTATATTCGCGCCGGGATGATTTTGAACGAATGCGCCGGGGTTTACGGCATGATCGCCGGGCAGTCTGCGGATTTGAAATTTGCGGCAGGGCAAGAGGAACTCACGGAAGAATCCCTGTTGCGCATTTACGCGCACAAAACGGGGAAACTGTTGCTCGCGCCCATGCTTATGGCAAGCGTTCTGAAAAAGAGTAAAAATTATTACAAATGGGAGCGTTTCGGGTCCCTTTTGGGCGTTTTGTTCCAGATGACGGACGATCTTTTGGACGTCACGGGCAATTTCGACGATGTGGGCAAGAGAGTCGGAAAGGACGAAGGGGAACACAAGGCGACCTGCGTGCGGCTGTACGGGTTGGAGGGCGCGAAGCTCCGCGCGGAAATTTGCGCGCAAAATTGCCATACGACTTTGGAGAGTATCGACGGCGATACTTCGTTTTTGCACGATATGATCGACGAGGTGCTCAACCGTAAAAAATAACTTGCTTTTAGGATTTGGGTATACATGTTAGAAAGGATATCGCCTGAAAATATAAAGGATCGTACGCTTGCGGAGCTCACCGCTCTTTGCGACGAACTTCGCGCGACGATATGCGATACGGTCGGCAAATGCGGCGGGCATCTGGCGTCCAACCTCGGCGCGGTGGAATCGACCGTCGCGCTCTTTTACGTTTTTGATTTTCCCAAAGATAAAATCGTATTCGACGTCGGGCATCAATGCTACCCGTATAAATTGTTGTCGGGGCGGTATTCCGCATTTTCCACCCTTCGTCAAAGAGGGGGGATTTCGGGTTTTCCCAAACGCAAGGAAAGTATTTACGATTGCTACGATACCGGACACGCAGGGACTTCCGTCTCCGCGGCGATCGGATTGAGTAAAGCGCGTGACCTTGCCCAAGAAGATTACGCCGTCATCGCCTATATCGGAGACGGATCCTTCAACAACGGACTCGTCTACGAAGCCTTGAACAGCTTAAAAATCGTCCGAACCAACGTATTGATCGTTCTGAACGACAACGGTATGTCCATTTCGCCCACGGTAGGTGGTATGTATGACGTACTATCCGAGATCCGCACGAACGGCAAGGAAGAGAATATTCGCTTGTTGGAGAGCTTCGGGCTTGCGTATATGGGCGTCAAGGACGGCAATAACCTGCAAGAAATGATCGAGGCGTTGGGCGAGGCAAAGACCAAGCTTTCCACGACTTCCGTGCTTTTGCATATCGAAACCAAAAAGGGCAAGGGCTACGAATTCAGCGAGGAACACCCCACGGATACGCACGGCATTTCTCCCGTCGGTGCGCCAAAACAGAGAGAATATTCTCAGGTTTTGGGCGAAAAGTTATGTGAAATGGCGGCGCGCGACGATCAAGTGGTCGCGGTGGCTGCGGCGATGAAAGAGGCGCTGGGCTTGAGCGAGTTCTTTGAAACGTATCCCGAAAGGGCGTTGGACGTCGGCATCTGCGAAGAGAACGCCGCGGTGCTTTGTGCGTCGATGGCGGCAGGTGGCTTGAAACCCTATTACGCCGTCTATTCCACCTTTTTGCAGCGTTCCTTCGACGAGGTGATTCACGACGTTTGCGGACAGGATTTGCCCGTTACGTTCTGCATCGACCGTGCCGGGATTTCAGGTGCGGACGGGGAGACCCATCAGGGCGTATTCGATCTTTCCTATCTGTCTCTCATACCCAACCTTACGATTATCTCGCCCAAGGATACGGACGAATTGAAAAGGGCGTTGGAATTCAGCCTGACCTATTCCCATCCGCTCGCCATTCGGTACCCCCGAACGGGTAAAGTTCTCTTTGAGAAGGGGGACGCCCCCCTTCGGTTGGGAACATGGGAATATCTGCATCAAAGCGCGACGAAGGTGACGGTGCTTGCAGTGGGCGAGCGGTGTCTGCGCACGGCAATGGAAATTTTACGGGAATTGCAAACCGAAAATCTCGATTTCAACGTGGTAAACGCACGTTTCGTAAAACCGCTCGATACCGCGTTGTTGGAAACTTTGCAGGGGGGACACGTCGTCACTTTGGAAGACAACGTCTTAAGCGGCGGATTCGGCGCCTTGGTCGATCAATGGGTCGTACAAAGCCAAACACTTTGCAGCGTCAAGAATTTCGGGTATGAGGATCGCTTTATTCCGCAAGGGACTGTGGAAGAGCTCCAAAGCGAATTCGGGCTTGATAAAGAAAAAATCAAGGCGCATATTCGGAGCGTACTATCATGAGAGCGGATAAATTTTTCGCGGAAAAGTACGGCTCGCGCACCAAAGCGGCGGAGGCTGTGGAGAAGGGGTTGGTGCTCGTCAACGGCAAGCCGATCAAACCAAAAACGGAAATCAAAGAGACGGACGAGATTTCGTTCGTGGAAGCGGAAACACGTTTCGTTTCCAACGGCGGCTATAAACTCGACCGTGCGCTCAAAACCTTCGGGTTTGACTGTTTCGGTAAGGTTTTTGCGGATATCGGGGCAAGCACGGGCGGTTTTACCGATTGTCTGCTCCAAAACGGCGCGAAGAAAGTATATACGATCGACGTCGGAGAAAGTCTTTTGCACGAGAGTTTGCGAGAGGATGCACGCATCGTCCAAATGGAAAACACGAACGCCCGATATCTGACGAAAGAGGATTTCCCCGAGGAGATCGACGGCGTCGTTACCGACGTGAGCTTTATCTCCCTGCGCTTGATTTTTCCTGTTATCAAGGAAATCTTAAAATCGGACGGGAGCGCGCTCGTATTGATCAAACCGCAGTTTGAATGTGAAAAGAAACACATCGGTAAGAGCGGTATCGTCACGCCGTCCGCCCATCCTGCCATCGTGGAAAAGGTGCTCGGGTATTTGACGGACAACGGTTTATATCCGCACGGGATCGTCAACGCGCCCGTTCGTAAGGGAAAAAACGTAGAATATATACTCCATTGTAAACCGCAGTACGAGGGAGCGAAACCGACGAAACAAGTGTTGGAAGAAATTAAGTGTTTTGTCAGACGTAATTCCTCGGGGGAGTTGGAATAAGATGAAAATCGGCATACTTAGCAATATGGATAAAATCGGCACGGAGAAAACGCGCGAAGAGATGCGGCGTTTTCTGGAAAGGGCAGGGCACGATACTCTCTTTTTCTCCACGCATACCGAGGTGAAAGGCGTGGACGTCGTGATTGTGCTCGGCGGAGACGGGGCGATTTTACACGCGGCGGTCGTTGCCGCACAAAAGGGAATCAAGATCATCGGGATCAACTATGGAACGCTCGGTTTCTTGACGGAATACGAAAGAAACGAATGGGAAGACGTGAAGGATTTGCTTTCTGCTTTGGGACGGGGGAGCTGTAAAATCGTCAAACGTAGTTTGTTGGAAGTCACCGTAGGAGGCAAGTCGTATTACGCATTGAATGAAATTGCCGTACAACGGGACAATCATCCCACGGCGATGAGCAACTCTCAAATTCTGAAAGTGGAGTTTTCCGCAAACGAAGGGAGGGAATTGATTGCCGGCGACGGCGTGTTGATTTGCACGCCCACGGGGTCTACCGCCTATTCTCTTTCGGCGGGCGGCGCCATTCTGACCCCCGAAGTGCCCGTGTTTATGATGACGCCGATTTGCGCCTTTTCCATGCGCGCGCGGCCCATCGTCTTTTCCAGCGCCGATGAATTTCAGGTGAAAATCGCAAAGGGAAGGGCGAACGTGCTGGCGGACGGAAACGTGTTCGCCGCGCTGTCGGAAGGCGAGGAACTTCACGTCAAAAAAGCTCCGTTTACCGCGGACTTCCCCGTGAAGGACGACGTGGATTTCTTTGCGCGTGTAAGAAATAAATTAAACGGATAAATCAGAATATAAAATCACAACAGGAGAAAATCGGATATGTTAAGATCAGTCAGACACGCGAAAATTTTGGAAATCATTTCGCAACAGGAAATTGAAACGCAGGAAGAACTTTGCGCCGAGCTCAATAAACTCAATCACGTCGTAACGCAGGCGACGATCTCGCGAGATATTCGCGATTTGCACCTCTTTAAGGTGGCGGGGATTGAGAAAAAATACCGTTACGCATATATAAACGAGGCGCAAGGTGAGATTTCTCCCAAGATGAGAAGTCTTTTCCGCGATTGCGTGATCGGAGTGAAAGCCGCGCAAAACCTCATCGTCGTAAAGACGTTGGCGGGCAACGGCGCGAACGCCGGCGCGATCGTAGACAAGCTCAATTACGAGCAGATCGTCGGCTCGGTAGCCGGGGACGATACCCTTTTGATCGTTTGCGCGGACAAGGAAAGCGCAGAATACGTCGTCAATAAACTTGCGGAATTTTTGAAGTAATCGGGAAGAAGACCTGCTATGTTATCCAAACTTGCCATTAAAAACGTAGCCCTCATTGAACGGGCGGACATTCAATTCGGAGAAGGCTTGAACGTGCTTTCCGGGGAAACCGGCGCGGGAAAGTCGGTGATTTTGGACTCCGTCAATTTCGTACTGGGTGCAAAAGCCGACCGCTCCATGATTCGCTACGGGGAATCGGAATGTATGGTAAAGGCGGAATTTCTTTTGCCCGAGTCCTCGAAGGCAATCGCGACCCTCCGTGAAATGGATATTGACACGGATGGTGAGATTATCATTTCCCGAAAACTCACGGAAGCAGGGAAGAGCTCCATAAAAATCAACGGGAATGCGGTGACGGCGGCGATGCTACGCAGCGTGACCGACAGTCTCGTGGACGTACACGGACAAAGCGAGCATTTTTTCCTCTTGAAGGAAAGCAATCAATTGAAGACGTTGGACGGCGTGATCGGGGCGGAATTACTCCCCTTGAAATCCGAATTGTCCGAGCTTTTGAAGGACAAAAAGGACGTGGAGGCGCGAATCGCCTTGCTCGGCGGCGACGAAAAGGAGCGCGGGCGCCGACTGGATATCCTGCATTTCCAAATCGAGGAGATCGAAGCCGCCGACTTGAAGGACGGGGAAGAAGAGGAACTGCTCGTAAAACGCAATAAAATCAACAATTTGGAAAAGATCATTTCCGCCATTCGTGAAGGAATACAGGCGCTCTCGGGCGAGGGCGGCGTGCTGGACGGCTTGCGGGTGACGGAACGTGCGCTTTCGGGCATTTCCCGTATCGACGCCGAATACGAACGACTCTACGAAAAGGTGGAGAGCGTGGCGAGCGATGCGGACGATATCGCGCAGACTTTATCCGATTTGGCGGACGAACTGTATTTCGACGAACGGGAAGCGGAAGAAACGGAAGCCCGTCTGGATTTGATCCACGGGTTGAAACGCAAGTACGGCGCGGATATTTCGGAAATTCAGGCGTATTTGGAAAAGATCACGGCGGAATACGAGTTGCTCTCCGATTGCGAAGGGCAATACGCGATTTTGACGGCGGAAAAATCCAAGTTGGAAAAGAGGATCTACACCCTTTGCAAAAAGATGACCGAACTTCGCAAAACGCGGGGCGCCGCTTTTTGCAAACGAGTCACGGACGAGCTGAAAACGCTGAATATTGCCAGCGCGCAGTTTGAGATTGCGTTTAAGGAGTACGAGGAAGGGGACGTAGGCAGAGCGAACGCCAACGGACTGGACGAAATATGTTTTATGTTCTCGGCAAACGCAGGCGAACCCATGAAATCGTTGGGAAAAATCATCAGCGGCGGTGAAATGAGTCGTTTCATGCTCGCCGTGAAAACCCAACTTTCGGACGTGAATGAAATTTCCACCTATATTTTCGACGAAATCGACGCGGGAATCAGCGGAAAAACGGCGAAAGTCGTGGGGGAAAAGCTCGCACGCATCGCAAAAAATACTCAAATTATCGCTGTATCCCACTTGGCGCAGATCGCCGTCATGAGCGACGACGAGTTCCTCATTGAAAAGCAGGAAAACGAAGGAAAAACCCTCACGAAGGTGTATGCGCTCGACGAAAGGGAGAAAACGAAGGAGATTGTACGTTTGCTCGGAGGTACCGATCGAGACGAGTTTGCCTTGAAACACGCGGAAGAACTGTTGAAACAGGCAAAAGAATATAAGGCGACCGTCTAATTTTTCTAATATTTTATAATAGTGAATAAGAAATACTCGCTTTGCGCAAATTATTTTCAGTATGGAGGGAATATGCGCAAATCGAGTATTTTTTTTATCGGCGCCGCGTTATCCATAACGTTTGCGTTCGGAAGCGTTGGCTCCGTCAGGGCGGTTGCCGAAGAATCTACGGTGTACGTAGGCGGCATGTCGGCGGGGTTTACTTTGAAAACGGGCGGCGCGCAGGTGATCGGGCTTAGCGAAATTACGACGGAGGGCGGCGTTTGCGCTCCGGCGCAGGAAGCGGGGCTTCGCGTGGGAGATATGATTCGGAAAGCAGGGGGAATTCCCGTGGAAACGATTGCGCAACTCAACGAAATCGTCGAGAAAAGCAAGGGAAAGACGATGGAGTACGAAGTCGTCAGAAAGGGGGAAATCCTGCGTTTCCGCCTGCAAGCGGTGAAGGAAAAGCTGACCAACCGCTATAAAATCGGGGTGCTGGTACGGGAAAGCGTGTCGGGGATCGGTACCGTCACCTACGTAGATAAAAAGGGGCGGTTCGGTTCGTTGGGACATTCCGTCGTCGGGGAAAACAACCAAGCCATGGAGATTTCCAACGGCGTGGTATTCTCCTGCAATATCATAGGCGTCAGCAAAGGCGTACGCGGCAAAGCAGGTGAGCTTCGCGGTCTGTTTTTGAACGATAAACCGCTCGGAAATGCCGATAAACTCTGCGATTGCGGCATCTTTGGGAAAGTCTCCAAGGAATTTTCTTTGAAGGGTTTGACGATTGCCGTCGTCGATTCCGACGATGCGAAACCGGGGAGTGCCTATATCTACTCGACCGTCAACGGCGTGGAACCCAAACGGTACGAAATTGAAATCGTAAAAGTGGATCGCCTCAATAAAGAAAATAAAAATTACGTGATTAAAATCGTCGACGAGGAATTGATTGCCGAAACGGGCGGAATCGTACAAGGAATGAGCGGAAGTCCGATTTTACAGGAAGATAAGTTGGTGGGGGCGGTCACGCACGTATTTATCAACGATCCCACGCGGGGGTATGGAATCGATATCGAAAGAATGATCCGTGAATAAAGAGTGCTATTTCACACATAATTATTATGTCTGACATAGCAGACGTGGGGGGGAGACATGAAAAAGTTAGGGAAATGGATGATAGGCGCGGCGATCTTATGCAGTCTCGGCACAAACGTGGTTACAAACGTCGAGGATAAGGCGGCGAGCTATGCCTATGAAATTGCCTGTGAGGAGGACGCTTGCATTTCCGTGGACGCGGTAGCCAAAGATGCGTTGCATACGCGCGGAAAATCGGCGTATATGATGGATTTTTCGACGAAAACGCCGATGTATGCCTACAACGAGAAAGAGCGTTTGCCCATCGCGAGTATGTGTAAGATCATGACGCTGTTGCTTTCGTTCGACGCAATCGAGGAAGGAACTTTGGATATCCACGAGGAAATTTGCGTGAGTGAGCGCGCTGCGTCGATGGGAGGTTCGCAGGTGTTTTTGGAAGCGAATGCGAAATATTCCGTCTATAACCTCATCAAGAGCATCGTCGTCTGCTCGGCAAACGACAGTTGCGTGGCGATGGCGGAACGGATCGCAGGAAGCGAGGCTCTTTTCGTCGATAAGATGAACGACAAGGCGCAGGAGATCGGCGCGGAAGATACGTTGTTCGCGAATTGTACGGGGCTTCCGAAAGAACCGCAATATTCCTGTGCGAAGGACGTTGCAATCATGCTTAGGAGTTTGCTTGAACACGAGAAATATTATGAGTTCGGGAAGGTCTGGATGGATAAATTCGAACATCCCAAGGGGAGATATACGGAGATTTCCAACACCAACAAACTCGTACGGTTTTACGACGGATGCGACGGCGGGAAGACGGGCTTTACCAACGAGGCGGGATTTTGTCTGGCGGCAACGGCAAAACGCAACGATTTGCGTATTATTTCCGTCGTAATCGGGGAGGAGACGAGCTCCAACCGCTTCGACGACGTCAGGACGATGTTTGATTATGCGTTTGCGAATTACACGAACGCCCTCGTCGTGGAAGAGAATACGGCGATTGAGCAGCCCCTTCCCGTGTCGGGCGGTAAGGAAAAAACGGTGAACGTTTGCCCGTCGCGCTCGATGTATTCCCTGCAAAAGCGAGGGGAAACGAGCAAGTATCAGGTGGAAGCGCATTTTGACAGAACCGCCGCGCCCATCGAGAAGGGGGAACGGGTGGGAGAAATGATTTTGTTCCGAGAGGGCGTGGAAGTAGACCGAGTGGATCTGCTCGCCATGGAAAGCGTACGGAAAGCGAATATCTTTGACCGCTTGCAGGAAATTGCACGAAACTGGAACGGTTGATAAAACGGATTCCGCCTTTGCGAAGTTTTTTTCGCAAAGGCGGATTTTTCCTTGAAAAAAGGGGTTGCATTCGTTGCATTTTTCGATAAAATCTGCTAAAATATTTTTATAGTATTTTAGAGGTATTTCACGAATGAATGAGAGAAACACTTTGAAAATCAATCAAGACGGACATCTGGAAATCGGCGGCGCAGACGCGGTCTCGTTGGCAAAGCAATTCGGCACGCCGCTTTACGTATTCGACGAGGCGTATATTCGTCGCATGATGGGCGTATACCGCGATACAATTTTGAAGAAATACGACGGAAACGGACTCGTGCTCTACGCGTCCAAAGCCTTCTCCTGCCAGGCGATCTACCGCATCGCCGATCAGGAAAACATCGGCGTTGACGTCGTTTCGGGCGGTGAATTGTATACCGCTTTGCAAGCAGGGTTCCCTGCCGAAAAAATCTATATGCACGGAAATAACAAACTCGACTATGAAATCGGAGAGGCTCTGGATGCGAAAATCGGTTGCATCGTCGCCGACTCCTATTCCGAAATCGACAAAATCGACGCCGAAGCGGCAAAACGTGGGATGGTACAGACGATTTTACTCCGCATCAATCCCGGCGTAGAAGCACACACGCACGCCTTTGTACAGACGGCGACGACGGACAGCAAGTTCGGTTTCTCCATCGCAAACGGTACGGCGGAAAAAATCACGGCGTACGCGTTGACGAAGAAGAACGTCAAACTCGCGGGGTATCATTGCCACATCGGCTCGCAAATCTTTGAAAAGGAGTCCTTCGTCATCGCCGTGACCAAAGTCATGGATTTTGCCGCGGAAATGAAAGAAAAGCTCCGTTTCACGATGGAGACGCTCAACCTCGGCGGTGGATTCGGGATTTGGTACACGGACGAGGACAGAAAGATCCCTCCCGAAGGGTATGCGGAATATTTGGAAGCGCTCATCGGAGAAGTGCAAAGAAAGGCGCAGGAGCACGATATGCAGGAGCCCTTCCTTCTGATCGAACCCGGTCGTTCGATCGTCGGGGAAGCCGGGGTTACTCTGTATACCGTCGGTGCAATCAAGGAAATCCCCGGGGTCAAAAAGTACGTGGCGATCGACGGCGGTATGTTCGACAATCCCCGTTACGCTTTGTACGAGTCCAAATACACGCCGATTCTTGCGAACAGGGCGACGGAAGCGTGCACGGAACTCGTATCGATCGCAGGGAAATGCTGTGAAAGCGGCGATATGATCGCAGTCAACGTCTCCCTGCCCAAGGCGCAGAGCGGCGATATTCTTGCGATCCTTTCCACGGGTGCGTACAACTATTCCATGGCGATGAACTACAACCGCAATATGATCCCGCCCTGCGTGTTGGTACACGAGGGGAAGGCGGAATATATCGTTCGTCCGCAGAGCTATGAGGACCTGAATCGGAACGACGTCATTCCCGAACGGTTGAAAAAATAAGACGGAAAAACTTTTCGTCAAAAAAGGGTAAGGAATTAAGTATTTTTCATAAAATCAACACCTTGCGCACTTGCAATTTTTGCAAGAATATGCTATAATTTATATAGTATGGACTATTTTATCGCTATTTTAGCACAATTTATTGCGGCGGCAGTCGTTTTGACCTTTCACGAGTTTGCGCACGCGTTTGCGGCGTATAAATGCGGGGATTCTACCGCCAAATATGCAGGCAGGTTGACTTTGAATCCACTCAAACATTTCGATCCCTTGGGAATTCTGATGTTTGCCTTGGCAGGATTCGGTTGGGCAAAACCCGTTCCCGTCAATCCTAACAATTTCGACAATTTTCGAAAAGGGTGTTTATGGACTTCGGCGGCAGGGGTATTGATGAACTACGTGATGGCGTTCGTCCTGTATCCGCTCTATTTGGTCATCGCCATATACGTTTGCCCCCTTGTGTCCGGCACGTACCTGGAAATATTTTTGACGTATTTGTTCTGGAGCTTATTCGCTTGTTCGTTGAGCTTTTGCGTATTCAATCTTTTGCCTTTTTATCCGCTTGACGGATTCCGCATCGTGGACGCCGTGAATACGACGAGAGGGAAGATTTATCGTTTCCTGCGCGATTACGGATATTATATTTTGATGGGCTTGATTTTTGTGCATATATTTGCAAGTCGTATATCTTTCTTAGGATATATCGATATTCTCGGCTACGCGTTGACGTTTGCGACGGACTTTTTCGGAAAGCCGATCACGTTGCTTTGGAACTGGATTTTCAGTTTATTTGTATAAGGGAGTTTTCATGGAAAAATTAACGGTAGATTCTGTTAAAAATTTTGAAACGGAAGTAGATTACACGACGGTGCTCGACAATTTCGAAGGCCCGCTCGATCTGTTGCTGTATTTGATCAACCAAGAGAAAATCGAGATTAAAAACGTATTCGTGTCCCAGGTAACCGAACAGTTCCTGGCGTATATGAAGGGACTTCCGTTTATTGACCTCGATAAGGCGAGCGAATATCTGTCCATCGCGGCGACGATCATTGATATCAAAGCCAGACGTCTGTTGCCGCCGCCCGACGAAGAGTACGGGTGGGAAGATAACGACGACTTCACCGACGGCACCTACAATCCCGAACGCGAATTGATCGAGGCGCTGGAAGAATATCAGACCACCAAGAAATTGCGGGAGCGTGAAACGGTGGGGTACATATTCAAAGAACCCGACAAGGAGTTTTCCGCAACGCAAGTACAGTATGGGGATATGACGTTGGACGGACTGATGAAGGCGTTCACCAAGATGATGGTACGTCTGGAAACACAGCGTCGCGAAGCGCCGCCTCCCCGTGAAATTCCCCGCGACGTATATACCGTACGGGATAAAATCAAATACATTCGGGAGAGGATCGCCCTGCAGGATTCCATGCAATTCGAGTCTTTATTCGACGAAAATGCGAGCGTTCCCGAGGTGGTAACGACTTTTCAGGCACTCTTGGAGCTTTTGAAACATCAATTTATCTTCGTAGAACAGGAAGATCTGTTCTCGACGATTACGATTAAGAGAAATCCCGACAAGAAGGAGGACGAAGAAATTGGAGAAATTGACGAATATAATTGAGGGGATTTTGTTTGCGTCCGGAGATGCGGTTCCCGTAGACTTATTGCGTGAAAAGCTGGGCGTATCCAAACGCGACGTAGATACGGCGATTCGACAGCTCGAGAAGAAATATTCGGAGGATTGCGGGATCCGTTTGCTCAATTTTAATCACAAATTGCAGTTTGCGACCAACCCCGACTATAAAGATACCATTTCCTTGGTGCTTACGCCCATTCGCGAAAAGGAATTCACGAGAACGATTTTGGAATGTGCGGCAATTATCGCTTACAAACAACCCATCACCCGTACGGAGTTGGAAACGATTCGCGGCACGAACAGCGACTACGCGATCACGACCCTTTTAAGTCTGGAAATGATCGAGCCTTGCGGAAGAAAGGATTCGCCCGGTCGTCCTACGCTTTATGCGACGACGGACAACTTCCTCAAACGCTTTAAGTTGCATTCCTTGAAAGAACTTCCCGATTACGACGAGCTCATGGCGAAAATTTCCTCGTTGAGCGCCGTGCAGGAAGACGGCAGTACATATCTTTACGAGAAGGACGTATATAATCCCGACGAAGATCCCGATTTATTGCCGGAAGCCGAAACGGCGGCAGCCGATGCCGAGCGCAAAGCGCCTAAATCCATGGACGGATTTGAACTGCCCGATTTCTTGAAGGATATCGAAGACGGAATTATCAAAATTCAATAACCATTCATTCAAAAAAGTACATAGTTTATAGCGACCTGCCCATATTGATGATATGGACAGGTCGTTTTTCGTGATAGGGGGCAGCGTTCTCGGCGTGCTCCTGTTGCTATTCTTTCCCATCTATCTGGAAATGGATGCGCTATACGATATGAACGGTCGAAAACTTGCCTTTGCCGTCAAAGTCTACAAATTTCTGCGGATCGTTGGAGGCTATATGGCGACCTATCGAGGCGGACTTGCCATTCACGTATCGCCGCGAAAGGCGATTTTGTTGCCGTATTCCGATATGGAGAACGAGCGCAAACGCATTTCCATCATGCGTACTTTTCGTCTAAAATCCTTGGATATTACGGCGGAAACGGGTGCGGAGTATCTATTATACGTATCGTTGGCGCAAGCGATTTTCCGCATTTATTTCCTATCGCAAGGGGGAAAGAAAGAAAAATTGAGCAACAATCTATGGTTGCGCGAAGGGGACGTTTTGCGGATTTCCTTGAATTTCGTCATTCGTTTCAACCTTTTTATTCTGTTGCGGAACCTTTTCAAATCGGTAAAGGAGAAAATTCAGGTACTATGTCAGACAAAAATCAAAAAATCAACAACTTGATTGGGGCGTCTTTGGAGAAGTTGGATTCTCTGGCGGACGTCAATACGGTGATCGGAAAGCCGATCGTCACGGCGAGCGGATGTCAGGTCATTCCCTTTTCCAAAGTAACTTTGGGCAATCTGACGGGAGGGGGAGAATACGGAGACGTCAAGGTAATCAAAGAGACGGACGCTTTCCCGTTTGCAGGTGGGAGCGGTGCAGTCGTCAGCATGAAACCTTTGGGATTTCTCGTCGACGACGGGAAGACTTGCCGCATCTTGAAGATTACGGAGGAACCCATCGACAATCTGATTGAACGAGCAGGGGAAATCGTACACGATATCATGGCGAAAGACTGAGCGATGCGGAAGTATTCGTTTATTTTCCTATCCCTTATATGCCTATGTGTGCATATGTGCACCTATCCGTTCGTCTGGACGCAAAAGGCAAGCGCGGAAGAATACACGCACGGAAAAGCGGAGTGCGTCATGGAGCTGACCACGGGTCGTGTGCTTTACGAATCGCGCGGAGATTTGCGATTGCCCATGGCGAGTACGACGAAGATCGCTACGGCAGCTACCGTTTTACGGTTATGTGAGAATTTGCAGGAAAGTGTTACAATTCCAAGCGATGCCGCAGGTGTGGAAGGTTCTTCCGTCTATTTGAAAGCAGGAGAAAATTGCACCGTGGAAGAGTTGCTTTACGGATTGATGCTTCGCTCGGGGAACGATTGCGCGACGGCGTTGGCGTTGCGGTTTGGCGGGTGCTTGGAAAATTTTTCCTCGAAGATGAACGAGACGGCACAGATGGCAGGGGCTTTGCATACCCGTTTTTCCAACCCGCATGGCTTACCTGCCGAAAATCATTACACGACGGCAAGGGATTTGAGCTATATCACCCGTTACGCTATGAAAAATCCTACCTTTCGGGAGATTGTCGCGACGCAATACTACCCGCCGAAAAACTGGAAAAACAAGAACAAAATGCTCTATCATTACGACGGGGGGATCGGCGTGAAAACGGGGTATACAAAAGAGGCGGGCAGATGTCTCGTCACGGCGGCGAAACGGAATGGAATGACGTTGATTTGTACTGTTTTGAACTGTCCGCAGACGTACGAACGGTCGGCGAGCTTGCTCGACGACGCTTTCGATGCCTATCAAATGCAATGCTTACTAAGAGCAGGAACGGTATTGCCGATTCAAAACGGAGATAAGAAACTCAGCGGCGTCGTGAAAGAGGACTACTATTATCCGCTATCAGACGGGGAAAACGCGCAGTTGGAAGTGAGAACGCGTTCGATTTCTTCAAAAAATAAAGAAATTGTCGGACAATTTACAATCTATCTCTCAAAACGGTTGCTTTTTTCGGGAAATTTGTATAAACTATAAAGGTAAAAAGAAAGACAAAAGAAAAAGGAAACACTATGAGAATTAACAAATTTTT
>JAGAJI010000032.1 GCA_017626135.1 Clostridia bacterium | reverse complement strand
CATGAACTTCCGATAATTCGGAGTTTCTGCAAGCTCGTTCTGCGCCCGAAGGACGCAGAGAAGAGCATATTGTTGCTGCGCAACAAAGCGTCGTCGAAAAGGAGAAAGACGAAGAAGAGGGGAAGCATGCACGCTTTTCTCCTCGCATGAACCTCCGATAATTCGGAGTTTCTGCAAGCTCGTTCTGCGCCAAAAAAAGACACCCCAAGGGGGTGTCTTTTTTTGGCGCAGAGAAGAGGATTTGAACCTCCGGTAGGTTTCAGGCCTACACACGATTTCCAATCGTGCTCCTTAAACCACTCAGACATCTCTGCATAGTAGGCGTTCACACAACGCCTAATTATATTACTTCATTTTGACAAAAAAAGCAAGCGTTTTCATGCCGTTTTTCAAAAAAACTTCAAAAAAGTTTCCTTTAATTCGCTTTGTAACAGTTGCATGCTACGCCGCTCGGCAAAAATCCCGTGTCCGAACACCGCACGCACGCGTATTGAGGTTGAAGGTCTGCTTCGTCGATTCCCAACGAATGCAAAATCTCCCTTCGCTCTTGTAAAAGTTTCGCCTTTTCTTCCGTCAGCGCGGGGAGCTTCGTCGGGTCGAAAACCTCCGCTTTGGCGAGCGCAATCTCCATTTTCGAAAGTTCGCTCGTAACCTCCTTGAACCGCTTGTTCTTGTTGGCTTGCGCGGTGAATTTATCGGCGCGGCTGAGCGCCTTCTCGCGAAGGAGCGCATAGTATCGTTCGCGGTCCGCCTTGGCGTTAATCGCCTCGATCATCGGGTTGGCAAAACTACGCGAATTTTGCGTTGAACTCGTACCTGCCCCCGTCGTTTTACTTTCGGGGATATCCTTGATCGCAAAAATTTGCTGCCGTTTCCAGTCGGATAAGATCTTGTTCATATAGGGGATGGGATTGGCGCTTCCGACGCTTCGTTTCGCCGCTTCCAAGATCATCTCGTCGCTGAATTTCCACGCCCTCCACGTGGCGAGCATCGACAGATTCGTGGCGTTGTTCTTGATCGAGGGGCACACTTCACGGAGTTTGCCAAACAGTTTGAGGTCGGCGTTCTTTTCTTTGAGATAGTCCTTGACTCCGTCCACGGATACGATCCCTTCGCGGAAGAGGGTTTCCACCAACTCGTGCAGGGAGTTGAAATCGCCGCGTTCCGTACGCATACAAAAGAGCGCAAGGTCCAAAAGGGAGCTTTCCTCAAACCCGTAGACGTACCATTTTTCGACGTATTCGTCGATATAGGGCGCGGGATTTTGTACCTTGACGCCGAGTTTTCTGCCGATGCGGAAGGCGAGGTTTGCCAAAATTTCCCGTTCGGCGAGGTAGGCTTCCACTTCCGCTGTCTGCGTTTTGCCCTTTTCCGCGAGCTCGCAAAGGCTCAGATCCAGCCCCGTCATCGAGCCCTTTTTCAGTTTTCTTGCCGCCGCTAAAACGCCTTCTTTCGCAAAGCCGAGCTCCTCCGTCCACTTCTTGTAAAGTTCGTATTCATTCTCGTCCGGGGTATGCATGTACGCGTTCATTGCCGCAAATACCGCCAAAAGGTCGCCTTCGTGGGCGTTGTAGTTGGAGAGTTCTTTCTCCACCTGCTCGTAGGTGGTGAGCCCTTGTCGAATGAGTTTTTTCGCCTTATTGAAGATATAGGAAGGGGAGACGGTTTCCCCCTGTTTGGTGATACAATATTCCGTGACGAGCAGGAACGCCTGCGGTTGCATGGAGTTCTCCTCCAAAAAGTGCATATATTTCACGTAGTCGCCGGCGGAGACGAATTTCCCCACCTTTTGCATCTTGCGTTGCAATTCCTTGTTGAAATCGGCGTACTTTTCGTAACGGATCTTCTTGGGTCTGCCCACGGCGGTGCGCACGGGAAGATATTGCACGGTAAAGGGCTCGCGAGCCAAGATCTCCACGAGGTCGTAGTCCTCCCAAAAGGCGAACGCCTCCTGAATTGCTTCGGGGGTGGTTTTCAACACTTCCGCCATGGAGTGCACGGAGAAGTCCGACCCTCGATTCTGGCAGAGAAACAAGCCGTAAAGATAGACTTTTACGGCAAAATCGTCCGCTTCGGGCAGATATTTCGTGATGAATTTGTTGTCGATGATGGTCAATCCGTTGTCCATATCCTTGGAAAAACTACAAAATCCCATAAGAATCTCCATGAAAAAGCGTTTGCTTATTTTTATTTCATAAAAATTTTCCGCTTTTATTAAAAACTTCCTTGCATTCTTGCGAGAAATGGTGTATAATAAAGTAGAATAGACGTTTTTTGCGTCCGTTTTTTGATAGCTCAATTATTATACCTTTTTTTGATGGTAAATGCAAGGGCTTTTGGAAAGAATTTTATAAAATTACAAAAAAAGTCTTGGAAAAATTTTCCGTCTTGAAAAGGGGAGAAAGGAAAGATATGATCGTAAGCGCGATATCCTTATGGAAAAAATTTAATACCCACTCGCCGTTGGACCCGTACGAATGGGGGGACGAAGTACGCGGCAACTGCGCGTTCAGTCATTTGCTCTATTCGGGACGTCGGGTGGCGGACGGTGAGGTCCGCATCTACGCGCGCTTTGGCAAACCGCTGGGCGAGGGGAAATTCCCCGCCGTTCTGTTTTTGCCCGACGCAGGACAAACGTACGACGAGGAACTCATGGAGTATTTCATCGACCAAGGCTATGCGGTACTCGTGCCCGACTATTCAGGGAAAATGAGTACGGATTCCGCCGATACTTTGCGTACGTCGTATCCTCCGTCCCTTTCCTACGGCAAATACGAGACGGCACGCGGCTTATACGACCTCGACGGGGGCGTGGAGCCCGACGAGACTTCGTGGTTTGAATGGACGTACGTGGCGCTGTATTCGCTCGCTTATCTGAAATCCAGAAAAGATATCGAAGGCGTGGGCGTCATCGGCGTACGCAAGGGGGGCGAGATCGCGTGGCAGACTATGCTTTCCCCCGACGTGAAATGTGGGATTCCCATCAATGCGGCGGGTTGGCGTTCCTTTTTGAACGTCGCCAAATTCGGCGTAAACACCGCCTATCATCTGAGTGACGATTGCCATCGCTATATCGCGGCGGTAGAAGCGCAATCCTACGCGCCCTACGTAAAGTGTCCCGTACTGATGCTTTGCGCGATGCGCGACCACGAGTTCGATTGCGACAGAGCCTACGATACCTATTCCCGCATCGGTACGTCCGAAGGCAACGCGTTGAGCTACTCCCTCGATACGGGGGCTTGCATCGGCCCGAACAGTCTGACGGACATGGCGCTGTTTTTGGAAAGGAATTTGAAGGGCAGGGAAATTTACGTGCCCGATACCCTCAACGTTTCCGTGCAACAAAACGGGGACGAGTTGGAGATTGAAGTGGATTGCGACAAGGAGGGGATTTTGGAAGAAGCCGGCGTATTTTACGCGGAGGCGGATATCAAGACCCGTTCCACCTATCGCGACTGGCATTGCGTGTTCAGCACGCCGGGCAGAAAGGTCAAGGACGGCGTTTTGACTTGCAAAGTCAAGCCCTTCGAGGGGGCGGACGCGGCGTACGTCTACGCGTACGCAAAATATATCAACGGGTTCCGCGTGATGTCCAAAATCGTCTGCAAGCGGTTGGCAAACCCCAACCCTCGCGCCGTGCGTAGTCGTCACCTGTTTTCGGGCAAAGATATCGACTGTTTCGGCATCGCCAACTACGAAGCGTCGGCGATCGGCGGCATCTTCCTCGATAAGGAAGCCATTCCCAAGACGTCGATCGGCTACGGCGACATCGGCGGCGCCTACTCGGTGGGTGGGATCCGTACGTATAAAATCAGCTCGCCCCGTTACGTGCCCGAGGAAAACGCCATGCTGGAATTCGACGCGTATACCAAGGAGACGCAGACTTTGCGCGTCTCCATCGAAGTCGCCGACGTAGAGACGGAAGAGGAGCGCTACACTTGCGAAGTGGAAGTTAAGGGGGGCGGCAAGTGGAAACGCATCATTCTGCAAGCGGACGATTTCAAGGGCGAAAAATGCGGCTATACCTTGGAGAATTTCTCCTTGGGGAGCGCGCTCGTCTTTGATTGCGCGGGGGAAGAACAGGAGTTCTCCGTGACCAACATCATTTGGCTTTGAGGTGAAACTATGGGAGAAGAATTGCAGGAAGAACGAGGCGAAGAGAAAATCGAGCCCGTGGACGGCGGATCTGCCGAAAATTATCGCAGGAAACGTAGCGACGCCATTTTCTATACCGTCATAGCGGTGTTGTTCGTGGCGCTCAT
Source organism: Clostridia bacterium (assembly GCA_017626135.1). Classification (GTDB taxonomy): domain Bacteria; phylum Bacillota; class Clostridia; order Christensenellales; family Borkfalkiaceae; genus Scatosoma. The sequence continues at coordinate 12,174 of JAGAJI010000032.1, read as the reverse complement.
CGGGTTCCGCGTGTGGGTGAACAATGCGCTCGGACGGGTGGAAGTGTCCGGTTCTTCGATGTGTCAGACGTTGCAGGACGGCGATACGCTGACGATGAAGCTCGTAAAAGAGGGCAAGGGGCTGGAACGCGGCGATATCATCGTCGTCAACGTGGGGAAGTATGGTCTGAAAGATTCGAAGGGGAATTCTATCGACTTTCTCATCAAACGTCTGATCGCGGTAGAGGGAGATAAGGTAAAATGTACGGACGGGCAAATCAGTATCTGTTATGCGGGGACGGACGAATACGTCCCGTTGGACGAGCCGTACGCCTATTACGGCGGCGTGCCCGGCAGAGATGAAACGGATTACGATTTTCACGAATACACGGTCGGGGAAGGAGAGATTTTCTTTCTCGGCGACAACCGCCTGAACAGCGTGGACAGTCGTTATCAGGAATGGGGCGGCTCGCACCTTAACGGAGCTTTATACAAGGCGACTGACGTACAGGGCGTCGTGAGTCAATGGGCGGTAGACAACAAAGAATTTCTGGACATTCTCTTCTTTTGGTGGAAGTGAATTTGAAATAAACCTATATTGGATAGTAAGGAGAAACATTATTATGGCAGTAAGAATTACATCGGACAGCACTTGCGATTTGAACGCAATCGTCGAAGAAAGGAATATCGGCATTATGTCGATGGTGGTAAACCTTGGCGATAAGACGTATCACGACGGCGTGGATATTACGCCGACGGACATTTTCGAGTTCGTGGCAAAGACGAACGTGTTGCCCAAGACGGCAGCGCCCAGCATCGGGGAATACGAAGAATTCTTCAAAAAGGAGTTGGAAGGTTACGACGAACTCGTGCATATCAACATCTCTTCCAAGAGCTCGGGTTCGTATAACTTCGCCAAAGAGGCGGCGAGCGGTTTCGGCGGCAAAGTTCACGTCATCGATTCCAAAGCGCTCTCCTCGGGGCAGGGCTTGCTCGTAATGCGCGCTTGTGATCTGCGCGACGCAGGGAAATCCGCGGAAGAAATCGAAGAGGACTTGTTGGAAGTGAGAGAGCGGATCAACACCTCCTTCGTGCCCGACAATCTGGAATATCTGTACAAGGGCGGCCGCGTTTCGGGTATGGTGAAAACGGTGGCGAGTATGTTCAAGATCCACCCTTTGATCGAGATGGACGACGGTCAGCTCGTGCCCGGCAAAAATTATAGGGGCAAAATGAGCGTACTTATCAAACAATACGTGGAAGACCTGAAAGCAAAATACCCCAACTACGACAAGACCCGTTGCTTTATCACGCACTCCACGGCAGAGCCCGAGCTCGTCGAGGCGGCGAAAGAGAAAGTCAAGGAAATATTCGATTTCGACGAAGTCATTGAAACGGTGGCAGGCTCCATCATCACCAGCCATTGCGGAAAGGGTACGCTCGGCGTATTGTTCGTTTACAATAAATAATATGTACGAATTGAGATTTTAACGAGAGAATAGGAGAAACATTTATGAGAGCAGTCGTCACCGTCACCGGGAAAGATAACAAGGGCATTATAGCAAAAGTCAGCGCGTTTTTAGCGGAAAAGGGAGTCAACATCGAGGATATTTCTCAGACGATCATGGGGAAATACTTCGCGATGATCATGGTCGTAGATCTTTCCGAATCCAAGGAAGAACTCTCTGCGCTCGCACAGGAATGTTCGGAAATGGGGAAGAAGATCGGCATGACGATCTATATGCAGCACGAAGACATCTTCAACGCCATGCATACCGTATAAGAGGTGCCCTATGTTCAGTAATAAGGACGTTTTAGACACCATCGCGATGGTGGAAAAGGAACATCTCGATATTCGCACGATCACGATGGGTATTTCTCTGCTTTCCTGCGTGCGTGACAGCGCGGAGGAGACGGCGCGAAAGGTGTACGATCTCGTGTGCCGCAAGGCGGAAAACATCGTCAAGACCGCTTCCGATCTTTCGGGAGAATACGGGATCCCCATCGTCAATAAGCGCGTTTCCGTCACGCCCGTGAGTATCATCACGGCGGCGTTCCCCGAAAAAGCTCCGCTCGTGGGGAAGGCGCTGGACGAGGCGGCGGCAACGCCCGGCATCGACTTTTTGGGCGGTTACTCGGCACTCGTACATAAGGCGACGGCGGATTACGAGCGGATATTCATTCGCACCATTCCCGAAGTGTTGGCAAGCACCAAACGGCTTTGCGCTTCCGTCAACGTGGGCTCGAGCAAGTCGGGCATCAATATGGAAGCGGTGAAGATGCTCGGTGAAGTGTTCAAGGAAGCGGCGACGCTCACCAAGGAGCAGGACGGCATCGGCGCGGCGAAGTTGGTGGCGTTTTGCAACGCGGTGGAGGACAATCCCTTCATGGCAGGCGCCTTCCACGGCGTCGGCGAAGGGGACACGGTCGTCAACGTCGGCGTTTCGGGCCCCGGCGTCGTCAAACACGCGTTGGAACAGATCCCGAATGCGGATCTGACGGAAGCGGCAGAGATGATCAAACGCACGGCGTTCAAGATTACGAGGGCGGGTCAGCTCGTCGCCAAAGAAGCGGCGAAACGCCTGAATGCACAGTTCGGCATCGTGGATTTGTCCTTGGCGCCCACGCCCGCAATCGGCGACTCGGTGGCGGCGATTTTGGAAGAGCTCGGCGTCGAGACGGTGGGCGGTCACGGCACGACGGCGGCGCTTGCCCTTCTCAACGACGCGGTGAAAAAGGGGGGCGTCATGGCATCCTCGCGCGTCGGGGGGCTTTCGGGTGCGTTCATTCCCGTGTCCGAGGACATCGGTATGATTCGCGCGGCGGAGGCAGGCAAGATCACCCTCGATAAGTTGGAGGCGATGACTTGCGTTTGCAGCGTGGGGTTGGACATGATCGCCATTCCCGGCGACACGCCCGCAACCACCATTGCCGCCATGATCGCGGACGAAGCGGCGATCGGCATGATCAACAACAAGACGACGGCGGTGCGTATCATTCCCGCCATCGGCAAAAAGGTAGGGGATCAGGTCAACTTCGGCGGACTGTTGGGCAGAGCGCCCATCATGCCCGTGCACGAGTGCGACTCCTCCCGCCTCATCCATCGCGGCGGCAGTATTCCTGCCCCCATTCACAGTTTCAAAAACTAAAACGGGCATACCATGTATGCGTTGAAATCGAAAAAATATCAGGAGAATGATTATGGAAAGAATAGAAGTTGCGGAAAATATGAAATGGAAAACGTCGGATATTTTCCCTTCCGACGAGGCTTGGGAAAAGGAGTTTAAGGACTTAGAGGCGACTTGCCTTAACTACGACGTTTCCGTCTTTTACGGGAAGTTGCACGAAAAGGAAACCTTGCTCAAATGTCTCAAACGCATGGACGAGATGGAAAGACGTTTGGAGATGGTATACCTCTACGCCCATCTTCGTCACGACGAGGACTTGCGCGTTGCCAAATATACGTCGGCGCAGGCACGGGTGATCGGTATGTTCTCGCAGGTTTTTGCAAAAGTTGCTTTTGTGGAACCTGAGCTCACCGCATTGGACGAAAAGACGCTGCAGAGTTTCATCGACGATCCCGATTTTGCCGAATACGAATATAGACTCCGCAAAATCGCCAAAAGCAAGGCGCACGTGTTGACGGAAAAGGAAGAACGCCTGTTGGCGCTTGCGAGCAACGTGATGGGGGATTTCCAGAACGTATTCGCAATGCTCGACAACGCCAACCTCAACCTGCCGACGGCAAAACTCAACGGGGAAGAAGTGCAGATGAGCCACGGACTCTACGGCGTGGTGCTGCATTCGACCAACCGCGAAGAGAGAAAGGAATGGTTTGAAAAATATTACGGCGCTTATCAGAAACTCATCGACGCGATCGCGCAGACGTACGCAAGCAACGTCAAGAAGGACGTGTTCTATAAGACGGTGCGCAATTACGACAGCTGTATGGCGATGGCGATGGACGGTGAGGACGTCGATATCAAGGTGTACGAAACCTTGATTGAAACGGTACACGCATACCTGCCCGTCATGCACGAATATATTTCCCTTCGTAAAGAGGTGTTGGGCTTGGACGAACAATGTATGTACGATATCTACGCGCCCCTCGTGGAAAACGCGGAGATCAAGCTCCCCTTCGACGAGGCGTACGAGGTCGTCATCGAGGGACTCGCGCCCTTGGGACAAGACTATCAGAACCTTTTGAGAAAGGGGAAAAACGAAGGTTGGATCGACGTCTGCGAAACGGAAGGCAAGCGTTCGGGCGCCTACTCTTCGGGTATGTACGACAGTCACCCTTACGTGCTGTTGAACTATCAGCCGACGACGAACGATATGTTCACGATCGCTCACGAAATGGGGCACGCGTTGCATTCCTATAAATCCAACGAAGCGCAGCCCTACGCCAAGGCGCAGTACACCATTTTCCTTGCGGAAATCGCAAGTACGGTCAACGAAGTGCTCCTGTTAAAGCACCTCTACAAGAAGACGGACGATAAGAATTTGAAGAAATACCTTCTCAACTATTACATGGATACCATTCGCGCGACCCTCTTCCGTCAGACGCAGTTTGCCGAATTCGAGCAGATCGCCCACGCGAAAGCGGAGGCAGGTGAAGCGCTCACGAAAGAGAGCCTCAACGCCGTCTATTACGACTTGAACAAGCAGTACTTCGGCGACGGCATCACGCACAACGAACAGATCGCGTACGAATGGGCGAGAATTCCCCATTTCTACAATTCCTTCTACGTGTACAAGTACGCCACGGGTATCATTGCGGCAATTTCCATCGTGAAACGTATTCTGACGGAAGGGCAGCCCGCGGTGGACGACTATTTCAAATTCCTTTCCTCGGGCGGTAAGACGGACCCCGTCACCATTTTGAAACAGGCGAACGTAGACTTGACGAGCAAGGCGCCTTTCGAGGCGGCGATGGAAGAATTCCGCGCGACGCTCGAAGAATTCAAATCCTTGTTATAAGGGATAAATCAACGAAACGAAGGGGGCAGGTATGCGTTGAAACGTATTTCTTGCCCTCCAAGAAGGTGTATTATGGCAAATGAAATCAACACCATGCCCTACAATCGGGACGCGGAAATGGCGCTGCTCGGTTGTCTTTTGATCGACAACGAGATCGTCTCCGAGGTCGTGGATAAATTGAACGAGGACGATTTTTATATCGAATCCCATCAACATATTTTACGCGCGATGCAACGGGTTTTCAATTCCAGAAAGCCCGTCGATCTCGTCACGGTTTCGGACGAGTTGGAAAATGAGGGAAGTCTGGAAAAGGCAGGCGGCATCGCCTATCTGACCGATCTCACCCAAATCACCCCTTCGGCGGCAAATTATAAATCCTATCACGAAATCGTCTCCCGAGACAGCATGAACAGAAAACTCATTCGCGCGTCGAGGAAGATTATCGAAACGTCGATGAAGAGCGGGGACGAACGGGAGTCGCTCGCCTTTGCGGAAAAGAGCATTTACGATATTTCCCGTCAGTCCGAACGTTCCATGCTGATGAGCATGGAGGACGGCGATATCATCAACGAGGTCATTCATAAATTCGAGGCGTTGCAGGCGGATCCCGAATCCTTCCAGGGGATTCCTACGGGGTTCAAACGTCTGGACAAAATCACCCACGGGCTCCAGCCCGGCGCGCTCATCGTTTTGGCGGCTCGCCCGGGCATGGGGAAGACCTCGCTCGCCATGAACCTCGTCGAACACGCGGCGCTCAACGCAGGCAAGGTGTGCGCCGTGTTCTCCCTCGAAATGCCGAGACAGGAGATCATTCAAAGACTCCTTTGCTCGTACGCAAACGTCAGTATGTCGAAGGCACTTTCGGGGCAACTGACGGCGAAGGAATGGAAAAAACTCATGCTTGCAGGGGATCAACTCAAAAAGTGCAAGATCTATATCGACGACTCCTCGCGCGTCACGCCGAGCGAAATTCTGTCCAAATGCAGAAGATTGCGTTCCACGGCAGGCAGCGTGGATCTGATCATGATCGACTATATCCAGCTCATGTCGAGCGGGGATTCCAAACTTGCAGGCACGGACAACAGAACGCAGGAAGTCGCGTCCATCACCCGTGATTTGAAAATCATGGCGAAGGAGCTTGCCGTGCCCGTCGTTGCGCTTTCCCAGCTCCGCCGTATTCAGTCCAAAGAACCCACCCTTTCCGACCTTCGTGAATCGGGCGCCATTGAGCAAGACGCCGACATCGTCATGTTCATCAACCGTCCCGAAGCGATTGCAACGGCGGAAGAGCTTGCCTCGGGCAAGATTATCAAGGGCGCGGCGGAACTGATTTTGGCAAAGCACCGCGCCGGCGAGCAGGGCAGGGTCGCGTTGAAGTTCATCGGCGAATGCACGAAGTTCGTGGACGTCGACGAGCAGAACCGCGACGACGAGCCTCCTGCCTTCGGTTCGCGCGCACAGGAATACACGGAAGAAGACGAGGAGTACGTGGCGCCCGAGGACGATTACGCGCCTCCCGAACCGCCTCAAGCTCCGCCACGTAAGAGCGAGGGGCTAACCTTGGCGACGGACGACGAGCTCCCCTTCGAGTAAGCATATGGAAACGAAGATAGCAGCGATTTCGCCCGAAAGTTTGGCGGAAGCGAAAAGAATTATTATGGACGGCGGCGTGGTCGGTATGCCGACGGAGACGGTGTACGGCTTAGGCGGAAACGCCTTCGACGATAGCGCCGTGAAGAAAATTTTCGAGGTGAAGGGCAGACCCAACGATAACCCGTTGATCGCCCACGTGCATAAGGATTACGATTTATTGAAAATCGTCGATTACGATCCCCCGTACGCGAAGCTCCTTCGGGACGCCTTTTTGCCCGGGCCCCTGACCCTCGTGTACCCGTCGACGGGAAAGGTGAGTCCGTACGTATCTTGCGGGCTGGACACTTTGGCGGTACGCATTCCTTCCCACGCAGGCGCGCAGGCGTTTTTGCGGGAAGTGGACATTCCCATCGTGGCGCCGAGCGCCAACCTCTCCAAGCACGTGAGTCCCACGTCGGCGCAGCACGTGTATGATGACTTTCAGGGGAAGATCCCCTTGATTTTGGACGGCGGGATTTCCGAGGGCGGCATCGAGAGCACGGTGTGCGACGTGACGGGGGAGATCCCCGTGATTTTGCGTCCCGGGCTCGTCACGAGAGAAATGATCGCGGACGTGGTGGGGGCTTGCGGCGAATATACCCCCGATCCGAACGGCAAAGAAAAGGTGAAGAGCCCCGGGGTTTTGTACAAGCACTATTCGCCGAGATGCGAGACGGCGCTCTGCCAAAGCGTGGAAGAGGCGGCGCGTTTGTGTGAAAAACAGACGGGCAAACGGGTGGCGATTCTGGCGGAAGACGGCGTGATTGCCGCGTGGAAGATAGGCGGCGTGAAACTCTTGAATTTGGGCAAAGACGAACGGGAGATGGCAAACCGTCTGTACGGACTCTTGCGAGAGGCGGAAGGGATCTGCGATCTATTGATCGCCGTGGAACCCGAGAAAAAGGACGGCGTTATGGTGGGGGTACTCAACCGATTGAGAAAGGCGTGTACGTCCGTCGATATTCGACACTAATCTACGAAAGAGGGGGGCAGGTATGCGATGAGCGCAATCAAACTCAAAAAAATCGTATTCGTTTGCACGGGCAATACTTGCCGTTCGCCCATGGCGGAATACCTCTTGAAAAGGGAATTGAAAAAAGCAAAATTGCGTGGGTTTAAGGTTTGCTCGGCAGGCGTCGGTGCAAAAAAGGGCGAGCCGATGAATCCCAAATCCGTACAGGTTCTGACGGAGCACGGCGTTGCGATTGGCAAGTTCTCTTCCGCTCCCGTGTCGGACAAACTCTTGCAGGAAGCGCTCGTATTCGTGTGCATGACCGAACGGCAAAAATCCTTTTTGATGGATATGCGCTGGAACGTTTTGCGCAAGGCAGGCGCGGAAGAAATCGAGAACAATATTTATTCTTTCGAAGAGCTCGCAGGCTACGGGATCCCCGATCCCTACGGCTTCGGGCTGGACGAATACCGCCGCGTGTACGAGGCGTTGGAGGGGGGCATGTCTGCGTTGATTGAGGAATTGCAGCTCCAAAAATACGCGTTGCCGACCAAAACTTTGACGAGCAGAAAGCGCGGAAGACCTAAAAAAAGTACGTAATAAATAAGGAGTGTAGAGTTATGAAAATTGCAGTAGCTTGCGATCACGGCGGTTTGAATCTGAAACGCAGCCTGATTGCGTATTTGGAAAAGCACGGACACCAAGTGGAAGATTTCGGCACGGACAGTTTTGATTCCTGCGACTATCCCGATTTTGCTCTGCCTGCCGCCGAGGCGGTCGCAGAGGGGAGATGCGAGAGAGGGATCGTCGTCTGCTCGTCGGGCATCGGCGTTTCCATCGTGGCAAACAAAGTCCCCGGCGTGCGTTGCGCCCATTGCCACGACGTCTATTGTGCCAAGTACACCCGTTACCACAACGACGCGAATATGTTGGCGTTCGGGGAAAAGGTCATCGGCGTGGGCATGATGGAAGAGATCGTAAACGCTTTTCTCACTTCCGAGTACGAGGGCGGCGAACGTCACGACCGTCGTATCGCAAAAATCAAGGCGATCGAAGAAAAGTATAGCAAATAACGAGGAAACGTTAAATTATGGAACTCTGGGAACAGATAAAAACTGCCTTATGGGAATTTTTCAACGGGACGGGAAAGGCAATCGCGTGGGCGCTTGTCATTCTTGCCGTTGGTTTGCTGTTGATTGCCGTCGTGACGAAAGCGGTGCAAAAGAACACGATGAAGAGCCGAAAAATCGACAACGCGGCGGCTTCGTTCGTGACTTCCGTCGTGTCCCTCGTTGCGTACGTGGGATTGATGCTCGTCATCATCGGCACGCTCGGGTTTTCCACGGAAAGCATCATTACGGCGTTCTCGTCCGTGATGCTCGCGATCGCCCTCGGTTTACAGAACACGTTGGCGAGCTTGGCAAACGGGATTTTGTTGATTTTCACCAAGCCTTTTCAAGCAGGCGACTACGTGGATATCGGCGGTACGTCGGGAACGGTCAAGGAAATCAAGCTGTTCAGCGTGAAAATCGTCACGCCCGACAACCTGACGATCGTCATTCCCAACAACACGGTGTTCGGCTCGACCATCATCAATTACAGCAAGATGCCCCTGCGGCGCATTGATATCGTTTTGCCCGTGTCCTACGACGTGGACGTAGCGAAGTTGAAGGAGCTCGTAAACGGGTTGATTGCCAAGGATACCCGCATCGCGAAAGATCCGGCGCCCTTCTTCCGTTTGACGGAATACGGCGAAAGCTCGCTCAATTTCACCTTGCGCGCATGGACGAATACTTCCATCTACTGGGACGTGCGGTTTGACTTAATGGAAGGTATTTTAGAGGCGCTTCGCGAAAACGGCGTGGAGATCCCCTTCAATCAGCTCGACGTGCACGTAAAGTCGAACGGGGAGGTGTAAGGAGATGTCGTACGGATTATTGACGATGGCGGTAGAGACGCTGTTGCTTTGTTTGGAATACGTGATTTGTCTCGTGATTATCGTGGCGGCGTTGATCGGTATGGCGGTATTCAAGCGCAGAACGAAGAAACAAATGCGCGCGGAGACGGTGAAAAAGAGTTGCGAAAAGGCGAAAGCCGCGGCGGAAGAGATGCTCGACGACGGAAAAAATAGGAGCTCGTACGTACTGCTTGCCGCATCCAAGCTTGCGCATTTAAGCTCGCTCGTTGCCGACGCGGCGTGGTACGCGTTCCAGATCGTAGGTGCGAAGAAGAACATTTTGTACGAGGGAATTGCAAACAGCTTGGACGAGGTGGCGACGGAGCTTTCCAACGCATCCGAGGAAGGATATATTTCCGTAAAAGATTATCAAGCTTGCTTGGAAAAGACCTTGCAGACGTTGGATGCGGTGATGGCGAAGTTGGATTCCATGGCGTAACGGAGAGAGTATGAAACGAATGATAGCCATCGGTGGAGGGGAGCTCCGCGAAAAAACGACGATAAAAATCGACGAGTATATCGCAAAGCTCGCCAAGGAACGGGCGGGCGGAAACAGAGCGAACGCGCTGTTTATTCCCACGGCAAGCCACGACTATATGCCCTACTACAACACCTTCCACAAGGTGTATACGGGGGTGTTCGATATCAAAACGGACGTGGCGCTCACCGTATTCAAAGAACCCGATATGGAGAAAATGAAGGCGAAATTTCAAAAGGCGGACGTTATTTACGTGGGTGGCGGTGACACGGTGTTCATGATGGAGCAATGGAAGAAAACGGGGCTGTTGCCGCTCATCGAGGACGCGTACGAACGCGGCGTGATTCTGGCGGGACTTTCCGCCGGGGCGATTTGTTGGTTCTCGGATATTTACACGGATTCGGAAATGGTGAATGCGTACGGGGTGAAATACTCCATGACGCAAGGATTAAATTGGATAAAAGCAATAATTTCTCCACATTATGGGGCAAGAATGCTTGACTTTGATGAAATTGTGTGGTATAATTACGATTGTGCTTACGGAATAGAGGATAACGCGGCGCTGATTTTGGAAGATGGAAAAATCGTCGGCAGCGTATTGAGCGGCGGTAAAGCCTGGCGAATCGAACGTAAGGACGATACTTTACAAAAGACGGAAATTGCGGAAATCGAAAGATAAGCAAGCCGTTTTGATAAAAGCGGAAGCGCTTATATAGCCCGCCTCGGAGTTGGTTTTCTCCGAGTAAAAATGAAAAAAACCGAAACAATGCGGATATGGCGAAATTGGCAGACGCGCAGGTTTCAGGTTCCTGTGGGTAACTCCGTATGGGTTCAAGTCCCTTTATCCGCACCAAATTTGCGGGATTTTAGGCAAAAAAACGCTTAAAATCCCGCTTTTTTTATGTATTTTTTTTGGGGAATAGACATTTTATTTCTCATTTTGGGGAACAAATTGGGGAACAAATTTAATATTTAATCTTTGCTCCTTCCTGCAAAAGATAGTCGTCTGGAAGGTCGGTATACGCGTCTCGTAGCTTCCCTTCTGCGTGACCCATGAACTCATTGAGAGCTGCATCGGCAACTCCGCACGTTCTGCATCTCGTATAAAAGGTAGTTCGTAAATCGTACAATTTATGCGTTGGCAAGATTTCGGATACTTTTAGCCTAAGACGATTGTAGGACGGGAATTTGAGCTCTGCAATTCCTTCAAGATGAGGTGCTAACATAGGGGAGATAGGAATCTTTTTATACTCTACCTTCCTATTTTTTCGCTTTGAATTTACAGCAACGATAAACCCGTTTTCTATTTTTGCGGTTTGAAGTTCGTTAGGACGTAGACCTGTATAAAGAGCAATTACGACTGCGATAAAATAATTTGTGCCGGTAACGGCGTTTATTAAAATCTTTTCCTCTTCGATAGAAAGAGCCTTTCCTGACGTTCTTTCATGTTGTACGTGCAAAACGACGTTCAACGGGTTGCGTTCTATTATCCCGTGAGCAATCGCAGATTTGAACGTAACGTTCATAAGAGAATAAATTTCGTCAGCGGTTTTTCCGTGACCCTGTTCTTTGATTGAGTCAATAAGAATTTGACAGTATTTTGGCGTTATATTTTTCAAAAGAATCCCTTCAAAATGCGGCTGTAAGTACCTTTTATAACGCTGAAAATCAAATTTATAGGTGAGTTCTGAAACTTTCCGTTTGCGGAAATTTTCAAAGTAGTATTCCAAAAATTCATTGAATTTCTGCGGTACTTTCATCTTTTCGCAAATTTGCCCAGATTTTGCGCTCTTTATAGCGTCAATGAACTTTTCCTTGGCAATCGCAATAGAAGTAGATGACGCGCTTATATTGTAGCCGTTCTTCCTGTATCTTATCTCGTAACAATATGTATTTTTTCCGCTTTGTATTTTTCGAATATGAGCCGTGCAACCTTCGGCTCTAAATTCTTTTCTAAAAGTTTTTGGCATTTTTGAAATCTCCTCGTTTGTAAATTTCAAAAATCCGGTTACTGTTTTCTCAGGGTGGTGGATACTGATATCAACTCTTCGCTCGGCTTCGAGTAGTCGAGCTATACAGTCGTTCAGTTCGTTTGTGATCGATAAAACTTCACTCTTGTCTTTGACAAGCATAAGTTTACTCGTCAGCAGCATGAAATCATCTGATAGTTTGTTCATATGTTATACTCCTTTATTT
>JAGAJI010000031.1 GCA_017626135.1 Clostridia bacterium | reverse complement strand
TGCATGACGCTCACAACGCCAATCTTTAAGCTTATTATACACTTTTTTTAAGTTTTGTCAAGTATTTCTTTCATTGTATTTCCGTTTTACAAAATTATTTTTCGAGCGACAGGGGCTCCTTCCCCCAACGCGTAAAGGAAAACTTCTCTTTCACGTCCGCAAATTGAAAATATCGTATAACGTACTATAATATTTTTTAATTTCTTCGTATATTTGCTTGCAAAAAGCTAAAAGCTATGCTATAATGTCATAAAACCTTATGACACAAACGAGGATTTGATATGACAAAGGAAGTAAAAAAGATCGCCGTCGTGTGCGACGTGCTTGGAAAAGAAAATAACGGCACGACCATTGCCGCAATGAATTTAATCAGGAGCCTGAAAGAGAAGGGCTACGAAGTGAAAGTTATTTGTAACGACGAAGAACGCAGAGGGGAAGAGGGATATTATATCGTTCCCGAGCTGAAAATCCCCATTGTCAAGGAGATTTTACACCGCAACGGCGTCAAACTGTCCGTGGTGGATAAGCGGGTGATGGACGACGCGCTCTCGGACGTCGATCACGTGCACGTCATGATCCCCTTCGCGTTGGGCGGCTATGCGTCCAAATATTGTCACGAGCATAACGTTTCCCTCACGGCAGGATTCCACGCGCAGGCGGAAAATTTCACTTCCCATTTGGGCATGATGCATTGTGATTTTTTGAACCGCCTGTTCTATAAATATATTTACAGAAACGTATACCGCTATACCGACTGTATTCACTATCCCACGCAATTTATCAAAGAGGAGTTCGAATCGGTGGTCGGGGAGACGAAAGGGGAGGTCATTTCCAACGGCGTGAACGGGATTTTTTCTAAGAAGGAAGTACCGCCGATCGCGCGCTATCAAGGCAAATTCGTCATTCTCAACATCGGCAGACTGTGCGCGGAAAAGAATCAGAGCGTCCTTATCAAAGCGGTGGCGCGCTCCAAGTATAAAGACAAGATTCAGCTCGTGCTCGCAGGGGCAGGCCCCGATCGAAAGAAGTTGATGCAACTTGCGAATAAGCTGGGAGTCAACGTGGAAAACGAGTTTTATTCCCGTTCGGAGCTGGTGGATATTATCAACAATGCCGACCTTTATTGCCATCCGTCGGAAATGGAGATCGAGGCGATCGGTTGCATGGAAGCCATTCGTTGCGGCGTCGTGCCCGTGATTTCCGACTCCAAGAAATCGGCAACGAGTAAGTTTGCGCTCGACGAAAAGAGTTTGTTTATCAACGACGACGCGGACGATCTGGCGAGAAAAATCGATTACTGGATCGAGCACGAAGAGGAACGCAAGGAATACTCGTTGCGGTATCTTAGCTCGGCAACGGCGTTCGATCAGGCGTATTGCATGGACAAAATGGAAGAGATGATTTTGAAAACGCACGAGGGAAAGAAGTATGGCGAAGCGGTCTAAGAAAGTGATCTATTACAGCGACGAGCTCCACGACGATTTCGCGGGGACGAACATCAAGCAAAAGCCCCTCGGCAAGGACTACCGCTATATGAACGACAATATTTTCGTGCGCGTGGGGACGTGGATCGTCTATTACCTCATTGCGCTCCCTCTCGTGTTCTTGTTGCAAAAACTCGTCGTGCGACAGAAACTCGTGAATCGGAAGTTGATCAAACAATGCAAAAAGCAGGGGTGTTTTATTTACGCCAACCATACGATGGCGATGGGGGACGCCTTTACGGGGCCTTTGGTCTGTGCGCCGAAAAAATGTTACGTCATCGTCAACCCCGACGCGGTATCTATCAAGGGCTTGCGCACGATCGTGAAGATGCTGGGCGCGATCCCGCTTGCCTCTTCCTTCGATGAGAGCAAAAAGATGTTACAATGCGTCAAGAAGAGGATCGGGCAGGGCTCGGCGGTGATGATTTATCCCGAGGCACATATCTGGCCGTACTATACGGACATTCGCCCGTTTGCGGCAACCTCCTTCAAGTATCCCGTCAATCTGGACGCGCCCGTATTCTGTATCACGAATTGCTATCAGAAGAGTTTGCTGTTCAAGCGCCCGAAAGTGGTGTCGATCGTCGACGGTCCTTTCTATCCCGATACGAGCTTACCCAAAGCCGAGCGGGCGGAAAAATTGAGAGATCAAGTGCACGAAACGATGTGCCAACGTGCGAAAGAATCCTCTACTTATGCATACGTGAAATACGTAAAAAGACCTGTCGAACTTATCGGGGATTTTGAAACCTGTGAAGCCGTCAAAATCGCCGAATGACGGGGCAACTAAAACCCCGAGCTTTTCCATGGCGGAAAAGCTCGGGGTTGATTTTGTAAAAAATACAGTTTATTTGGTGCCGAAAAGTCTGTCGCCGGCGTCGCCGAGCCCGGGGAGAATATATCCGTTCTCGTTGAGCTCTCTGTCGAGTGTAGACACGTACACTTTAACGTCGGGGTGGGTTTCCGCAACCTTCGCGATGCCCTCGGGCGCACCGATGATCGCCATAAAACGGATATTCTTGCAGCCGTGTTTTTTGAGAAGGTCGATGGCGTCGCAAGCGCTCCCGCCCGTGGCGAGCATGGGATCGAGCAAAATGACGAACTTGTTTTCAATCCCGTCGGGGAGTTTGCAGTAGTATTCCTTGGGCTCGAGGGTTTCCTCATCGCGGTACATACCGATATGTCCTACGCGAGCGGCAGGGAAGAGGGTGTGTACGCCGTTGACCATGCCGAGGCCTGCGCGCAAGATAGGCACGATGGCGATGGCGTTGTCGGCAACGACCTGTTGTTGACAGGTTTCCAAAGGGGTTTTGACCGTTTTGGTGACGGTGGGCACGCCGTCTTTCATCGCCTCGTAGGTCATGAGGGTGGTAATTTCTTCGATGAGTTCGCGAAATTCCTTCATGGAAGTTTTTTCATCGCGAAGAATGGCGATTTTGTGTTGAATGAGTGGGTGATGGAAGATGACTACGTTGTCGTATGCTTTCATAGATAGATTCTCCTTTGTTTTCCATATTATTGTAGCATATTCCCACTTTGAAAGCAAGTGAAATGAGAAAATTTTTGAAAATAATTTTTGGGGCGGAGTGATGTGAGGTATTCTTTTCACGCTCATAGGCGTGCACTTGAAGAAGGGAGCACGTCGTTCACACACAAAAACCGACTGCACGTGCAGTCGGCTTAAAATCCATCAATTTACCCGATTTTTGCCATTTTTTGGGTGTTTTTGCGTGGTTTTCTATACGTTTTCCAACTGCTTATAGGTGCTAATTTTCGTACCCGCGTCACCGAAAGTTGCAAGTTAAATCAATAACCGCAAAAATAAATTTATTGTTTTTTATTTTTGTTTTTCATCCGCTTTTGTTTTGCGCATTCAGGACAACCGCGCCCCTTGTTCCGATTATTGATAAGAGCTTGCCATTTATGTCCTTGACGACATATCCACCATACTTTTTTATTGCTACTTGGCAATACATCTGTGGGAGTTAACCCATTATTCCTTTCATAATCCCATTCACTTGCGAGTTTTGGATTAACTGTTTGCAAGTCAGTTTCACCTTTAATTGCATATCGGCCTGAACAATAGGGACAACCATGCCCTTTACTTCTACTTGTAATTACAGCTTGCCACTCGTGTCCTTTTTGACATTTCCACCATACTTTTTTGTCGCTATATGGCATGACATCCATAGGAGTTAATCCGTTATTCTTCTCAAAATCCCATTCATCTACTAAAAGTGGATTTACGGTTTGCAAATCATTTTTTCCTGTTACTGCTTTTTGACCAGCACAATAAGGACAGTCGTGCCCCTTAATTCTATTACCTATAATGGCTTGCCATTCATGACCTTGATTGCATCTCCACCATACTTTTTTATTGCTACTTGGCAATACATCTGTGGGAGTTAACCCATTATTCCTTTCATAATCCCATTCACTTGCGAGTTTTGGATTAACTGTTTGCAAGTCAGTTTCACCTTTAATGGCATATCGACCTAAACAATAAGGACATCCGCTACCACGTGTTCTACTATTAACCGTTGCCTGCCATTCGTGCCCATTTTTACATTTCCACCATATTTTTTTTGCAGTGTTGGGCAATACATCCATAGGCGTCAATCCGTTGTTCTTTTCATAATCCCATTCACTTGCAAGCTTTGGATTAGCTGTTTGCAAATCCGTTTCGCCTTTAACGGCATAACGACCTGAACAATAAGGGCAACCACGACCTTGATTTCTATTTTGTATCGATGTTTGCCACTCGTGTCCTTTTTGACAGCGCCACCATACTTTTTTGCAGCTATTTGATAAAAAATTCTCAGGTTTTAATTTACCATTCTTTTCATAATTCCATTCTTGGGAAACTTTGTGATTATAAAAGAAAAATGAGTTTTCTTTTTCCGTGTATAATCGTAAATTATCTATGGAAATAGCATCTTTTTTTAAGTCAACTTCTATATCATTTCCAGTAATTTTGCTTATAATCTCTTTAAGGATTTTTTCTAAATCCGTTTGTTTGTTACGAACAATATAATCGATAGACCTATCGTTTAGAGCTGGCAAATTTTCTCTTATTCTATATAATAGAATTCCATCCTTTTCACATTTGCGATTTTTTTCTAAATCCTTTTTTTCTTTATTTTTGTGCCAATAACCACCATCATATTCAATCGCAATTTTCTCCGACGGAAGATAAATATCCAATTCGTACCCTTTTGCTTTATAGGAATGTATTACCCTTAATTTGCATTTTTTGAGATAATATAAAAACGCATATTCAGGAAAAGAAGTGTGTCGTTCAGACGTACAAATAGGACAGCAACGACCTTTATTTCTATTAGAAACCGACGCTTGCCACTCGTGTCCCTTGCTACACTTCCACCATACTTTTTTACCGCTACCAAAAGTTACTTGAGATGGTGTGAGTGTAGTGTTTTTTTCATAATTCCATTCGCTTGCAAGCTTTGGATTAACTGTTTGTAAATCCGTTTCGCCTATGATTGCACATTTTCCCGAACAATAAGGACAGCCTATCCCTTTATTTCGATTGTTGATATACGCTTGCCATTCGTGTCCCTTTTGACATTTCCACCAAACCTTTTTACCGCTACCTACGGTAAACTGTTCAGGTTTTAAATCTTTATTCTTTTCAAAATTCCATTCTTGAGCTAAAAGCGGATTAAGCGTTGCCAAATCGTTATATCCTTTTAAAACTTTTTGCCCTGCGCAATAAGGGCAACCTGTGCCAACATTTCTATCTGCAATGACCGCTTGCCATTCATGACCTTGATTACAGCGCCACCATACTTTTTTGTTACTATTTTCAGTAAGAGTTTGCGGATTAAAATATAATTCGTTATTTTTCATCCAATCCCATTCTGCCATAAGTCGAGCATTATCGCTTACGTATTGTTTTTCTTTCTTTTCTGTCATAATGCTCTCCTCTCACAATTTGTTTTAACTATTATACTACAATTTCCGTAAAAATTCAAGTGTTTTCTTGTTTTTTTCAAAAGCAAAACACACGCCGCTATGTCTTAAAAATCAAGGTTAGTGACGTGTGCTGGATTGGTGGAGGTGGTCGGAGTTGAACCGACGTCTTACTCGGCTGCCAAAAAACTTTCTACATACTTAGTTTATCTATGATTTCTTAATGTTGCAACGCGGGTAAACACGCTTTGCAACACGCAGAAAGCTAAATACTCTTTCAAAAACGCTTTCCGATTTTTCAAAGAGTGTTCCGTCTTGATGACGCCGCGACCCCGACCGACGGATAAATCGGGCGCGACGATTCGTTAATAAACGAAGTTACGCTGCAAGAGCGTAGTTTGCATTTCTATTTGCATTTAAGTTTAGGTGGAACTTTTTATCGTAGACGCTCCGACTACGGTATGCTTATCTTTTCGCTCACCGGCAATCGAATCCGGGGCACCCCCATATCGGGTATATCATATTATACACGAAAACGCAGAGAAAGTAAACGATTTTTTCAGCTTTTTTTCAGATTTGTGGTGGAAAAATATGCTTGATAGTTGACTTTTCATGCAAAAGTATATATAATGGAGCTGTAAAAACGGCAAGGAGATCCTCAAATGAAACGAAAGAAGATGACGATTGCGCTGATTGCGCACGACAATAAGAAGGCAGCCATCGTGAACTGGGCGCTTAAAAACAAAGAGACTTTGGCAAAATACGATCTTTGCGGAACGGGGACGACGGCGAAACTTATTTCCGAAGCGACCGACCTGAACGTAAAACGTTATCTTTCCGGGCCTCTTGGCGGCGACCAACAGATCGGCGCGAAAGTGGCGGAAAAGAAGATCGATATGGTGATTTTCTTTTGGGATCCCCTCGAGTCTCAACCCCACGACCCCGACGTGAAAGCGCTCCTTCGTATTGCGGTGGTGTACGATATTCCCATCGCCACCAACAAGGCGACGGCGGACTACGTGATCCATTCCAAACTCATGGAAAACTAAAACGGGCATACCATGTCTGCGTTGAATGAAAAAAGGCGTTCCATTTGGAACGCCTTTTCGTTAGCTTTCAGGATTGTATTCAAACACGGGAATGGGTTTGAGTTTGAATTCGTTCATGACGTGAAGTCTGTCGATTCTTGCCTTCGTCTCCGCATTCTCGCAAACGCCCGTGCGGATATACGCATCGAGGACTTGATAGGTAAACCCGAGGTTGTCCTCGTCCGTCTTGCCGCTCAACCCGTCGGAAGGCGCTTTTTCCACCAACTTCATGGGAAGCCTCAAATATTTGCCGATGGCTTTGACTTCCTGCACGGTGAGGTTGCCCAAAGGAGCGAAATCGCCCGCGGCGTCTCCGTAGCGCGTGGAGTAACCCACCCAGTCTTCGGAGAGATTGCAGGTATTCGCAACTCTGCCGTTGTTCGATTGCGAGAGGGCGTACAGCGTGGACATACGGATACGGGGAGGGAGATTGATCCGCGTCTGGCGGCTGATTTCCACGCCGCTCGCTTGCAGGGAATCCAGCACCCCGTCGACCGCTTTTTGAATGTTGCAAACATAAAAGGGGATACCCAGGTGTTTGACGAGCGTGTGAGAACAGTCGATGTCGGGCTGTTCGCCGTTGGGCATGAGCACACCGATGACCCGTTCTTTGCCGAGTGCTTGTGCGCAGAGCGCGGCGACCACGCTCGAGTCCTTACCGCCGGAAATCCCGACGATGGCGTTGCAGCCTTTTCCGTTTTGTGCAAACCAGTCCCGTATCCATTGTACGGCGTCGTTCGTTACTTTTTCAACGTTGAACATATTTTTTTCTCCTTTTTCGTATTCCTCCGCAGTTGCGGTTATTTTTTTACTTAAATGGTGAACAGCAAATCGCCGTAGGTGGGCATGGGCCAAAAATCTTCGGAAACGAGCTGTTCCAGTCGGTCGACCGCCTCGCGAAGTTTCGCCATGACGGGCAAGACTTCGTCTTTATAGTATACGGAGAGTTTCTGTGCGCCGTCCGCCTTGTTGGCGTTGGATAACGCCTGTTCCAAAGTCTTGACTGCCTCGTACGCCTTCGCCGTCAGCGGGGAAATTTCCGCCAAAGTTTCCTTCTCGTAGGAGCAGTCGAGCTCTGCGCACAGGGAAGTTTTCGACAGCGCGGTATTCGATAATAATCGACTGTATTCACTCACCGCAGGCAGGATCTCTTTTCTCGTCATCTCGACCATGGTCTTGCCTTCGATGTTGATAAGGTTGCAATAGCTCTGTAACAAAATTTCCAGACGGGAGCGCATTTCACGCTCGGTATACACCTTGTGCTCGGTGAAAAGCGCAATATTTTTCTCGTCCAGAAAATGGGGGAGGGCATCGGGCGTGGTTTTCAGATTGTGCAGCCCGCGATTCTCCGCTTCGGCGAGCCACCTGTCGTCGTAGCCGTTGCCGTTGAAGACGATGCGTTTGTGCTCGGTGATGACCCGTTTGATGAGGTTGTGCAGGGCAAGCTCGAAATTTTCTGCGGTTTCAAGCTCGTCGGCAAATTGTTTCAAAACCTCCGCCACCGCCGTGTTGATGGTGGTGTTGGGGTCGGAAACGGACGCGGACGAGCCGAGCATACGGAATTCGAACTTATTGCCCGTAAACGCAAAGGGAGAGGTGCGGTTTCTGTCCGTCGTGTCCTTGGGAAATTTGGGCAGGGTATGCACGCCCACGCGAAGAAGCTCCTTCTCTTTCGTATCGTAGGGGATATCCTTTTCGATGGATTCGAGAATTTCGGTGAGCTCGGCGCCGAGGAAAATGGAAACGACGGCAGGGGGCGCTTCGTGCGCACCGAGTCGGTGGTCGTTCCCTGCGCTCGCGACGGAGATGCGGAGCAGATCCTGATACTCGTCCACCGCCTTGAGGACGGCGCAAAGGAACAAGAGGAACTGCGCGTTTTCGGCGGGCGTATCGCCCGGTTCCAACAGATTGACCCCCGTGTTGGTGGAAATGGACCAGTTGTTGTGCTTGCCGCTCCCGTTGACGCCCTGGAAAGGCTTTTCGTGCAACAGGCACACCATGTCGTGTTTCTTGGCGATTTTTTGCATGATTTCCATCGTCAACTGATTATGATCGGCGGCGATGTTCGTAGTGGCGAAAATGGGCGCGAGCTCGTGTTGGGCGGGAGCTGCCTCGTTGTGCTCCGTCTTGGCAAGCACGCCGAGTTTCCACAGCTCCTCGTTCAGATCGTTCATGAACGCCTGCACGCGGGGTTTGATGACGCCGTAATAATGCCCTTCGAGCTCCTGACTTTTCGGGGGCTCTGCGCCGAACAGCGTTCTGCCCGTATAGACGAGGTCCTTGCGTTTTTTGAAGAGCTCCTTATCGATGAGGAAATACTCCTGTTCGGGTCCGACCGTCGTTTTGACGGAAGTCACGTCCTCGTTCCCGAAGAGTTTGAGAACGCGCATCGCCTGTCGGTTGATGGCTTCCATGGAACGGAGCAGGGGGGTCTTTTTGTCGAGCGCGTCGCCGCTGTACGAACAAAAGGCGGTGGGAATACACAGCACTTTGTCCTTGATGAAGGCGTAGGAAGTGGCGTCCCATGCGGTGTAGCCGCGCGCCTCGAACGTGGCGCGAAGTCCGCCCGAAGGGAAGGACGATGCGTCCGTTTCTCCTTTGACGAGCTCCTTGCCCGAAAATTCCATGATCACTTTGCCGTCCTTTGCAGGGGAGATGAAGCTGTCGTGTTTTTCGGCGGTGATGCCCGTCATGGGTTGGAACCAGTGGGTGAAATGGGTCGCGCCGTGCGCGATCGCCCAGTCTTTCATGGCGCTCGCCACCGCGTTCGCCACGGAAAGTTTGAGACTTCTCCCGTCCTTGACGGTGCGTTTGAGCGTGTTGTAGTCATCTTCGGAGAGCATGGATTTCATGACGGAGTCGTCAAAGACCATACAGCCGAAGTAATCGGACACGAGTTGCATATTCTATCTCCTTCCAAAAATGGTAAACGACGGCAGGACACGGACCCTTCCGTCGTTTTTATTATAGGATATTTGCTTGCGGTTTGTCAAGGGTTTGAAAGGGGCTTTGCCGAAAACGCTACTTTGCGCATTTTAGGGGCAACGCTCTGAAAAAACGGAACATTTTTTCACAACGCATACCTGCTATCGGTCTATGCCGAAAAGCAGGTTGGGCTCAATTTCAAATTTTTCATACAAAAGCATAATACTGTCGTACCCGGGTTTCTTTTTGCCCAACAGCCATTGACTCACCGTCGTTTGATTTACGCCGAGAATATCCGCTAAACCTTGCTGACTTAAACTATGCTCTACCATGAGTTGTTTGATAATTTCGATATAAGGCATAGTAAAATTATACGCAATTTCAGGTCAAAAGTCTTGACATAGGTCAAAAGACCTGATATAATATGATAAAGATGAAAAAGAATTATATCATTCGGATCATAATATTGACGGGCGCTTTGGCAATAGGTACAGTTACAGGATGCCCATGGTATCAGATTTTCGGGATACCTTGCCCGTGTTGCGGCATAACGAGGGCGTGGATTTCCTTTTTCAAAGGGGAGTTTTCGGCGGCTTTTTCCTATCATCCTTTGTTTGTGCCGATCACGGGGGTGTTGTTGATATTTGTATTTGCAGATGAGCTTTTCAAACAGCAAAAGACAAAAAATATGGTATTCATTCTTTCAGGGGGAATTATTTTTCTGTCTTATCTTGTCCGCTTATGGCAGGGGAGTATTTTCTTTTGAAAATGAAAAATAAAAAAATACAGAAAGAGGTAGTTAAGATGGATAAACAAAGAGTGGAAATATACATGGCGACGAACAGAGAATATTTCGAGCCTGCGCAAGCAATGATTTTGAAAGAAAAATTGTTGGAAGTTGAAGATAGTAAATTTGAGGTAATTTCCATGTTGGATTTGAAAAATCCTACGACCATGTTGATCATTTCTATTTTTCTCGGCAGTTTTGGCGTGGATAGATTTATGCTTGGCGATACGGGCATGGGCGTATTAAAGCTTTTAACGGGTGGCGTATGCGGTATTTTAACCATCATCGACTGGTTCAGCGTTTCTAAAAAAGCAAAGGAAAAGAATTTTTCCACCATAATGCAGATGTTATAATCGAAGATTTTTGCGGACGAAGTAAGACCTCATCGCTTGGCGATGAGGTCTTAATTTTGTTTTTCGGGCATATACTTCCAGTAGCGGACGGGCATATATCCTTTCATCTGTCGGAGGCGCTCCCGCGAAGGGATATTGACGGCGTGATAATACCCTTTCCAGAGGTCCTGCCAACCTTGCTCGTCTGCACAAATCAGCACGTTTGCCCGGGGCAGGTATGCGTTGAACGAGTTTTTCCCGTCGTAGACGGCGGCTTTTTTTCGTCGCACGTCGTGAAGGACGAAGGGGTATTCGGGGAGCCTTGCCCGAAAGTGGGGCAGGAGCAGATCGGCGATATCGTTGTCCGGCTCGATGGGGGCGTACAGCGCGCCGCTCTCCGTTTCGATGAACCGTACGAATCCGTGCAGGCGGTGAATTTCCAGTCCGACTTTTTTCATGTATTCGACGGCGTGGAAGACGTCGGGTTCGGCGAGCCGTCTGCCGATCGGGCGTTTGGTTTTCGCCATCAGCCGAAAGTAGCGGAACGCCACTTGTTCGTTGTCCTCCATACCGCAACGGAGCAAGGTGTCGAGATCGTGCAAAGCGTTTCGATCGAAGGAAGTCAAGCGCTCTGCCGCCTTGCTTGCGACACGTTCGTTGGAGGGGATAGAGAGGACTTCTTCCCCGAGGAGAAGTTGCGTTTGTTTGGAGGTGACCACGGCGTTTTCGTCCGTGAACGCCTGCACGAAAGCGGTCAAGAACCCGACCGTGGTCCCGTCGAATAAGTAAATCATGCGTGTTGATCCTTTGTTTTTGCCTATTGCGCGGTGAGTGGCTCTCAGCCTCCCAAGACGACTTTGTGTAAGGAGATTCGGCAGCTCGTCCTTGACTTCCGGTAGGGGCGGTTACAGTTGACCGTGCAACGCGATCATCGCGTTCTGGGGGGTGGAGAGCATACTAAACAGGTTGAGCTGTTCGGCGCTTTCCTGCGTTTCCGCCTCGGCGAGAAGTCCGCGTATCATGCCTTCCTGCTTTGCGCCGTAAAACTTGCCGTCGCAGGTGATAAAGTGTTTCGCGCGCTTGAGCGCGACCCGCATTTTCGTCAAATCTTCAAAACTCAGTTTCGTGTATTTCCGAGCTTCCATGATCTTGTACGCGTTCTTCGCACCGATCCCCGGCACGCGCAACAGCACTTCCAACGGCGCGCGGTTGATTTCCACGGGAAACAGGTGCATATTTCGAAGCGCCCACGCGCATTTGGGATCGAATTCCATCGACAAGTTCTCCCCCTCGTCGAGAATCTCCTCCACGGAAAACCCGTAAAACCGCAACAGCCAGTCCGCCTGATACAACCGATGCTCGCGAAGTTGCCCCGCACCCACCTCGGGCAGGAGCTTGTCCTGCACCACGGGTACGTAGGACGAATAATACACGCGCTTTAACCCGTTTTTTTGGTACAGGGCTTGCGTGAGCCGCAAAATCTGCCCGTCCTTTTCGGGCGACGCGCCGACGATCATCTGCGTCGTTTGCCCCGCGGGAAGGAAATGACCGCGTACCTGCCCCTTCCGTTTCTCTTCTTTGAATGCTTCCGCCTGCACCGTCAGCGCGCGCATTGGGGTGAGCAAACTCTCCTTGCTCTTTTGCGGCGCAAGCAGTTTTAAGCTCGGTTCGGAGGGGAGTTCGATATTGTAACTCATGCGGTCGGCGTACCTCGCCGCTTCCTGCATCAGCCTCGGATCGGCTTTGGGAATTCCCTTGAGATGGATATATCCGTGAAAACGGTACTCCGTTCGAAGTTTCTTCACCACGAGCAACAGCCGCTCCATCGTGTAATCGGGATTTTTACAGACCGCAGAGGAGAGGAAGAGCCCTTCGATATAGTTGCGCTTATAAAAGTCGATCGTCAGTTCGCAAATCTCGTCGGGCGTCGCCGTCGCGCGCGGTACGTCCGCGTCCAGACGGTTGGGACAATATTTGCAGTTGTAAATGCAATCGTTGCTCAACAGAATTTTAAGCAGAGAAATGCACCGCCCGTCGGGCGTGAAGGAGTGACAGCACCCGGCGGCGTAGCCGTTGCCGATCCCACCCTCGTTTTTTCGCTTGCTCCCCGAGGACGAACAGGATACGTCGTATTTGGCGCTCTCCGTTAAAATTGTCAGCTTTTCTTCCGAAATCATACTTTTATTATACTCCTTGCACTCTTAAAAGTCAAACATTTGTTCGTAATATTTGCAAATTTTTCTAAAAATTTTTTGGACGGGAAGGGGAATTTTTTTGTGAAAATTGCGGAAAAATTTTCGTTTTCCTCTTTACAAACGCAAAAAGTGTGCTATAATAGTGATAACGAAAGAAAAAGAGGTGGATTTATGGGTAAATTCGTAATCAAAAAGACGCCTTCGGGCGCGTTCAATTTCAGCTTATACGCGTCGAACTGTGAAAAGATCGCGGTATCTTCGCAGGTGTACACGACCAAGAGTGCCTGCAAAAAGGGCATGGAGAGCATCGCGAAAAACGCGGCGAAGTGTATTGCGGAGGATCGGGTGGAGGATCAGACTCTTAAAAAAGTCGAGGCGAAGACCTGTCCGAAATTTGAGGTGTATGTCGACAAGGCGGGCTTGTACCGCTACCGTCTGATCGCTTCCAACGGCGAGAGCATCGCCATGAGCGAGGAGGGCTACAAATCCAAGAGCGGCGTGATGAACGGGCTCAAGAGCGTGTCGATCAACGCGGTGGATGCGGAAATCGTGGACGAAACGTTGGAAAAATGACGAAAAAATTGCGTGAACGCATACATGGTATGCCCGTAATAAGAAAATGAAAGAGAAAAAGGCGTTTTTTGCGTATTGCGAAAAACGTTGTTTTCTTGCAAAAAAGCGAATATTTTTTTCACGGAAGACTTGATTTTTCTTTTCGGGTATGGTATAATAAATCATACGGAGCAGCGCCGAAGGCGAAAAACGCTACCGTGGGAGGAAACACCGTGAAAGAAAGAAGTATTATCACTCTGACGCTCAACCCGGCTTTCGACTTGCATTGCAGCGTGCATAATTTTGAACTTCGCAGCGAATGTTTCGCGGAGATGATTTCCGTGGACGCAGGCGGCAAGGGGATCAACGTATCCCGCGCGCTGAAAGTGAACGGCACGGACAGTCTCGCCATCGTCGTGGTCGGCGCGGAAAACGCTATGGAATTCTGCAAGGCCTTGAACCGCGACAATCTTCGCTACGAAGAAATCTGGGCGGAGGGCAGAATCCGTCAAAACCTCACCTTACACGAAGAGGGAAACAACTATGAAACGCGCATTTCCTTCGACGGATTCGCTTGCGATGCGAGCATTTTACGCAAGGTAAAGCACCGCGTGGAAGTCACCGAAAATTGCATCGTGACCTTTACGGGCAGCGCGCCCAAGGGGGTGAGCGTCGAGGAGATCAAAGAGCTTTTGAAGGAGTTTCAGAGCGCAGGTGCGAAGATCGTCATCGACTCCCGTTCCTTCTCCTACGAGGATTTGATCGAGATGAAACCGTGGCTCATCAAGCCGAACAGAGTGGAGGCGACCAAGTACCTCGGCAAGCCCGTGCAGACGGTGGAAACGGCGGTGGAAATGGCGACGAAATTCCACGAAAACGGCGTGGAGAATGCGGTCGTCAGCTTGGGCGGCGGCGGAGCCGTGCTCGTTTGCGACGAAGGTACTTACCGGGCGAATGCGCCGCGCAGCGGCGTCGTTTCGACGATCGGCGCAGGCGATAGCCTGTTGGCGGGCTTTATCCACGGCGACACGAAAGGATTCTCCATCGAGGACACGTTGCGCCTTGCCGTTGCGTGCGGTTCGGCGGCTTGCTTAACGGAAGGTACCCGCCCTCCCGAAAAGGCGAAAATCGACGAGCTTTTCGCACAAATTCAAGTGGAAAAATTGAGTTGACCCCATACGGGTATGCGATGAAGTCGCCCCGCCCGCGTTGCGGACGGGGCGGCTTTTGCCTTGGGCGAAAACCTTTTTCGAAAGGCTGCGGCGGCGGGGAAGTGCCCGACTTCACAAAACTTTCATTTTTCTTTATTATATTGTATATATATTTACACAAAAAGCCTTGACAAAAAGGCAAAAAAAGAGTAAAATAATATAGTCAATACCGCACAATAACATACGGCGCACAGGTTCGTAACGTACGCACTTGTTAAGCTATCGATTTTGGGAGTAAAGGCGTTGGCTCTTTTTGCAATAGGAGTCGCTATTGCTGCAAAAAAGTCGCCTGTTTCTTCCTCAAAATCGTCTACGCTTCTCGCTTGATGACATTGTACGATATTGCCTAATAGAATAAAATAGGCAAAAATCGGGGTGATGAGAGAATACCCGTTTTTGCTGTGAAATTACGAAGAGAAAAGCCCGTGAGGAAGGGGCTTGGGAGGCAACATGACAAAAACAGGGAAACGCATTCTTTGCGGAGCGTTGGCTTTGGGCATGACGTCGTCGCTCGTGTTGGAGCGCGCGTTGGCGCAAACGGCTACGCCCACGGGAATCACCACGACGGCGAAAGCTACGTTTAAGGACATAACGGGACGATTCGATACGTCGAATTTGCGGGAATCGTACATGAGCGATTCCGTATTCAAATCGGAAGACGTCGCGCCGACGTACGAAACGCGTACCGTCATCGTCACGCTGACGGGCAAAACGCTCGTTGAATCGGCGAACGGCGGAAACGTAACGGAGTATCTGTCCTCGTATCAGGGCGAGAAGGCGGCGGAAAAAATCAGCATCGAACAGGATCGTTTCCTGACCGCACTCACGCAGGAAAATATCGATTACGAACTTGTGAGAAGTTACAACACCGTATTGAACGGCGTGGCGATCGAAGTGGACACGGAATACGTTTCCTACATCAAGGGGATGTCGGGCGTAGAGAGCGTCGTCATCACCACTTCGTACTCCGAGCCTGCCACGGCGACCGTACAGGCAGAGGGGGACGGACTCGTCACCAACGAGACCAACGTCTATAAGACGGGTATTTACGATTCTTCCGAGTACACCGACGTGTACGGCGAAGGCATGGTCGTGGCAATCCTCGATACCGGGTTGGACTACACCCATCACGCATTCCAAGGATTCGAGAGCGAGCACGTGGAGACGAGATGGAAAAAGCAGGACGTCAAAGCCCTGCTCGATAGCAAAAACCTCAATGCGGAAGAAAAGACGAGCGGGCTTGAAGTCTCCGACGTGTATATGAGCGACAAGGTTCCCTACGCGTACGACTACGCGGACGACGACGCCGACGTATACCCTTCCTATTCCAACCACGGTACGCACGTTGCCGGGATTATCGGCGGCTACGATACCAACGGTTACACCGACAAGGATGGTAACCCCGTCAACGAGACCTTCAAAGGCGTCGTACCCGATGCGCAGCTTGCCATCTTCAAGGTATTCACCGACGATCTGGACGATCCCGATCTGGGCGGCGCCGTTGCCGAAGATATCGTTGCCGCTCTGGACGACTGCGTCAAGCTCGGCGTGGACGTCATCAACATGAGTTTGGGTACGTCGGGCGGTTTCACGACGACGAACGACGGCGACGACGAAGGGGAACTTCTCAACGCCGTATACGAAAGCATCAAGACGGCGGGCATCAGCCTCATCTGTGCGGCGAGCAACGACTATTCCGCGGGCTACGGCGGCGTGTACGGGACCAACCTTGCCTCCAACCCCGATTCGGGTACGGTAGGGTCTCCTTCCACCTTCTCGGCGGCACTCTCCGTTGCCAGCGTCAACGGGCAGAAAGCGAGCTATATGATCGCCAACGAGGGCGCGGACAATCAGGCGTACGTCTTCTACGAAGAGTCCCGCGATATCAACAGCAACCCCTTCGACTTCTATAAGAGCCTGACGGAAAAATATCCCGAGCATAACGGAGAATTCGAATACGTCGTGGTGCCCGGCGTCGGTCTGTCGGCGGACTATACTTCCACGATCAAGAGCAAGGTCAAGGGCAGGATCGCCCTCATCAAGCGTGGGGACAGTACCTTCCAGGAAAAAGTGGAAATCGCCATGCAAATGGGCGCAATCGGCGTCATCATCTACAACAACGTAGCCGGTACCATTCGTATGAACCTCGGGGAAATCGAGGACCCCATTCCCGCCGTCTCCATCAACATGAACGCAGGGAACGCGATGGTTGCAGGCGCGACGAACCGCGTGGGTACGATCCGAATTTCCGACGAGCAGAAAGCGGGCCCGTTCATGAGTGAATTCTCTTCGTGGGGACCTACGCACGATTTGAGATTGAAACCCGAAATCACGGCGCACGGCGGGGAAATCACCTCCACCGTTCCCGGCGGTTACGGCGAACAGAGCGGTACGTCGATGGCGTGCCCCAACATGGCGGGCTTTATCGCCATCGTCAGAAGTTATATTCAGAAAGATCTCGGAATCACCGATCCCGTAGAGGTCAACCGCCGTGCCATGCAGCTCGTCATGAGTACGGCGACGACGGCGTACGATCAGGACGGACACGCATACTCCCCCCGTAAGCAGGGTGCAGGGCTTGCCCGTATGGAAAAGGTCGTCAGCGAGACGACGGCGTACCTTTGGGCGGACGTTGCGGAAAACGATTACAGACCCAAACTCGAACTTTTCGACGACAAGGACAAGACGGGCGTGTATGAAATGAGCTTCAACGTCACCAACTTCGGCGAGAGCGCGCTCACCTTCTCCACCGATCAGCTCGTCATGACGGAGACCCTTTCCAGCGACAACCTCACGGTCAGCGAACAGTCCTATCTGCTCGACAAAGGGACGACGGTATGGAAGGACGGCAATACGGAGATCGGCGAAGTGAAAGTCGAGGCAGGGGAAACCAAGACCTTGCACGTGACGATCACCCTTGCGGACAGCGAAAAGGCGTATATCGAAAAGAGCTTTGAAAACGGTATGTACGTGGAAGGGTATTTGAAACTTCGTTCCAAGACGGACGGTCAATGCGATTTGAGCATTCCCTTCCTCGCCTTCTACGGCGACTGGGCGCAAGCGCCCATGCTCGACTACACCGCCTTCGAAGTGGCGGACTGCGAACAGGACGCATCCGTCAAGGAAGAGGATAAGATCAAGGCGAGCGTTTGGGAGACGTTGCCTTACACGTGCTACTACAACGAAAAATACATCATTCCCATGGGCGGTTACGTCTACCTGTTGGACGACAACGACGAACCCGTCTACGTGGACGAGGATAAGTGTGCCGTTTCCCGTTATAATATCTATTACGGCGAGGGGAACAACGAAAACTACATGACCTCTACCGCCATCAAGGCGGTGTACGCAGGCTTGCTCCGCAACGCGCGTATCGTCAAGTACAGACTGTACGACGAGGCGACGGGAGAGCTCGTTCTGGAAGATCAATGCGAGCGCGTCAGCAAGGCGTACGCAGGCGGCGGCTCGGCAGTCCCTGCCAACGTGGAAATCAATTTGAGTCCCGAGGCGGAAGGGTTGATCGCCAACGGCAAGTACCGTTTGGAATTCGACTTCTTCATGGACAGCGACGCGACGATAGACGGGGCGGGCAACAAGATTTATCCCGACAGAGCGAGCAACGAAGAAAACACCTTCGAGTTCTCCTTTACGGTGGACTACGAGGCGCCTATTTTGCAGGACGTGCGCGTGCGGTACTACAACTACAAAGACGGGAATAAGGTCAAACAGCGTATCTATCTCGATATGGACGTATACGACAACCACTACGCGCAGGCGTTGATGCTTTGCTATCCCACCGTGGACTCCAACGGGGAAACGTCCGTCATGCTGGCGACCGATTATCCCACGCCCATTCGCGACGCGAAGCCCAACGGTACGACGACGGTGTCCTTGGAAATCACGGATATCTACGAAAAATACGGCAATATGCTGTATCTTCAGCTCGACGACTACGCACTCAATACCTGTCTGTATCAGATCAATATCGACGACGCGAACCAAGGGCAGATCGGGGACGTAGAGGATTTTGACTTCGTCACCGACGAGAAGTTGACGAAGGATACCTTCGGCGACGGCGAACTCACCTTGAACATCTATGAAACGTATAAAGTCGGGCTCACCAACGTGGGCAACGGGGACGCATCCAACTTCGTCTGGACGTCGGATTCGAAAGCGATTGCAGGCGTGAAGAACGGCGAGATCGTAGGGCTTGCGCCCGGTGAGACGACGATTATCGTCAGCACGGGTGCGGGCACGCCGAAACTCATTCACGTGACCGTCACGGAAAGCCAAGCGGATATCGCGAGCGTACCTTCCCTGTCCTTCGGCGTTATCAAGACCAATCAGGGCGCGCTCTCCACTTCGAGCGTGGTGAAAGTCAATGCAGGGGAGAATTTCCAAATCCCCGTCCTGACCGATCCTTGGTACCATCCCATGACGAATTTGCGCCTCGTCTGGTCGAGCACCAACGAAAGAGTGGCGACGGTGGATCAGAACGGCAACGTAGCGACCCTTAAAAAGGGTACGGCGATCATTCTCGCGCAGATCGAGAGAAAGAACGGGAGCGGACAATGGGAACAGACCCTGTATTCGTGCAGCGTCACCCTCCGCGTGCAGAACGAATTTACCGTAAGCAATTTCACCCTCATCGAGTACAACGGCGTCGGCGGCGTGGTGGAAATTCCCAAAGACCTCAACGTCATGTACATCGGCGAAGAGGCGTTCAAGGACAATAACAATATCACCAAACTCATCATTCCCTCCACCGTCGTGGACATCAAAGCCCGTGCGTTTGAGAACTGTACGGCGTTGGAAGAGGTATACTTCGTCAGCGAACGGCACCGCGAAGACGGCGCGACCGACACAAGCGGCGAACTCATCGACTGGGCGGAACTCTCCATGATTTACGAGAATGCGTTCAGCGGCTGTATCCATCTTAAAAAGATTGACTTCTCCAACGTCAAGACGATCACGGTGGCGATGGAAGCCTTCTCGAACTGTCCCAACCTTTCCGAAGTGGTGGATATGCCCAGCATCGGTACGATGCACCACTATGCGTTTGCGGGTACGGCGCTTACATCCGTCGATTTGACGGGCTTGCACATGAGTGGCAATTTCGTGTTTGCGAACTGTGAGAACCTGACGGAGATCAAGACGGGTAAGTTTACGGCGATCGGGAACTATATGTTCAGCGGTTGTACGGCGCTTCGTGAGGAAATCACCCTTTCCACGCCCAAGATCGGAAACGGTGCGTTCAGTGACTGCGTCAACCTTTCGGGCGTGATATTCGACGACCTCGGTGAGGATATCGAATATGCCATCGGCGCGAATGCCTTTGCAAACTGCGGTAAGAACGTAGGCAATTTCACGATGTCGTATACGGACGGCGAGAAAGTCCGTTCCATCGGCGACAGAGCGTTCGCAGGCTCGGCGATCAAGACCTTCCCGATCCCTGCGGGGCTGGAAGTGCTTGGCGGAGATGTATTTGCCAACACCGCCGTGACCACCCTCGTCATCGACAATAACGTGGATATCGAAAATCTTCGTATCGTCGGTATTCCCTTTAAGAGCATGACGTTGGCGCTTGCCGAGACGAACGTCGATCGCTACGCGTTGGAAAACGGCGTGTTGTACAACGCCGCAAAGACCAAATTGTTACACGTGAATCCTTCCGTGACGGAAGTCGTGCTCCCCGAGAGCGTGACGGAAATCGGCGCTTATGCGTTGGCAGGCGGCAACGTGAAGAAGATCACGTTGACTTCAAACGTGACGAAGCTCGGCGTGGGAGCGTTTATGAACTCGGCGTTGAGCGAGATCGTGTGGAAGGGCGCAACGCTTTCGGAAATTCCCGAAAACGCCTTCCGCAACACCTATCTTTCCTCGATTGTCCTGCCCGACGGCGTTACGAAAATCGGCGCGTACGCATTCGCAGAATCGGGTATCAACGATATCACGGCAAAGGGCGTGACGGAGATCGGCTCCTACGCGTTCATGAACTGCACGGCGCTCCGCGGCGTACAGGTAGAAGGCAGGTATACGCTCACCCTTTCCGAAAACTTGACGAAGTTGGGCGACGGCGTATTCCAAGGCTGTACTTCCCTTGTGAAAGTGGTATTGCCTTCCTTGGAAGAAGTGGGCGGATTTACCTTCCGTGGCGCGAGCAACTTGAAGAGCGTTATCTACGGTGACGAAACCAAGTCGATCGGCAGCTACGCTTTCTATCAGACGAACGTGGAAGAAGTGACGCTCGGTAGCGCAATCGAAGTGATTGACGAAGGCGCGTTCTACGACTGTGAGGCGTTGACGGCAATCACCCTTCCCGAATCCGTGAAAGAAGTAAAAGCGTTCGCGTTTAAGCTCTGTAACGAGCTTACAACGGTAAACGGAATCGGCAACGTGGAAATTTTCGGCAACGAAAGCTTCTACAACGTGCCTTTCGAGTCTTTGAATTTGGAAAATGCAGTCACCGTCGGCATCGGTGCATTTGCGATGGAAAAGGCGGCGCAGTCGGACGGCGAGAGAACACTCGATTTGCCGAACGCCGTGACGATCGGAGATTATGCATTCAACAGAAGCGGCTTTAAGACGGTCAATCTGTCTGCAAGTTTGGAAAAAGTAGGCGGCGGCGCTTTCGCGGAAATGCGGAATTTGACGACGTTTACGGCAGAGGGTAACTTCTTCGTCGAGGACGGCGTATTGTACCGCAACGTCAACGTGGAAGATACCGCGTACGAGTTGGTATGCTATCCTGCGGCGCTCGTCGGTTCGGGAGAAAGCGGCGAAAGAAGCTACGCCGTGAAAGAGGGTACGCTCCGCGTGAACGCGTATGCGTTCAACGGTTTGAATAAAGGTATGCTGAATAAGGTGGTATTGCCTTACACGATCAACGCAATCGGCGACGGTGCCTTCTTGAATAGCGGCGTGAAGGAATACACGTTCGAGAGTATTCAGGCTCCCGTGTTGGAAACGATCTTCCGTCAGGATATCGCCGACGCCATCGAAGCGGCGTCCTCGGTAGCATATTACAAGGGCTACTATTACGCGAACTTCGAAACGTATCTGTTCAACTTCACCGAATACGTGCGCGAGAAGAGCGATCTGATCATGCACTATCCCGCAAACGGCACGGGTTACGACAATTATATTTACAGTCTGTACTTCGGCGTGAAGAAGGTCGGCGACGTGCTCCCCGAGGACGATACCCGTATTTTCCTGTCGATGATGGAAAGCTTCCCCGACGCAAGCGAGATCGAGGCTTGGACGACGGCAACGACGACCAAGGAAGAGGTGGAAGCGTTTGCGGGTGAGGTCAAGACGGCGCGTCGTTACTATAACAACGCAAGTAAGAAAGCGGCGCAGGCAACCTTCGTAGAGGAATATACGGAACGACTGATGGAGATCGAAGGGGCGCTCCGCGCGGTGAAACCGATCTTCGGTATCGAAATCAAACTTTCCGAAATCCGCGTTGCGGAAGATTCCACGCACAGAACGACGTACGTCGTCGGCGAAACGTTCGATATGACGGGGTTGAAGATCGAGCTCGTCTACGACGACGAATCGACGATGATTGCGGATAGCGACAAGATCGTGCTGTGGACGACGAAGAAACTCGGCAAACTTGATAAACTCGTGACCGTGGAATACGAAGGCGAAACGCTGAGTATTCGTATCGACGTGGAAGAAACGAATAGCGGGGACGGTACGGGGGACAGCAGTACGCCCGATGAGGATTCTTCCTCGGAGGAAGGGAATAGCTCGACGAGCTCGGAAGAGCGTAGCTGTAAGAGCGCGATCGGCGGCGCGACGGCGTTGTTGACGCTGTTGGCGGCAGGCGCGGTTTGCGTGAAGAGCAAAAAGGACGAATAATCGAAAAGGGGCAGGCGCGGTTTGTCTGCGCCCACCCGAATCGGTTCGTAATAAGAAGGTAAAAAATAAAAGGTAGGGATTGATTATGAATAAGACGAACAATCAAGTAGCAAGCAACCAAGCGCCTGAAAAGCAGGTAGAAGTGGTGCAGACGGGCGCGGAAGCGAAACCGGTAGCGGAAGAGGTGAAAAAATACGTCGTGAATTGCTACCGTTGCGGTGCGGCGTTGAACGTAAAAGCAGGCAACATGGTATATATGTGCCCCGTATGCAACAACCTGTTCCGCGTACGCCTTGGGGAGAAGTTGGTAAAAGACATTTCCCGTACGGTCGTATCCGAAGCATACGTAAACGTAAACAAAGGTAGCCGCAAGTAAACCCAAAATCAAGCAAAAAACCGCAGGTTTGTCCTGAAAATCGGGGCAAGCTTGGGTTTTTTTTGCTAAAAATCCTTAGCCGAGGATTTGAAAACTTATTTCCCGATGGCGAACGGCAACGGGGGAGAAGTAGGCGAAAGCATGACAAAAGAAACGGAAAAGACAAAAATTCTGACCGTAGCGAACGGCATTACCACCCTGCGCATTCTCGGTTTGATCGCGCTGATCTTGATAGACCGCACGTCGGCGGCGTTTATGATCGTCTATACGCTGACGAGCGTGACGGACGTTTTGGACGGTTGGATTGCCCGAAAAACGGGAACGGCGGGGAAATTCGGAGCCGCGTTGGACAGCGTTGCGGATCTGCTGTTCTATGCGGTCATGCTCGTCGTCTTTTTTCCTGTGTTATGGCAGAGTTTGTCGACGGTGATTTGGTACTTCGTCGCCGCCGTTTTGGTGATCAGGGTGGCGGCGTATGCGACGGCGGCGATCAAATATCACCGCTTTGCGTCCTTGCATACGTGGTTGAATAAACTGACGGGCGCCGCGATTTTCCTGTTGCCCTATGCGATCGTACTTTCGTGGGAAGGGGCGTATAGTTGGATCGTCGTCGCAATCGCCTTCGCAGCCTCTTTGGAAGAATTGCTGATGCACCTCACCCGTACCGCCTATTTCCCCGACGAAAAAACGATTTTCTGTAAACAAGGAAAGGAAGGGGAAACGTAAGCGTACCCGATGCATAGGACGAAATAAAACCCCCGATTTCACAAATCTTGTGAAATCGGGGGGTTCTTATGCTGGATAGCATTTATTCCTTGTTTTCAGGTGTTTCTTCTTCCAACGTAATCTTCAAAGTCACGTTCTCGGACTTTCCGTAATCGAGTACCGCGAAGTACTTTACGCCGTTCTTCGTCAAGGTGAGGTATACCGTGTTGTCGGTGTTGAAACTCCGAATTTCATAGGTATACGCCACTTCGTCGCCTACGAGCAATCTACCCTCGCCGTCGAAGAAGTACACGACGTTCTCGTCGTTTAGATCCTTCGCCTCCGTCATGTACAGGGAGTCCACCTTCGTGCGGCGGAGCGCCTTGATCACGTTGCCCTCTTCGTCCCTTTGCACGAAGATATTTTTGTCCGTCGGGTCAGCCGTTTCCAAGAGTTCGAGCTTGTAGTAGACGTACGAACCGCCGAGAGTCTCCTGCGACCAAAGCATAATGCCTTTCTCGCTCATCGTGTAATAATAGGGCGTAGAGTTGGTGCTGTTCTTCCAGGAAAGAGCCGCCGTACCGTTGGCATAGGCACCATTCGTCAAGCCGTCAAAGCGCAACGTGAACCCGTCCGCGCTCACCCACGAGCCGTACAGTTCGTTGGCTTTGGTACAGATGGAATAGCTACCGCCGACCAAGCTGGTGTACTGGGAAAGCACGAGTACGTCGTAGCCGAGCTTCGCGTCGTGGATGATATAGACGTAGTAGGTGAAGGGCATTCTACCTTCCTTGTAGTCGAAGGTGAGCAAGTTTACGTCCATTTGCGTCACTTCTACGGGGTGGCCGAGGAAGGTTGCCTGAATGACGTTGTCAAGGTCGGTAGGACCGATCTCAAAGAGCCCGAACCGACCGCCGACTGCCCAGTTCCCCATGAATTCGTTGGCGATATAGAGCTTGGTCGCCACGCCGTTCAACGTGAGGGTGTAGCAGTTGTCGGTGCGCGTCATGGTGCCGACTTCCGTTTCGCCGTCCTTCACGAGCCAACCGTCTCCGTTTGCGTCGTACAGGTAGGTATACGTCTTATCGCCCGTGGTCAGGATTCCGTTCGTTTTGAGGTTGCTTCTGCCGTCGAAGGCGTAATGATTGCCGCGGAGGTCGACGAAGTCGATATTTGCGAGCGCGTCCTTTCTTTCAAGTTCTGCCGTTTCTTGATTTGCCGAGAGCACGACGGCGTTTGCGTCTTCGTCGTAGGTCATTACGTACTGCACGCCGTCGTAGGTGAATTTGCCCTGCAAGGTGGAATCGAGGGTGTAATCGAGTTCCGTTTCCACACCGTTGTCGATCAGCATGAGTTTCCCCTGCGTGCCTGCCTGCCCGTAGAGGAAGGCGTACAGCCCGTTGCCGTCAAAGCGGAATTCCACGTGCAGGAATTTATCCGCATCGCAAATCCATTCGCCGTTGTAGTTGTCGAGGAGGAAAAGGGATTCCTCTTTGACGTTGCCCGTCAAGTCGTCGGGAAGAACGATTTTGAGGGTGTTGCTTGCAAGTTCGTAGTTGAAATATCCGTACAGCGCGTCCTTGCCGTAGACGTCGTGGGGGTAGTAGAGCGCGACGTAGCCGTCCGTTTCGCTCATTTCATAGACGAGCTCGTATACGTAGCCGTCCGCGTCGGTGAGGATTGCGTTGCCCAGCCCGTCGCCGCCGATGCCTTCGAGCGCGAGGCTGAAATTGCTGCCGTTCCACGTGCCCGTGAAGCTACCTTCCGCATAGTAGCGTTGCGTTTTACCGCCGCCTTTCACCAACAGACAATCGTCTTCCAAAGTTGCTACGTATTCCACTTCGCCGTGGGTGAAGTAAAGTTTTCCGTTTTCAATCGTGTACGTACCGTTTGCCTGCGATACGAGGGATTCGGTGACGGTATAGCCGTTCCGTTCGTACGCCTTGTGCGCAAACTCCCAGTTGCCCTTGCCGTCGAAGACGTATACCTTATTGACGTTGGCGGATTTCGTCCACGAACCTGCGAACGCGTCGAGGGGGTTGGGCTCGTTCACGTGGGAGGTCGAATAGGTGAGGGGAGCTTCCTGCGTGAAGTACGTGCCGTCGTAGAGCGTCAATACGTCCCCTTTCAAAGTGCCTGCGAAATCGTAGTACAAATAGCGATACATATCGAAGTTAGGGTCTTGGAAAGAGCTCGTATCGGTTGTATCGATCACGATCTCGCCGTCGTAATATCTTGCCAGTCTCGCCTGTTCGATGACGATCGTCTCGCCGTCGTAGAGGTAGTACGCTTTTTGAGAAGTCCTGCCGTCCGAATAGGTCGCGATGCCCTCTTCGTCAAAGGTGAGGGTGCGCGCGCTCGACGAGTCGCCGTTCGTAAGATAGAAGGTCTTGTTCAAAAGGGGAGTAGGGTCGGCAAAGCCGATATACAAGGTGACGTCCTTTTGGGGTACGTAGGCGTAGGGGACCTTCTTCGTGCAAGTTTCGTCGAAGAAGTAGCCGAAGGAAAGGTAGCCGTTGTCCGCCCGCATATACGTCGACAAGCCGCCGCCGAAGAAGCTGCCCAAGGGATTGTAAGCGCTGAGCGATTCGATGCTCGTGTCGAAGAATTTGACGGAGAAACGGTCGTCGCTCGTGGTTGCGTCCCCGTCCGCGATGGTGATTTTCGTGCCGTCCGTGGAAACGTAGTACACGGTCAGGGTTGCCGTGACGGTCGTGGTCGTCGCGTCGAGACAAACGGTGGGGTACTCGTTCTTTTTGAAGTTCCAGTCGTATTTGCCCCAGCCCAACGTATTCGTGAAGAAAGAGGTGTCGGCAAGGTCGAGCTCGTCCTTCGTAAGACAGTTTTGGACGACGTACTTGCTTGCGGCGGCAGTCGCCGTGCCTGCTTTATCGCCGCCTGCGACGAAGGCGTCCGTATAGGTGTAGCCCGTCGCGTTCACGGCGGAAGCGGAAAGGGAGCCTGTCGCGAAGGAGTCGTTGACGATGCTCTCGTTCTCCGCATAGCCGACGAGACCGCCTGCGTACGCATAGCAGAATTTCGTGTCCGTTATGAGTGGATCGTCGGGGGATTTGGTCGATTTTGCGGAGACGTTCCCCGTCGCGTAGCAGTTGCTGATCGAGGCGTAGGAGCCCAGTCCGCCGACGAGCCCGCCCGAGCGGAGCGCGCCGCTCACCGTGCCCGTCGCGTAGGAGTTATGGATATACGCCGCCGCGTCCGTGGCGGAGTTCGAGGCAACGTAGCCCGCAACGCCGCCTGCGCAAAGCCCCATACCGCTCAATATACGTACGTCCACGTCTACTGCGGAGTAGACGACTTCCGAAGGGAAGGATGCGCCCATGGATTCGGAATAGAGCCCCTGCTGATACCCGATCAGCCCGCCTGCGTAGCTGAAATAGTTGGTATCGCCGTAGACGTTGACTCTGCCGTTCGTGGCGTCGCACAGCCATACTTTGGCGCCGATGCCAAAGCCGATGAGACTGCCTGCGGAGATGGAGCGGTTGTCCACCTGCGCGTTGGCGGAAA
This sequence comes from Clostridia bacterium, assembly GCA_017626135.1. Taxonomy (GTDB): domain Bacteria; phylum Bacillota; class Clostridia; order Christensenellales; family Borkfalkiaceae; genus Scatosoma. The sequence continues at coordinate 8,647 of JAGAJI010000031.1, read as the reverse complement.
GTCGGGCGTTGACAATGAAGTTATCCAAGTTGATGCCGTAGAACAGACCGCTGCTCGTGACGGAGAGATCGACGTAGACCGCGCCGAACAGACCGACGTAGTTGGTGTCGTCCGAGTTGATGACGAAGTTGGAGATGGTGTGTCTTTCAAATTCCCCCGATTCGGAGTCCACCGTCGTGGCGAAACACCCTGCGAAATAGGAATGTTCCGTGGACAAGTCACCGATGATTTCCAGCTCCTCGCCGCCGCAGTCGATATCGTTGGCAAGCACGTAAGAACCGGTGACGTAGGTGCTGTTGCCTGCGTTCACCTGCTCCGCGATGTATAAAAGGTCGATGGGACGGGTGACGACAAACGCGTCGTCCAACGAGCCCGTGCCGCTCATGGCGGAAACGTCCTTCTTGATATTGATGGCGGTGAAGGTGGAGTTCTCTTCGATCGTAACTTCGTAATTTCTGTCGTTATCCAAGGCGGGGATAGCGGTCTCGTTGCAGTACACGACGGCGTTGCCGGTGTAGAAGGCGCCCACCTTCAAGCGGAAACGCACGGTTTCCCCGGGCGCAAAGAGGGTACCTTCTTCTGCCTCGGGCACGAAGGTGTAACCTTCCCCGTTCACGAACTCGACGGAAAGCGTCTTTTCCGCGTCGGACGGGCTTGAGGAGTCGGGGAGGGGGGAGCTCGACGAGGAATCCGTCGAAGAGTCGTCTTGGCGCACGCAAGATACCGCCCCTGCAACCGTACAAGCGCAGGTAAGGGAAAGTAAAAAGGCGATCAATAATTTTTTCATAGATACTCCGTACTTAGCGCGAGCAAACGATTTGCAGGCGCAACGTGATTTTGTTGTATTATAACTACATTATTATACTATAAATAGGGAAAAATGACAAGGAAAAAAGAGGCGGTATCCTTCAATTTTATCGGATTTTCACAAATAATTTTTTCCTGTTTGAGATTTTGCGGAAACACTTGACAAACAGGGGATTTTGCTCTATAATAGAATATATCGTTTTATGCGCATATACGCATATGCGCATGGAACACGGAAGGAAGGATCACTATGACAGGACAAGGAATACGAAAATTGAAACTCGCTTACGGAATCGCTTTGTCCGCGTTGACGGCGCTCGTCGGCGGACTGTTCGTTTTGCAGGTGTGGGCAATTTTCTTTTCGGCGGACCGCAGTCCGTTTACCTATGCAATCATCGGCGAAAAGTTTTTGCAGATCCTCGCACCCGTCTGTCTGTGGGTGCTGGGTGTGATCGGCGGCGCCGTCATTCCCAAACTTTATCCCGACGAGCCGCAACCTCTCAAAGGATACGTCTCTCCGCGAACAACGCTCTATCGCCTGAAAGCCCGTTTGCCGCTGGGGAGCATGTCTGCGTTGAAACGTGAAAAATGGCTGAAAGCGATCGTCTGGTCGGCGGCGGGAATTGCCTGCGTCGGCGCGTTGACAGCCATGTTTGCGATTCTGTTCGACCCCGCGTACGAACCCTTGACGAGCGCGGAATTTATGCTCAGTCACGATTGTATCGCCGATCGTTTGGTGCGGATTTGTATCTTTGTTGCGGAGTGCGTCCTCACCTGCCTGATCGCCGTGTTTACGGACGATTATATCGTAAAATATGAAACGAAGTGGGTCAAAGAACAGCTTGCGGAAAACGCCAAGCAGAGAATCAAGCCCCAAAAGGCGGAAAAGGAAAAGACTCTTTGGGAAAGCTTGCTTGAAGATTACCCCGTATTGAAATCCAAATGGTGGAAACAGGGCTTGCAGATCGGACTTTGCGGCGTCGGCGTCGCGTTGGTGATCGTGGGGATCTTCAACGGCGGCATGGGGGACGTGTTTGAAAAGGCGCGCAACATCTGTACGCAATGCATCGGGTTGGGCTAATCGACGACCGTAGTCACGTAAGGAAACGCTATGAAGAAATTTTTTACGAAAATCAAGGACTGGTTTGTAAGACACAAACCCACCAAACGAAAGGTGATTCAGGTATACGCGGCGCTTTTATACAACGCCAACCTCAAAGGCTTTATCACCGGAAACATCTATAAGGGGCCGACGAAAAACCTCTGCGTTCCCGGACTCAATTGCTATTCCTGCCCCGGGGCGATCGCGGCGTGTCCGCTCGGCTCGTTGCAAAACGCTCTGTCCAACTCCGACACCCGTTTGCCGGCGTATATCTTCGGCATCATCATTCTCTTCGGGCTCATACTCGGCAGAACGATCTGCGGCTGGCTCTGTCCCGTCGGGTTGGGGCAGGAGCTCCTGTATAAGATCAAGACGCCCAAGCTCAAAAAGAGCAAAGTCACCCGCGTGCTTTCCTATCTGAAATACGTGGTGCTGCTCGTGCTCGTCGTGCTCGTACCCCTCTTGTTCGCAATCCCCGGGTTCTGCGAATTTATCTGCCCGGCAGGGACGCTCGAAGGCGGAGTGGGGCTGCTCGGGAATCCCGAAAACGAGAACTTGCTCTCCATCCTGGGCCCCCTGTTCTCGTGGAAGTTCACCCTGCTCGTCCTCATCATCGTGGCAAGCATCTTTATCTATCGCAGTTTTTGCAGATTTCTTTGCCCCCTCGGCGCGATTTACGGATTCTTCTCCAAGATCGCCCTCCTCGGCATTAAGCTCGACCAAAACAAGTGTACCGACTGCGGTCTTTGTATTTCCGCCTGCAAGATGGATATCAAAAAAGTGGGCGACCACGAATGTATTCAATGCGGCGAGTGTATTGCCGTGTGCCCTGCGAAGGCGATCAGTTGGAAAGGAGAAAAACTCTTCGTCAGAGGGAACGATTTAGGCGCGCCCTTGAGCGAAGTGAAACCCCTGAATTCTCTCTTACATAAGCAGGAAGACCCCACCCAGGTATGCGTTGAAACGCAAAATATGCCCGTGGAGGAGGTGCAAAATGACGAAAAATAAGCTGTTTTCTATCGTCGCCACCGCCCTTGCCTCTATCCTCATGGTATTCGCGCTTGTGTACTATAATTTTATCGTAAAAGATGAAAAAGTGGATTTGTCGGTGGGGCTCCCTTGTCCCGAATTTACCGTCGATACCTACAAGATAGAGGACGGGAAGTTCACGCTCGGCGGCGAGCCGTTCAACCCCACGGCGCAAAGGGGGAAGGTGCTCGTCATCAATTTCTGGGCGACGTGGTGCGCTCCCTGCAAAGCGGAATTGTCTGAATTTGATCAGTTACAGAAAGCGTATCCCGACGACGTCGTCGTCATCACCCTGAACGGGGAGGCGCGTACGGCGGAGAATCTGGCGAAATGGTTGAACGAGGGCGCGAGCAACGATTCCACGCCCGTGGAGAATAAATGGAACGAGTTTTCCATTCTTTTCGGCAAATATGATACGGCGGCACAGGACTTGTATCAGATGCTTGGGTTCAGCTCGGGCGCGTTGCCTGCTACGATGATTGTCAGTAGAAACGGCGCAATCGCTTTTATTACGGAAGGCTCCATGCACTACGACGATTTAGTCCGCGAAGTGCTCCCCCTGATGTAAGAAAGTATACGATAAAAACCACCTTGCAATCGTTTGCAAGGTGGTTTTTCTTATACGGAAAAATTACTTATCGTTGTCGACTTTGTCGCCCTCTTCGGGTAAGTCCGCAAAGATGGTAAATTCGATATCCACGAGCTCCATCTTATCGTACATGAAGGAGAGGATCACGCCTTCCGCGACCGTCGCCTCGAAGGTGACTTCGCCTTCCGACGCAGAGTGTCTTACGCCGTCGATCCAGAAGTAGACGCCCTCCGTTTTGACGGTGATGGTGCAGGTCAACCTGTCAGCACTTGCCAACGCGAAGTCAGGCGTGAATTGATAGTACACTTTGTCGTAAACGTTGAGCTGCTTCGCCGTGTAATCGCCGATATTATCGATCTGAATGGGGTATTTTGCAGAGCCTTGCACGATGGCGTCGTAGTAGAAACAAGCGGACAACCAGGCGTTCTGTGCATACCCTTCGTCGGGTTCCTCGATGGGGGTGTTGTGTTTCGTGTAGAGCTGTAAGAAATCGTACAGTTCCTGCGTGACGGGGTATAAGCCGTTCGAATTTACGTAGGACTGGTAACTCTCCGCCGTGCCGTTGTAGTCGGGGTCGTTATAAATCATCGGCTCGTAAGAACCCATGATATAATCCCCTTCTACGGTATTGCCGATATGGAAACGAAGTCCGCTGCCCGATTCCTGTAAGCCGACGAAGGAGTTGTCCCCGAGAAGTCGGGGCATATTCGCCGTGATCGCCATATAGATGATTTCACCGGGCTTGGATTTGGAACCCATGCGGTAGTACCCGCAAGCTTCGTCGTAGAAGTACGTCGCAGTGTAGGGGACTTCCACGGGCGTTTTGCCTGCTTCCCCTTCGGGTGCCTTCTTGCCGTCGATCTGCGTGGCGAATTTATCCACGTATTCATACCCTGCCTCCCAAGGGGCGGGTGCGACCTTGGCGATATAGAACTTCACGGTATCGCCCGCATTCCCCGTGAGGCGGTAAGCGGACGACCAGTTGACGTTGAAATACAGCTCGGTACAGCTCACGACGGCAAGGAAATTCCCGTCGTCGAAGTATTTTGTTTCTCCGTTTTCGAAGTTGTTGCCGGCGTTTTCGGTGTACTGTTGCAGGGAAACTTCGCTTGGATTCGACGTGGAAATAACCGCGTACTGACCGGGTTCGTCCACGCCAAAGCGGAACCAACATTCCCCCGAATTTCCGATGGTAACCGTATAATATTCGCCCGTCCAGAATTCGTATTTGCCCGATTTTTCATCGCCGAGTTCGGAATATTGCGTGCCCGTGCCCCAAATTTCATTGGCGGGGTCGGCAGGGTCTATATAGTTGGCACCTGCATCAGGGGTGGGCAGAACGAGCTCTTTTTCACAGACCGTACACACGCCCTGCGAATCGTAGCTATGTTCGCGCGCCGCGAAGAATTCGTAGTCTTCGTGCGTTGCGCCCTGGTGGTTCGTGCAACGTCTTACCTTGATTCCTTTCGTTTCGCAATCTGCCGCACGAACGAGCTCCCATTCGCCGAGCTCGCAATCTTCCAGATAGGTGTCGGAGTAGTTTGCATCTTCGTTTTCGACGGAGGAAGAGCTGCTGTTATTGCCGTCTTCGGTGGGGACGCACCCGACGGCGAACGAAAACGTCGCCGTGAAAACTATGCCGATGGATACAATCTTTTTCAAGTCTTTCATAACCGTCCTCCTTTACGCGCCGAGCGTCACTTCGTAGTAACAGAGCAACTGCCACGAATCGGGTACGCCGTCGTATTTTTCCGATTCCGTGATCGTTTTGAGGATATCGAACAACTCCTGATCAAGCGCCAAAAATCCTTCGCGTTCGGCAAAGTGGGACTGGTGCCCGAGCTGTGCGATTCGTTCGGAATAATCCACGCCGTCGATATAGAACGCGCGCTTTTCTTCCGTATAATTCAGTAAGCCGGCTACGGCGATATCGTACAGGGAGTTATCCTGGAAGAATACCGTAGTGCGCAGCAAATCGACGTAGATCACGGAGCCGAGCGTTCCGTCTTCGTTCTTCACGTGGTAGTACCCGTCCTCGCCTTTTTCGTATTCGATACCGTCGTAGAGGAACATCTTGTTCGTGATTTCGTTGAAGCTGATCGACGTCGCGCAGTTGTGCATATAGCTGTAACTGCCTTCGATTTTCTCGATATAGAAGGGGTAGGAGCCCGTGAAGGTCGAATAGGTCGCCATCGCGAAGTAGTAGGTCTTGCCCGCTTCGAGGTAGAGATAGAAGTCGAAGTTGGTGTCGGAGTAGTCGTCGGGAGCGTCGTAGAAGGCGTATTCCGTCGTGCTTGTGCCGAAGTAGAAACAAACGGGGTCGGTGTTGACGTTGTCCGCCGCCGAGTATACGCGGTACACGCTGCTCACTTCGGGGGTGAACTTGTATTTAAATCCACGGGGTACCATATCGTAGAGAATGTTCGCGGTATTTTCGCCGAGTTGCGCTTTCTTCGCCGCGTGGAAGGTGATCGTTTCCATGTGGTCGGCAAGGGGTTCTACGCCGTGGTTGTCGTAGTAAGCGCACATTTCCAGCCATTCTTTGTCGTGCCATGCGCCCGACCAGTTTTTCAGTTCTTCGTCCGCAATCGCCTCACTCTTGGTGGCGTACACGAGGAGTTCCTTCAACTCTTCGGTGACGGGAACGTAGCCGTAGAGCTGTTCGAATCCGGGGATATACTGACTTGCCGCCCAAGCGTGATATTCGATATCGGCGCTGAAATTGTACCCTTCGGAAACGATATAGCCGTAGTAGGAGAGCATCCATACGCTCGTATCGCTCCACCTCGATTCAAACATCATGTTCGCGTAGAGGATAGGGCCGTCTTTCGAGCCTACGTGGTAGTAGCCGTCGGCGTCGCTAAATTTGACGTCTGCGTAATACTTATACATCGTAGTTGCGTTTTCGTCCGTGTTTTCGATATTTGCCGCATGGCGGAAGTTGAGAAGTTTCAGATCGCTTTCCTTTGCGTCTTTGATCAGGGTGAGGTCCTTGATGCGCGCGCTCTCTCTATCCACGGAGACGTCGCCGTCTTTGAGGTAGAGGAAGATGATTTCGTGCTCGCCCTCTTCGTCGTAGCCTTCCTTGAAGTAGTAGCCGCCCGAAACTTCGTTCCAGATCAGGTCGTTGTTCCCGCCCGAAAGCTGCTGCACGGGTACGCCGTCGACAAGCACGTACAGGATATCCGTGATTTCCGAGTTGACGACGTAGCTGAAACGCACCGCGTCTCCGGGCGCTGCCGTAAAGGTGGCGCGAAGGGTGGAATAGTTGCCGTGCAGACTCTGTGTGGCGATGGGAGAGTACAGATAATCGTCCTCGACGAGCCAGGGCCATGCGTATTCGTCGTCCTCGTCCCACGAGAAGGTGAAATCGTTGGAACCTTTTGCCAAAACTTCCTTGACTTCGTCCAAGGAAGGAGCGGTCACGGTGGGTTTGATGAGGTTATTGTCGTTCGAGCCCCCGTTGTCGCCATCGACGTTTCCTGCGCCCTCCATAATGGTGGGCTGATAGTTTACGCCGAGGAACTTATCGAAACGCACGGTGAAGTCCTTGGCGTCCGTCATGGAACCCGTGTGATAATAGGTAATCGCGCCGTAACGGTCAATCATGACGGAGAGGGGAATACCGCTCGAAGGGAACATACTTACGACGTCTGCGCCGCAATCCGAATTGCTCGTCATTTTGAATTGAAGCCCGTTCTGCGACTTGAATTCGCGTACCGCCTGCATGGAGTCGGTGGTGCTGATCGCAAGCACTTCCACGCTTTCCTGATAGGCAACGTAGGCGTTGTTCATGGCGGGGAACTCCGATTTGCAAGGCCCGCACCACGTCGCCCAGAAGTTGAGAAGGACGAGCTCCTTTTCTTCAAGCACTTCGGAAAGGGTGAACTTCTCTCCGTCCGAGGTGGTCACGGTAAAATCGTATACCACGTCGCCGAGGGAATAGATCGTGCCCGCGGGCGCTTTGCCTTCGAGAATGCCCGTCGGGGCGATCACCACTTCCGTCTCGTACCCTTCCAGTGCCACGACCGTAGGGGTGACGTCGGGGTCCGCCAAGGCGTAGCCGAGGGGAGTTTCCGTACGAATGGTATAATTGCCGACCGTGGGAACGTTGTTTTTGGAGAAGGTGGCGTAACCCGATCGATTCGTCGTCGCCTCTGCGATTTTGGTCTCGCCGTCGTAAAGGGAAACGGGGAGGTTTTTGAACCCGTAGCCCGTTGCGTTCTGCACCTTGATCCGATAGACGAAATCTTTAATTTCTTCTTCTGCGCTACTGTTCGAACTGCTTTCGTCGCCCGTGGAAGAGTTGGACGTATCCACGCAGGCGGAGAGGACGCCCAGACTCAAAGCGGTGAGCGAGGCAAGTCCCAACAGCGCAATTTTCTTGTATAATTTCATTGAGTTTTCCTCCAAAACAGGGGATTATTTTAAGGTAAGCGTAATTTCGCCGTATTCGGCAGGGGTCGTGGTAGGACCGTCGAACGCCACGGATTCGTTGTTCGTATCGAGAAGGTGAATTTCGTATACACCTGCCTCAGGCGCCGCGGTATATTCGCATTTGCCGTCTGCGTTGACGGCAACGGGCATATAACAAGTGCCCAGGGTAACGCCGTCTTCCTGATAGGCGCAAAGTTGTACGCTGACGTTTTGAGCTGCGGAGCCGTCTGCATTTTTCACGATGAAGGTGTAGCAAACGGAAGCTTCGGTAGAGGAGGAGTCCTTACCATCGGTACAGCTTGCAAGAGCGCACGTAGAGAGTGCGAGGGAAAGGGTCATAGCGGCAATGGCTACTTTTTTGAAAAACTTCATAATAAACTCCTTATGGGCAAAAAATGCCCGATTCATATTTTTCATATTTTTGGTACACGCGCACGCATACACTATAATATTATAACATAGAGCGAAAGAAAAATCAAACTCTTTTATTAAGAAAATGAATTATAATTGTTACGCGCGCGTGAAAATTTGGTGAAGAGAAAAAATAAAAAAAGATTTTTGCGATTTTCCCTCAAAAAGCTTTGACAAGGACTAAAAAATATGATATAGTAATATAGCTTTTGTAAAGTGAGCGATGCAGAAGTACCCAAGAGGCTCAAGGGGCTCCCCTGCTAAGGGAGTAG
>JAGAJI010000030.1 GCA_017626135.1 Clostridia bacterium | reverse complement strand
GCTGCCCGTTAAGCAAAGCGTTGATAACGCTTTGTAGGGGCGAGATGAGCGAACGCCGATAGGTAGGCGTGAGCGTGACCGAGGGCAAAGAACAGCTTTGCCCGAGAGAGCTGCCCGTTAAGCAAAGCGTTGATAACGCTTTGTAGGGGCGAGATGAGTGAGCGCATATGTAGAGCGCGAACGGTGACCGTGCAAGCGAAGCGCCGCCCTCGCCGAAGGCGAGTTAACAGCGTTCACATTACGCTGTTCGAGAAGCGCTACCAACGCCGCAGGCGTTTTATCGCTCGCAGAGCGAAAGAATAAGGATCCCTTCCGCAAGGGCGCCGACGGCGTTACTTTTTTCTATGCAAAAACACTTGACTTTCGTTTTCGTTTCGCGTATAATCATTTACAGAAAGTGTTTGAGCTCGGTGTTGCGGTTTTTCGCTTCGTCCTTGTAGCTCCCCACGCAAAGAGGCTCTTTAGCTCGTGGCACTTTCTTTTTTTATGTTTGTCCGTTCCGTTGAGAAAAGGTGAAAAACTATGCGTTTTTGCTTGCAAAAACGGGAGAAATATGGTACAATAAAAGGGTAAAAAAACAGGGCGATATCGCGCGGTATTGCCATAGGAGTTGGAAAGGTTATGAAATTTGTATGTGACGGAATGATTTTATCGGATGCGGCGCTCACCGTAAGCAAGGCTTGCGCGGTGAAAACAATCACGCCTATTCTCGAATGTATCAAACTGCACGCGGAAAACGACGGGCTCACCCTCACCGCGTACGACGGTGAAATTTCCATTGAAAAGAAAATTTTGGCGGAAGTCCTCGAAGAGGGGGAACTCTGCGTCAACGGCAAGACCTTCGCCGATTTCGTCGGCAAAATCGCCTCTTTCGAGGTGACCGTCGCCTCGGACGAAAAGGGGATCAAAATCCTCTATGCGGACAGCGAATCCTATATGCAGGCGCTCTCTGCGCAGGATTTCCCTCGCCTTGGCAACCGCTCCACGGAAGGGAAGGAATACTTCGAGATCCGCGAAACGGAGCTGAAAAACCTCATTTCCAAAACGGTGTTCTGCTGCGCGACGGACGAGAGCCGCCCTATCCTCAAAGGCTGTCTTTTGGAAGCGAAGGAAGGCAAGCTCTACGCCACCGCCCTCGACGGATTCCGCATGGCTTGCGGATATTGCGACACGGAAGGGGACACGGAGATGAGGCTCGTCTGCCCGGCAAGGACGCTCGTGGAAATTTCCCGTATGCTCGACGGGGACGAGGTGCTTAAAATCTACGCGGATAAGAACCTGCTTTCCGTCGCCGTGCAGGACACGGTGATCACCTCCCGTCTCTACGCCGGGGAGTTCGTCAAGAAGGAAAACATCTTCCCCACCGCGTTCACGTCCGTCGTGACGGTCAACCGCGTCGAAATTATGGAAAGCGTGGAACGCGCGTCCGTGCTCATTCGCGGCGACAAGAACAACCTCATTCTCTTCGATATCAAACCGGGGAAGATCGTCATCAGCGCCAACTCGGACATGGGGAAAGTGGAGGAGACCGTCTCTGCCGATTTAGACGGCAAGGAGCTGAAAATCGCCATGAACGGCAAGTACCTTCTCGACGCGTTGAAAGCGCTTTCGGAAGAGAACGTGGTGCTCTCCTTTAACACTTCTATCTCCCCCTTCACGCTCGAAAATCAGGAAAACCGCGTTCACCAGTATCTGGTGTTGCCCGTGAGAATGGGGAATAGCGGAAATTGATCCTTGGAAAAAGTTCGTAAAAACCCCTCGTTTTTTGTAAAAATCTTTACGGAAATACGAAAACCCTTGCAAAATTGCTTGACGGCGTTTTGCTTTTACGATATAATTATGAAGTTGACACGCTCCGAGATCGGGGCGTACGACGGTAAAAAAAGAAAAAACCATTACAGGAGAAAATATCATGAAAAGAACTTATCAACCCAAAAAGAGACAGACGAGCAAAGTGCACGGTTTCCGTAAGAGAATGGCTACGACGGCAGGCAGAAGAGTGTTGAAGCGTCGCCGCGATAAGGGCAGAAAGAGATTGACCCACTAATTTCAGTCGCGTGTTTTCGACGGTTGTATGGAAAAATAAATAAAAAAACGACTTCCTTTCCTTTTGTTTTCAGAAGGAGAGGATTTGCCATTTTTTATAACGGCTAACAAGGCGGAAAACCGCCCCGACAAAGCGCCTGAAAACGGGCGAACGGACGGAAAAAATTCCGTGAAAAAGGAGTCTTGTATGAAATATTTCAGATTAAAAAAACAATCGGATTTTCAAAGACTCTTTCAAAAGGGCAAACGAGCCTTTTCCCCTTCGTTGACCGTGATCTATCGTCCGTCCCAAAAAATGACGATGGGCATTTCCATCGGCAAAAAACACGGCAAGAGCGTCCGCCGCAACCGCATCAAGAGGTTGCTTCGGGAGGCGTTCCGCGCCGTACAGGGGGAAATGAACGGCACCTATTCCATCGTCCTGATCCCAAAGGTGAGCGAGGAATACTCGGTGGCGATGTTCAAAAAACATTTACAATGGATAATCCAAAAAGAGAAGCTGTAAAAATCCCCTTCCGTTCCCTCTTTCTTTCGAACGTGCGCTATCTTAAAAAAACGGTGTGCAAGCCCTATTTGAAGATTGCGTGTATGAAGCTCATTCTCTTTTACCAGCGTCACCTTTCCCGTCATACCTGTATGTTCCGTCCCACCTGCTCGGAGTACACCTTGCAGAGCATCAACAACCACGGGGCGGTGATCGGGATTCTGCTCGGGATTTGCAGAATTTTGCGTTGTCATCCGTGGGCGGAAGAGGGGAAGTACGACCCTCCCCCCGAAAACTATTTCAAAATGCGTTGGCTGCTATAAGCCGCGAAACCAAGAATAAAGTGTGGGCGAGTATTCGCCCATGAGGTAAATATGGAACTTATCAATTTGTTGGAACAAGCCATTCCTTCCTTCGGACAAACTTTTGACGTATCCTTGAACTGGATCGGGCAATTGATTCGTCTGTTGGTATCGGGCGTGGGAATCGTCGGCGTGGGGATCATTCTCTTCTCGCTGATTTTAAGATGCGTCGTCCTTCCCTTCGACGTGTATCAGCGTATTGCGATGCGCAAACAGAACCAGAAGATGAAGGAACAGAAGGAACGCATGGAAAAACTGCAAAAGCAGTACGCCAACGACGAGAAGATGTACAATCAGAAACTCACGGAAATGTACAAGGAAAACGGCATTTCCATGTTCTCTTCCTGCTTGCCCATGATCCTTTCCATGGTCATCTTCTTCGTGGCGATCGGCGCGTTTAACGACTATTCGCAGTATTCCGCCATTCAAAATTACAATGCGCTCGTAGACGCGTACAATACGAAGATCGAGAGCTATTGCCCCGATCTGGAGAGTGCAACGATCACCTTCGAGGAAAACAGAATCCTCGTCAAGGGCGACGGCGCGGAGGAGTACCTCTACTACCGCTTGCCCGCGGGAGATTATACGGCGGCAAGCCCCGCCGCGGACGTCAAAGCGTATATTGAAGAATCCGCAAACAAGGAATACTTGATCGATCTGGAAAAGACGAAGTCCATTTCGGAAATTACGGCGACGGCGGAAAAGACGTACGAAGAGGCGGCGAAGGACTACTTTACCGCAAAGGCACAAACCGCCGTTTTGGAAGCGTACGAAGGCGGCGTGGCAAACAACACGAGTTTCCTCTGGGTCAAAAACGTCTGGGCGACGGACGCCGCACACGTGCATCCCGTGCTTTCGTGGAACGAATTCAAGACCAAAGCACAGGCGGAGAAGTACGACGTGGACGGCGAAAAGGTGGCGCTTGCCGACCTGCCTACGCAGGTGTATACCGAGGACGCGTACAACCTCATTACGGGAAAACTGAATACGTATAAGGACGCCCCCAACGGCTACTATATCCTCATTTTGCTCTCCATCGGTACGATTTTGTTGCAGCAGTTCGTCACCATGCGTTCGCAGAAGGAACAGAACCAGTTCTCGACGGTGGACGGACAGGGCGCGGCTACGCAGAAGATGACCATGATTATGATGACGGCGATGTTCGCCGTATTCTCCTTCATGTACAGCGCGGCGTTCTCCCTCTACATGGTGGTGAGCAACCTGTTCTCCCTGTGTGCCACGCTGATTATCAACAAAGTCGTGGACGGGGTCATTGCGAAGAAGAGCGAGCGGGAAGAGAAGGCAAAGTTGGATAACCGCGGTCTTTCGAGAATCGAGGCGGCGAAGGCGAAGGGCAGAGAGGCGGCGAAGGAAAGCCGTGAGAAAAAGTCCGCCAAGGAAGAGACCAAGACGGTGAAAGCGGAAGAGAAGTCGGAAAATAAACCCGAGGCATAATTTTGAGAGAAAGAAATGATCCCGCGAGGGGATAAGGAGTGATAAGATATGAAATACGTAGAATTTACGGGAAAGACGGTAGACGAGGCGATCGAGAAAGGCTTGCAGGAGCTGGGCGTCACCGCAGAACAGGCGGAGATCCGCGTGCTTGAAGAAGGCAAGAGAAAGCTTTTCGGCTCGGTGAAAGCGCGCGTGGAGATCGGCGTGGAAGAAGAGTCCGTTGCGGAAAACGCCGCACAATCGCCCAAGGCAAGCGCAAGCGAAAGCGCGGACGGCAAGACGGACGGGGAAAGAACGGTCGTGTTTTTGGAAGGGCTGTTTGAGCTTTTGCATATCACCGCTTGCACCGAACTCGTATCCGAGGGCGACAAGGTAGAAATCAACGTGACGGCGGCAAACGGCAACGCAATCATCGGCAAGCACGGCGCGATGCTCGACGCCATTCAGACGCTTGCAGGCGCGGTGGCAAACACGGGCAGAGAAGATTATAAGCGCGTCGTCGTCGATTGCGAGAACTACCGCGAAAATCGCGAAGCAACCTTGAACAAGCTTGCAGGCAACCTTGCGGACAAGGCGATTCGTTTGGGCAAGAAGATTATGCTTGAACCCATGAACCCCTATGAAAGAAGAATTATTCACGCGGCGCTTTCCGAGCGCGAAGGCGTGACGACGGACAGCGAAGGGAAAGAGCCCAACCGCTACGTGGTCATCATTCCCGAGAATTTGGAAGACCCCGAAGCCCCTGCGCTCCCTGCAAGAAAGGAACGGGAGAGAAGCGGCAGACGGGACCGCGGCAATCGCGGCAATCGCGGCGATAGAGGCGGCAGGAGCGGCAGATACAACGACCGCGGCAGAAACGACCGTCGCGGCGGTTACGATAAGAAACTCGTGAACCGCAATAGAAAGCCCTCGAGCGGCAACGGCGGCGGCACTTCGCTCAAATCGGACAACGACTTCTTCGGAATTTTCCTTGGAAACTCCGGGAACAAAGAAGAGTAAGGCAAATATAACGAATACGCGCCCTCTTGCACGCAAGAGGGCGCGCCTCTTTTGCTTGGAGTATTTTTTGAAAACCTGTTGACAATTTTTGGGAACTGTGGTAAAATGATAGTATCCTATTATAACAGGAGATATTTATGAAAAAGATAAGAAAGATTTTATTGACGGCATTGAGCGTACTTACGGTAGGAGCACTTTCTCTCGGCGTAGCGGCGTGTGTTTCAGATCAAAAAAATTCCTCTCCCATCGATAGTTCTACGTCGGACAGTTCTTCGGAGGATAGCTCCTCATCACAATCCCACGTACATACTTTTGGCGAGTGGACGTTATTTTCCGATAAAGATACTCCTTGTCAAAACAAACTCTACTTCCGCGTATGCCCCGATTGCAATGGCATCGAATGGAAACAGGGTGAATATACCGACCACGAATGGATAACGGAGTATTCTTTTGACAACTCTTTTCATTGGCGCGTTTGCAACACCTGTGGCGAAATTAAAGACAAAGCCGAGCATACCCCCGACAAATCGGGTGCATGTTCCGTTTGTAAGGCGTTGGTAGGCGTTACGGAAGGGGTAGTCTACGACGTTTCCGCGGACGGTATCTGTGCCGAGGTAATCGGATATCAAGGTACGGCAACGAGGGTAAAAATCGCAGATACCTACAACGACTTGCCCGTGAAAACAGTTTACGATAAAGCATTTTATAATAATGACAAAATCACTTCGGTGATAATCCCCGACAGCGTGACTTCGATCGGTTATGAGGCGTTCCGTGCTTGCAGTAGCTTGACGAGTGTGGTGATCCCCGATAGTGTGACTTCGATCGGTGGGTATGCGTTCTTTGGTTGCAGTAGCTTGACGAGCGTGGTGATTGGGGGCAGCGTGACTTCGATTGGTGATATGGCGTTCTGCAAGTGCAGTAGCTTGACGAGCGTGGTGATTCCCGACAGCGTGACTTCGATCGGTGATATGGCGTTCACTGATTGTAGTAGCTTGACGAGCGTAGCAATCGGCAACGGCGTGACTTCGATTAATAATGCGTTCTATGGTTGCAGTAGCTTGACTTACAATAAATATGGAAACTGTCAGTATTTAGGCAACGAAGAAAATCCGTATATTGCATTTATACAGGCGACAAATACGAATTATAGCTACTACACCATTCACGAGAATACCAAAGTAATTGCATCTAATGCATTTTATAATTGTTCTCGTATGCGTAGTATCGTTATCCCCGACAGCGTGACTTCGATTGGCGGGAGGGCGTTCTGGGATTGCAATAACTTGACGAGCGTGGTGATTCCCGATAGCGTGACTTCGATCGGTACTGGGGCGTTCTCTGGTTGCAGTAGCTTGACGTTCCAGGAATATGGAAATCGCCAATATTTAGGCAACGAAGAAAATCCGTATGTTGCATTGATACAGGCGACGAATACGGATTATAGCTCCTACACCATTCACGAGAATACGAAAGTAATTGCAAATTATGCATTTTCTCATTGTGTTCGTATGGGTAGTATCTTGATTCCCGACAGCGTGACTTCGACCGGTGATTGGGCGTTCGAGTATTGCAGTAACTTAACGAGCGTGGTGATTGGCGACAGCGTGGCTTCGATCGGTTGGAATGCGTTCTATGATTGTAGTAGCTTGACGAGTGTATATTACAAAGGTACGGAAAGTGAGTGGTCTGCAATTTCGATTGGTTCGTGGGGCAATGATAAACTAACGAGCGCGACGCGGTATTATTACAGCGAGACAAAGCCGACTTCGTCGGGCAACTACTGGCATTACGTGGACGGCGAAGTGACCGTTTGGTAATTCCTCTTAAATAGAAAAAACGACGCGCCCTCTTGTATGCAAGAGGGCGCGTATTTCATTATTGAGCAAACATTATTAAGCAAAAGCGAAAACCGTCGGAAACGGAGCGAGGCTCCCGATTTTCACCCGCCGCAAGCCGTCAGATCAGGAAGGAGACCTTGCCGCGCTCGCGCAGTCGTTTCAGGTAAAAATAGGTCGGCACGCCCAGCCCGTAAATCCACACGCTCTCCGTCAAAAGCAGGGACAACGCGTAGCTGAAATAGGCGATTTGCGTGCTTGCAAAGCCATCCCCGCCGCCGCACAAAAAGACGATGATGACGGGAATGATCAGGGCGTTCAAAAGAACGGGAGGAAGTCCTACCAAAATCACGCAGAAGGGCTCTTTTTTGACGTACCTGCCTACCAGGTACGTGATGAGTGCCGCAAGCAGGGTTGCAAGCGAGCCCAAAAATACGTCGTAAATAAAGAAGGGGGACGCCAAGTTGGAGAGCATACACCCGATATAGAGTGCGGGGATTGCCTCGGGATAGAACGCCGCCAAAATACAAAGCGCCTCTGCGGGACGGATTTGGAAAGGTCCGAAAGCAAAGGGCGCAAAAGCGTAGGTCAACGCCACGTAAAGGGCGGCGATGAGCCCGGCGCGACAAAGTCGCTTGATCGTAAAAAATTTGTTCATTTGTAATACCTCGGTTTTTTTATTGAGAAGTGTTTTCCGAAAACCTTCTGTCAGATAGTATAGCACAAACGCACCGAGAAGTCAACCGATTTTGGAGGTATTTTTGTTTCTTGCGCATCGTTCCCAAAGCAGCGCGGCGATTCCGTCCGAAATGATCTCGGACATGGTATACACCAAATTCAATCGGGTGGTGTTGAGCAGTCCGTAATTCGCGATGGATTTTTCGGACACCACCCCCATGATCGACATATCCCCGAGCTCCCCGAGCCGTTTGTTTGCCCCTGCGCCCGGTTGTAAGGGGGTGTCGCTGAGTTTGATTAGTCCGATATCCCCCTCGCTCCCCACGGCGGCGTCGATGGCGATCACCTGACTTCCCTCGTGCGTCTCCTGCAAGAACGTGCGCATATACCTGATTTCCTTCGCCGTGACGGGCGCGGACAGCGTGCCGTAGAGAAAGATGTTGAGCCCCTGCGTTTTGAATTTGAGCATGGAACCGGTGATGGGGCCCAAGGAATCCCCGATGGCAAGATCGCTCCCGATGCAGACGATGACGGGCGGTTTTTGCCCGAAGAGCTCGGGGGAGATTTGCGGTGAACGCATACCTGCCCCCCTCGTTTCCCGCTTTTCGAGGGAAGTGAGCAACTGATCTGCCGCCATGGCGACTCCGTCCGAGGCGAGTTTATTATAAAGATGAAAGGCATATTCCATAGTGCGTCCTCCAACCGTGAAATTCGACGTATCAAGTATATCCCGAATACGGCGTCCGTAAACGCAAAAAAACGGAAAAAAATTTTTGTTAAATGACTTGAAAAAACCAAAAAGATATGCTATAATAGAAATATAATATACGGGCGACGTCGTACGACGGCGGTCTGCGGGGTTGTCTGAAAATAAAAAAGGAGAGAAAAATTATGGGCATAGAAACAATTATGGCGTATGCAGTAGACATCATTATCGTGATCGTCGCCTTGATCATCACCATCAAATGTGCGAAAAGAGGCTTTGTGAACTGTATTTTCGGGTTCCTTGCCACCATTCTCGCGATCGTGTTGGCGTTTTCCTTCGCAGGACTTGCCGTCAACGTAACGGGCGGATTCTTCGGCGTGGGAGATATGTTGACCAAAACGTTCACCGAAACGTTCTCGAATCTCGAAGGCTTTGACGTCGTCATCGAAGAGAATATGGACGTTGCGGAGCTGTTGGAGGCGCAGAGTATGTCGGCGATTTTCGCGCAACTCATCGGACAGAATCTGGACGGTGCGGTAGGCAGAACCTTAGGCGAACTTGCCGGTGAAACGCTCGGCAACTACGCGACCCTCGTGATTTGCGGCGTGGCGTTGTTTATCGTACTCAAACTCGTGTTCGGCATTTTGAAGAAATTCTTCAACTTCGTAACGAAGGACGGTTTGCTCGGCGGACTCAACAAACTTCTCGGCGCGGTGATCGGGCTTCTCGAAGCGGCTATTCTGGCAAGCTTCGTCGTGTTGATCATGGAAATGTTCCCCGGTGCGATGGAATTTTTGAACAGCAGTATCATTCTGACCTGGATCCACAACAACAATCCCTTGCTCCTGCTGTTGAGCTTATTCCTTTTCCTGTAATACATACGAACGGAATAGATACGCCCCGAAAGGCATTCGCCTTTCGGGGCGTACTTTTTGCCCTCAAACACACGCAAAAGTTATCCACAGCCCTCTTTTCGCTGTGGATAAACCCACCTTTTCCCGCTTAGGGAAAAAGAAAACATTTTGTCGAAAAAAGTATTTATACATTTCAAACGCATAAAAAAATTCCTTCGTTTGGCGCCAAATGTGGATAAGAAGGGGTTGTCCACCGTCCCAAAAGTGAAATTGTGGATAACTTTCTCCACGGCGGGCGACGCGCTTATCAAAAACTTGCGTTTCAGGCGGATAACCCCCTGAAAACCCCCAAAAATTGGTGGATAACCTATGACAAAAGGTATATTTTTACACGAATTTCCCCTGCGTTAATTGTGGATAACTTTTTATACACCATCGAAAAATTCCAAAAAAACGGTAAAAAACGAGGCAAAACAAGAGGAAATCGATAACTTATCCACAAACGTTTGTTTTTTTCTCGAAATTGCAAAAAGATATCCACAGTTATCCACACCCGCCCGTGTGCATAAAACGGGTTTTCCACGCCGTCGGTTCCGACTTTTCCGCCTCAACGCAGGTTGCGGAAACGGACGGTCACCTCTGTGCGCGTGTTTTGGAAGGCGGTGTTCTCGTGCTTGTGGAAACGTCGCCGCTCGTACTTGATCAACCGCTCGCGCACCCCGAACACGTCGCACCCCACGGCTTTGCATTTCTCGTACGTCGTCCTGATCTCGCTCTCCAACTTTTTGGCGGCGTAGGTGAAATACTCCTTGGGCACGTCCCCGGCGTCGGCAATCTTGTCCAAGGACTGCGCCTTGGAAAAATCGAGCATTCCCGCAAACATCGACACCTCGATTTTCAAGGTGAAGTTGTCCTCTGTATTGGCGTGCAGGGTGATTTTCGGGTCGTTCTGCTTGATGGTGAGCGAGCAAGTCCTGCCCTCCCGTTCCACCGAATAGGCGGCGAGGCGGAGTTTGTTGAGGACCGCGCCGAGGGCGAACGTCTCCTCGTTTTGCAAGGTCTCCACCCACTTCCCGTTGACGAAGAGAGCGGTTTCCCCCGCGCTGAACACGGGGTTGTCGCTCGGTTTTTCACCGCCTGCGCCACCGCCTGCGCCACCGCTTCCACCGCTGTCTCCTTCCGAGCCGCCGTTTCCGCCCCCCGAATCCCCCGTCGAGCCGTCCACGTGTTCCTTCTGGGGTTGTTTTTGAACGACGGGCAGAAAGCCGCTTTTGCTTTCGCTGAAATACCCGATGGAAAAATCCTTTAAGGTGTTGGGCATGACCGTGCCCACCCGTTCGGCGTGGGGGGAGAGTACCTTCTGAATGGCGGTGGAGCTGGACGGGTCGACGAGGGCGGTGGTGTCGAGAATGTCCTTTGCGAGCCCGTGGCAGGTCGCGACGTAGCAGTTGTCGGAGAGGTATTCGTCGCGCAGGAAATAATCGAGGGCGTCGAACGCGTTTGCCTGCGCCGCTTTTTCCCCGAGCACGACGAGGTTGCAGAAAATGAGCTTGGGGTACCATCCCGTCTTGGCGTTGATTTCCTCGAAGGCTTGGGCGATGGTCTTGCCGCGGCTGACGAGTTGTACCGTCTTGGAAGATTGCCCCTGCTTGGAGGATTCGGGAATGGCAATCTGCGAGGTGACGATGAAGGTGTCCTCTTCGCGGTCAATGCCCACCGCCATGACGATGGCGGTCTTTTGCACGTCTGTCAAGCCGAAGTCATTCGTGAAGAATAAAAACACGAGGGACAGGGCGATCAGAAGATAGTACCGAACGGTGTTTTTCGAATGCAATCTATCCACGTTTCACCTCCCGCTCTTTGGGCAGAAAAAGCAAAAATAGGGGCACCATGTCTGCGACGAACCAAAAAATCCAGCCCAAATGTCCGCGGATGAGCGTGTGGAAAAAGTCGTAGTGGCGATTTGCGTAGAGCACGAATACGAAGAGGGCGCCGCAAAGCAGAGCGGAAAAGAGCGTTCTGCGCTCCGTGCCCACCATGCGGCAGGTCAAGTCCACCGTGTACTGCAAGGGCAGACAGGTGCAAAAGAAGAGTACCGCCGTCAGCAGATAGACGAAAATCAGGTCGATGCGCCCCACGGTGGAGAGGGCGGGGAAGTACTGCGCGATCTTGGAAAAAGCGTAATGTTCCCTCGGCGCGATCGAGCCGTAGATGCCGAAGAACACGGCGAGGAACAAAAGGGTGCTCGCCGCCCCGACGCCGTAGCCGCCCAAAATTTTCAGGGTATCCCCCTTTTCGTAGCGCAGATTCCCGACGAGGGGCAGGAGTAAAATCGCGTCCGAAAAATAGGGGGTTGCGTGCGTGAACGCAGACATGGTATCCCCGAATTTCGTTCCGAAGAGGGGAAGGAGACGGGAGAAGTCCGTTTCGGTGAGGGACATCACGATGAGCGCGAGGAAGGGAAACACGAATAAAAACAGGCATAGATCCGCAATCCTGCCGATGCCCTTAATCCCCTTCGTGCACGCGAAAGCGGCGAGGAAAAAGAAAAAGACGAAGGAGAACACCGTCGGCGAAGTGTCGAAAAAGACGGCGTAGGTGTATTTTTCCAGATCGAGCAAGGGCAGAAGGGCGGCGAATACGAAGTAGGCGCCGTAGAGAATATAGAGGACGATCGTTCCCCTGCCGAGTTTTTCCTGCAACCGTGTTAAGAGGGGTTTTTCCGAACGGGACGCGGCGACGAGCACGGCGAAAAGCACCCCTGCCTGCACGAGAAAATGCAGAAGGGCGGGGAACAACAGATCCCCTGCCGCGTCCTTGGCGAGAATGGACGGGGCTTCGAGCAGTTTTGCCGTCGGCAACAAGAACGCCGCCGCAAAGGCGATCTGACGGGAAAGGATCCCGTCGGTTTTGGGGGTGGAAAGGGTGGTCATGAACGTCCTCCTTGCCCCGAAGTTTTCCTCGGCAACCTAATACGGGTGCGGTTGTTCGTCCGCAGGACTTCGGGGCGTTCCTTTAAGCGCAGGATATCGTATTTGGCGACGGTGTCGCGCAGGTCGTGAATGATCAAGGGTGAGAAGGGGGCGAGCACGGGCGTGCCGAAAGCGTCCGCCGTCACGAGGTAGTACAAAAGAAAGGCGCCCAGCAGCACGATGCCGAAGGGCCCGATGCTCCCGGCGACGATGAGAAAGATCCAACGCAGCACGCTCCCCGTCTCCACGAACTCGGGGACGGTGTACATACAGATTCCCGAAAACGCCACGATGATGATGGCGGGCGTGGATAAAAACCCTGCCGACACCGCCGTCTCGCCGAGCACCAACGCCCCCACGACGGAGAGGGACATTCCCACGTATTTGGGCATACGAATGCTCGCCTCTTTGAGCACTTCCAGCAAAAACAGCACGACGAACATTTCGAGGTTGGGCGATAAGGGAATGTCCCGTACGCTGCTGGCGATGGTGAGCGTGAGGCTGAGCGGGAAGAGATGGAGCTTGAAAATTTGCGCCGAAAGATAGAGCGCGGGGAGCAGGATCGCGACGAACACGGCGACGAGGCGCAGAAAGCGGAAGATGGTCGCGATGAACGGCGTAATGAAATAGTCTTCGCCGCTTTGCAGATCTTCCATCAGAAGGAAGGGGGCGGTCAGCGCGATGGGGGAGCCGTCCACGAGAATCCCCACCCGCCCTTCGGAGAGCTTCGCCGCGAACACGTCGGGCTTTTCCGTCTTGCCGAGGGAGTGAAAGATCCCGTGTTTGCGGGGGGTGAGAAAGGCGGCAATATAGGAAGAATCGGGCACGCTGTCAATTTGGATTTCCTGAATTTTCTGCTTGACTTCCGCTTTCACGTCCGCGTTTGCCGTCCCTTCCAGCCAGCAGATCGCCACCGCCGTGTCCGACTGTTTGCCCACGCGCAGGGTCTCAAATCGCAGGGCGGGCGTCTTTAAGCGTTTGCGAACGAGACTCATATTCGTCTTGATATCCTCGATGAATCCTTCGCGCGGACCGCGCACCGCAACGTCCGTCGGGGGTTCGGTGATGGTGCGCATAGGCAAACTTTTGGCGTCTACGATCACGCCCGACGGATACCCGTCCACGAGCAAAAGGGAATTCCCGTTTAGGATTTCCTTGCCGATATCTTCGAGTTTTTTCTGCTCTTTGAGCTCGGTCGGCAGGACGAGATTTTGGATAAGTTCCAAGGTATTCTTATACCTGCCCCCCTCGTTTTGCAAATTCATATTGGAAAGAGGCTTTGCCACGAGCTCGCCTAAAAGCTGTTTGTCCACCACGCCGTCCACGTAGACGAAGGCGCAGCTTACCCCGTCCGCCGTCTCAAATTCATAGGTTAAGATGTCCTCGGAGGGGAGTAGCTGTTTCACCGCGGCGATATTTTTTTGTAAATTTTCACGTAAAGTAGTCACGCCCATAGCTTGCGTAGGAAAAAGGAAAATTATTCCCTTGACTTTTGGCGGAAAGCGTGCTATACTTAAAGGGAAACGAGGGAGAAAGTCGCATGGACGAAAGGATACAATGGAATGAATTTGAAGTGTTGGAAGATATGTGCATGGACGGGTTGAAGATCGTGCAGGATACGAGGCTGTATCGCTTTACGTCCGACTCCGTGCTCCTATCTAAATTCGCCAAGCCCAAAAAGCGGGACGTCGTGGCGGACTTCTGCGCCGGGAGCGGTATCGTCGGCTTCCATTTTTATGCGCTCCATCGGGAGAAATTCCCTCAAATGCCCGTCACCCTTTTCGAGATGCAGGAAGATCTTCTCAACCTCGCCCGAAAGACGGCAAAGTACAACGGGTTTGACAATTTTTCCTTCGTGCAGGGCAAGTTGCAGGAGCTCCCCAAGGAATACGACGAGAAGTTCTCTCTCGTGCTTTGCAATCCCCCCTACGAGAGGGGCGGGTTCGACAACGACGAGTACCACAAAGCGGTGTGCCGCAAGGAGCTCACCATCCGTTTGGAAGAGATTGCCAAGGCGGCGAGCCGTGCTTTGAAATTTGGCGGACGGCTGTGTATGCTCCACCGAGCGGACAGGATCGCGGAGGTTTGCTACACCCTTCACGACGCGAAGTTGGAAGTTAAAAAAATTCAATTCGTGGGGGGCAGGTACGGATCCAAGCCCTATTTGGTCATAGTGGAAGGGGTGAAAGGCGGCAAGCCGAATACGGAAATTTTACAGACGATCGTCAACGAAAGGTGAAACATATGGTTACGTTTATAGCAACGCCGATAGGCAATTTGAAGGACATTTCTCTGCGCGCGCTGGAAGCGCTCAAAGACGCGGACGTTATCTTTTGCGAGGATACGCGGCATACGATCAAGCTCTTGAATGCGTACGAGATCAAAAAACCCCTCTACGCCTGCCACAAATTCAACGAGACGGAGGCGGCGCATAAGATTTTAGAAGCGTCGAGGCGGGGGGAGAAGGTTGCGGTCGTGTCCGACGCAGGGACGCCCGTCGTGTCCGATCCCGGCAATACGGTTTGCAAAATTTTGCGTGAAAACGGGGAGAACTACACCCTGATTCCCGGGGCGTGCGCGTGCATTGCGGCGCTCGTTTTGTCGGCGTTACCGGCAGGCAGGTTCGCGTTCATCGGGTTTTTGCCCGATAAAAAGGGGGAGAAGATTGCCCTTTTGGAAAAGTATAAGGACAGCGATCTGACTCTTTTGTTCCACTCCGCGCCACAGGACGTGGATCGGGATATTCAGGCGATGTACGAGACGTTCGGCGACCGCCCTGCGGCGGCGGTACGCGAGATTACCAAGATCCACGAAGAGGCGGTGAACTTCACTTTGAAGGAAGGTTTGCCGGGAGAAAAGCGTGGGGAATACGTGCTTGTCGTCGGCGGTGCGGAAGAGGGGGAGAGCCCTTTGAATTCGCTCAGCGAAGTGGAGCATATCAAGCACTACATGGCGGCAGGGTTGGACAAGAAAGAGGCACTCAAACGCGCGGCGAAGGATCGGGGCGTGTCCAAATCGGACTTGTATCCCTTCTCGATCGATTTGTAAAAAACACACGCCGCGCCGCATTTGAAAAAAGGCGGCGCGGCTATTTCACGAACTTTTCATTCGATTGCTCTTGACTTTTGGGAAAGCGTACATTATAATAATAGTAGTTAGCGGCTATGCAAAAAGCCGCTCGTTTCGGAAACGTATAAAAAGGTTATAATATATATAATATATAGTAAGAAGGAGAAAACGATGCCCATTCAATATTATTTGCTCTTCATCTTGCTCATGCTCGCCTGTGCGATTTTCGCAAGCTATGCAAGCAATAAGGTGTACGGCGCCTACAAGGCGTACGGCAATATGCCCAACAGCTCCCGTATGACGGGGTACGACACGGCGGTGCGGTTGCTCCGCAATAACGGCGTCACCGATATTTCCGTCGGACGGGTAAAGGGGACTTTAAGCGATCACTATCATCCCGGGAAACGAATCGTCAATCTATCCGAGGGCGTATACGGGGACGCGTCGGTGGCGGCGGTCGCCGTGGCGGCGCACGAGATCGGACACGTCATGCAGAAAAAGGACGGGTATCTTCCCTATCGGATTCGCACCGCGCTCGTGCCCATCACCAACTTCGGCAGTCGGCTTGCCTTGCCTCTCGTGTTGATCGGTTTACTTCTCGATTTGTTCGTGTTTGCGGGACAGGATTCCGGCTGGGGGTACTACCTCGCCATCGTCGGCGTGGCGCTGTACGGACTTTCGACGCTGTTCGCGTTCGTCACGCTGCCCGTGGAACTCAATGCCAGCAAGCGCGCCAAGAAGATGCTGTTGGCGGAAGGGATTTTGACGGAAGAGGAGATCCCTTACGCAGACAAGATGCTGGACGCGGCGGCAAGCACCTACCTCGCCTCCTTGATGACCTCCCTCGTGTACTTCCTGCGGTTCGCCGTCTGGGTGCTCGCATTGTTCGGCAGAAGCAACAGAAGACGGTAATCAGCACCTTGCGGTTTTATCGACGAAAGCCCCCCGTCGCGTCCTATGGCGCGGCAGGGGGCTTATATTCTATGATGGAAAGAGGGCACGAAAAAGGATTTCCGAAGAAATCCTTTATCGAACTATGTAATTAGTCTTCGTCGAGATCAACTTTCATTTCTTCGTAGTTGCCGTCATCGTCTACGGTGAAGTATTTGATGGGGTACTGTACGACGTTTTCTTCCTCTTCCTCTTCTTCACCTTCTACTTCTACGGGTTCGGAAACGGTGTGCTTACGCGTCCATTTTCTAACTTTGGTAGGAAGCCAGATGAGGTAGATACCAGCGGTGATGACGGAGAGGATAAACCACTTCACGCAGTTCCAGAAAAGGTTCCAGGTGTTCGTGTTGAATTTCATTCTCTGACCGCACACGATGGTGTGTTTTCTACGATACTTGAGACCGATGATGTTTGCCCAGCAGAAACCGATACCGAAGATTGCGATACCAACGACGAGCATGATGATGTTGGTAGGATTCTGAAGGTCTTCGATCCAAGTGCCGCCTTTGCCGACGATGTTCATGCACGCAACGTAAATACCTGCAAGGGCGAACACGCCGAAGACGAGGAGCTGAGCCAAACGCATACCGATAGCGTTCAGAGCACGACCGTCCCACTTTGAAACAGTTGTCATATCAACTGCTTCGAGTTCTTTGTTTTTCTTTGCCATTTTTTGCCTCCTTTACCCCTGTCGCTTGTGCGAAAGTGTAATTATAATTTTTTATGGTATATACATTATACAATAATATTTTTCATTTGTCAATATAAAGTCGTAAAAATTTTTAGAAAATATGCGATTTTTTCTATTTTTTTATCTATTCATTCCATCGAGAAAACTGTGGAAAAGTCAAAAAACGAAGGCAGGAATGATTTGACAAAAACGGACGAAAAAAAAGGACTTCGAAAAGTCCTTTTTTTGACGATGAACGTTGAAATACGATTAGTCGTCGTAATAATAAGTAACTTCGGGTGCAGCAAAACCTGCCTCGTCTACTTCCGGAGAGGAAGTGGTGTGCGCGATCTGCCATTTTTTCACTTTAATGGGAAGCCAAAGCCCGTAGATACCCAAGGTGATTACGGTAAGGAAGGTCCATTTGATCATGTTGAAGATCAGGTTTACGGTGTTTGCGTTGAAGGTCAATCTCTGACCGCTGATGACCGTATGTTTGGTCTCCCACTTGATCAGAAGGATGCTTGCCCAGCAAGTACCGATGACGGAGAAGAGAACGATTGCCGCGATACCGATAGCGAACATGGTCGGATCGGATGCTTCTTTGTTAATTACACCGTTGAACGAACCCAGCGCGTATGCAATACCCACGCCTGCGCCAGCGAACAGCACGAGCACGAGAACCGCAAGGAGCGAGATGCCGATGAGAGTGAGCAGGCGACCGTCCCAGAAGGACTGCGTGCCGACTACGACTTTCTGACTTTTGTCTTTTTTTGCCATTTTTTTGATCTCCTTTATATTTCTCCTTTCCGGAAAAATATGACTATAAATTTCGTTGAATTTATTATACAATAAAAGAGAAGAATTGTCAATATATAAAAGTGAAAAAATTTTCAAAAAATGCAAGAATTTTGAATTTTTCCACCG
>JAGAJI010000029.1 GCA_017626135.1 Clostridia bacterium | reverse complement strand
TCAGTCAACGTAGCGTCGTTGATATACACGTACTTATTCAAAGTCTTATCAAAGAGAGCATGCTCGTAAATGATACGCACCTTGGTTCCGTCAGAGAATTCGACGTTGAGAATTTCATAATCTTTCATCCCGTCGTTTTAAATGAACAAAATCGAAGAAGTGGTATATTTCCCGGTCTCGTGATCGAATACCAACAGTTCTTCATCACCAGTCAGGTCTTCTACTTTCTTCTGCGTACCGTCAGCAAGCGTAATCAACGTTCCAGTTGTGACACAACCGCTACCTTGATTGCCTTTTGCTGTGATTGTATAATTTGTCTTTGCCCCTTCACTACTATTATAAGCAGGATCAATCGTTATAGAAGAGCCTGTACCTGTATTATCGTTTGACCAAGAAAACTCCTGACCATCATAAACCCATGCGGCATTCTCCACGGTCTCGGCTGCTTGTGAGCTATTTTTAACCACAATTGGTTGATTCCCAGATGTAATCGTAACATTAGGATACGAACCTGTCCCTCCATTTGCATCACCTTGCTGTAATTTAACCGTAATGGAATACTTCGCTGTCCACTGCGCATAAATCTCCACAGCCGTGTCCGTCGACCAGACGTCTTTTTCCGAGAACTCTACATTGTTAGCATAAGTCCAATGATCAAAATAATGAGACTGCGCCAGATCGGTTTTTGCCAACAAAACGGTATCGTCAAACGACGTCGTCGTGGGATCCTTTAACAATGCATTCTTCTGATCAGCGTTCAGATAAACCGTTCCTCCTGTATAAGAAAGAGTAGCACCGCTCGGTTTATTAGCGTTTAAGTTCACCGTATACTTCTCTGCCCAAGCTGCTTTTATAGTAGCCGTCGTAGCGTTCTCGAAGAGTTCTGCCAGACTTTCTACTTTTTCAGATTCATTGCTGACGTACCAGTGACTGAAATAGTACTTCCCTGTGGTTTCATAATCGTAACTCTTGATTCCACAATTATCCGCCACGTCCGAAGGCGTCAATACAAGTGCTTGTGCAGGAGTCAACCAAAGCGTCAGTTTACCATCTGTGAAACCGCTGAAGGAATAGTTGCTGTCCGCCGGGATATTTGCATCGAGAATAAGCATATGCTTATTATCCCATTGCGCATACAAAGTCACAGTCTTGCTCACCGACGTCACCTCCGTTCCACCGTTCTGCGCCGTATACCAACCGAGGAAATATTGCTCTACGGAAGGTTTATTATCATAAAGCTCCGCAATCTTATCCGACTTATACGTCATTACGTTGAACGTTTCACCCGGCGTTAAGTATACGGGTACGTTGTCGAATTCGCCCGCAAGATCGGTTTTCGACGTGATCAACGTCAAAACGTCCTTGTCTGCCCATTCCGCCGTCAACGTAATCGACGTAGTATCCGTGAACAAATCTTCCGACAATGCGGTGACCGTCTCGCCGTTATACTTCCAAGCAACGAAATACTTCGGTGCATTATGAATCACATCGTCGTATACTTTGATCGACTTGGTATGTTCCGTAAGATTGAAGTCTGCCAACTGGTCAGGCGTTAAGTATACCGTTGCAATCGCGTCTAACGTATAACTCGTATTATTGTTGAACGCAATCGTCTTCTTCGGCAACCACAACGCTTTCAACGTAATTGCACTATCCGTGAAATTACCAAGCGCCAAAGGATTTTTCGCCGTGATCAACGTTTTCGACGTATCGGAAGAGATATACCAACCTGCAAGATAATAATCTTTGGTCTGATCGTTGTTGATCGCGCTGTATGCGTATGCCGTTTCCGTCATAGGATTGAACCCGGAGATGCTATCCCCACCGATATTAATGGGATTTATGGTGAGGTCGTCGTCCACCGTCGTTTCGTCCGAAGACTTGTCGAAGTTTACGGTGTACGCGGAAGTAACCGCTTCGAATACACCGTAGAGCGTTACGCCGCGAACGTAATCCTTACCGTAGAAGTCTCTTATACGATAAGTTTCCTCTACCGTACCCGCCTTCGTATACCAACCCTTAAAGATAAGGTAGTATTCCACTCCGTCGATCGTAACCTTCTCTGAAATCGCCGCAGAGCCGGGATATACGTGATCGGTATACTTGAACGGAACGTCTGCATTGTTGACGATCGTGTAACCGCCCAAGTCGTCTCTAAACGCACCGTTTATCATATAGCCAAATTCAAAGCCAAGATTAAAGGTTTCGTTCGATTCTACCCAAGCGTACGTACCGCCAGTGCATTGCGCTCCGTAGTAAGTTCCGGATGCCGTGAAATACTGCTCTTCTTGCGTGAAAGACAATGCTTGGAAAGTTTTCGTGATGATATCTACTGGCTCACACTTCGGATTAAACATAGCTGAGATTCCAGTAACTGTACCTTTGCTTTCCGTGCTCGTCGCAGTAAGGTTGCTTGCACTACTTGTTACGTTCAACACGGCGTTAGGACCGGATGCCGTTACGATACCGCCAAAGCCACCAAAGCTGGAATTAACGGAAGTATCGCTAATATTCAACGCTCCTTTGACAAGCAATTGCGCGGCATCCTTTGCAGGATAAGCAACGATATTATTGAAATAGTAAACGTCGTCTGTCATTACGCCGTTGTATTGAGATGCGAGAGAGGACATCGGATAGATGACCATGGAGCTCTTTACGTTTAGCGTTGCACCTTCCTCTACGGCGATCGTAGCGCCGCTCAGCAGCTTAAACGGCTTAGCGATTTCGTACGTGCCCTTTCTCAACGTCATCTGTTGTTTCCAGCTGATGGGGAAGAGTACTGTTTCTGTTTTTACAGTAGCACCCATAACCGTCATGGACATAGTCCCCAAATATGCGCCGCCGCATATTTGTATATCGGTCGTCGCACACTTGAATTCCGTACCATTCGCATACGTCAATACGGTACGGTTCGACAACTCGATAGAAACGTCTTTACTCAACGTAACGGAAGCGTTTGCGGTATAATTCGTCGTCAATCCGTTTGTCTGAGGGGTATATTTCAACGTCGCCGTTGCTCCCTCGGTCAGATTGAGTATTGCACCCGACTTAGCAATAATATTGATGGTTGTATCATTATGTTGATCATTTGCATACAAATCCGCATATCCGATCAAAGTCGCGGCTGCATGGATGGTAAAGAAAGGTTGAACGTTCGGCATATCGTATACGGCAAACGGTGACATATTCCCTGCCTGGTACACGCATACCGTATCCGAACCGGCTCTGAAATCGTAGATAACGTACGGTGCATAAGCGGTACCCGATACGATTTCCACCATACTGCCGTTGTTGCGTGCCGTTTCCTTGATATAACCATAACAGTTAACCGTTCCGGAAGATACGATTTTCGCCTTGCTGCCCATGCAAATTTCTGCATAACTTCCCGAGGTATGTCCTGATAATCCTGCACCTGCGCTACCCAACATACCACCGATAATCAACGTACCGTTGACGGTAAGCGTGGTATTCGCATCAAGCATTACTAACGACTTACGATTATTCGTAACAGAAGTCGTACTTGCGTCTGCAAAGCCAAGTGTCTTAGAAGCCGAATAGTTATCAAAGTAAGTTGTACCACTATAAGGCAAGTAAAGAGTTACGCCGGACTTAATCTCACGGCTTTCCGTTATGACTACCTTACCGGTTGCATCAGGGACAACGTAAACGGTTTGCCCGGAAGTTGCCGCAGCCAACGCCGCTTCGATGGTTCCGTAATAGGTAGTACCGATATAAGCCACGCCTTTCAACTTAATGGTTACTCTAACCGCTTTTGCATTATAGTTCTTGCTTGCCGGTGTAAACGTAGCGTCAAAATAGCTGTTATCGCCGTTGAAAGTCAAATTCTTAATGCCCGTCAGCGTACCTGTTACGGTTTCATTTTCGCCGCTTGCCAAAAGCACGCCTTTTGCTTCAACTTTGGTTATGGCGTTGAGTTTATCATTCGTAAGCTCGTTCTGATAATAGTAGTTGTTTGTCGCCGTAGCATAATCAATCGATGTCGTAAGCGATGTCAAATCTGCGGGCTTAATGATAACCTCACTCTTATAAGTCGAAACTTCATTATAGTTCGTGCTTGCCTCAATCGTTACATATACGGTGTACTCACCTGCGTCGGTCGGGAGATCGTCGCCCCAAACAGTAGTACCGTCTGCCTTCGTATAGCTATACTTGTAGGTTGCACCCGTGGTATAAGATGCTTCCAACTTGTACGTTACAGGGCTGCCGTCGTATTTCTTGTTTGCTACGGTGAACGTGGTGATTGTATTGTCAATCTTGGTTACCGTAACGTTGATGGTTTTCGTAACTTCCGCATAGTTCGCCTTGTACGTTTCGGAAGGCGTGAACGTAACGGTGTATTCGTATTCGCCTGCGTCGCCAACTGCGCCTGTCTTCGGCCATGCCCACGTACCATAGGGGCTTGTAGGCAATGCCATGCTCTCAAACGTCGTGCCGTAAGGTACGCTGAACTCGGTCTGTCCGTCATACGCTACTTTCTTCTGCGTAATCGTATAGGATTGCGTTGCCGTGGTACCGCTTGCGAACGTGTAGTTTGCATTCGTCAACGTTACCGTAATCGTATACTCGTCTGCGTTCGTTTCCCCGTTGCCGCTGACCGTATAATCCGTATCTTCCGTCAATTCCGTATCGCCTGCTTTGACAACGATGTTTACGAAGCGAGGCTCGCCGTTGTAGGTAAAGCTCGTTTTGCCTTCGGTGGTTACCGTTACCGTTGCGGGTTTGATTACGTAGGTGTAGCTTGCTTGAACGGTTCCTTTCCATTCGTAGTTCGCCGTATCATCCAACGTAAGTTTGATAATATACGTATCTGCATTGACGCCCAAGCCCGTATCCTCGGTAGAGCCGTTAATGCTGATCGTATAAACGCCCTTATCGCCTGCCGTTACGGGAAGCTGATTCTTGCCCGTGTACGTCAACGCGTTGTCGCCCTGCTTATCTGCAAGATCAAAATCACTTACGTCTACCTTCACTTTCGAAATGGTAAATTCTGTCCATGCGGACGCAGTCACGTCATAGTTATCCGTACCAGCCGCGTACGCCTGTACGTAGTAAGTACCTGCATTCTGCGTGTTGGGAGCGAAGTTCTCGATGATACCCGTGCCATTGCTATTCGTAGCGTATTTGTATGCTACCGCCACGGAGTCGGTGAACGACTTCGTTACCGTTGCTTCAAGCTTATTCGCTTCTGCATTGTACTGACCGTACACCCACGTGTAGTTGGTAAGCGTGAGCGTGATGGTTGCGGTCGCCTTCGTAATGGAATACGTAAGCGTTTGCGTGTTGCCGCCACCGTTAAACACGAAGTTGTTACTCAACGTAATCACGAGCTCGTAGTTGTTGCCTACGTTCGTTTCTACGTCGTTCGTCGTATAGTCCGTACCTGCCGCAAGTGTGATCGTTCTGTCCATGGTTTGTACGGTGTAACTCAACGCCGCGGGTTTGCCCGTGTAGGTGAACTCTTTTTGTGCAAGCTGTACGGTTCCCACCGTTGCCTTATTGATAGTGAAGGTAAGTTCGCTGCCTGCCGTCAGCTCGAAGTTGGTGGTGTCTACCAACGTGATAGCGTAGGTGTACTTGCCTGCGTTGGTTTTCGTGACGGTATGGTCACCGGTAATTTCGTCGCCGCCGTTTACCTTGTACTTCACGGTAAGCGTGCCCGAAGTTACGGAAATCGTCTGCGAATGCTCGTTTCTATCGTAGGTCGCGCTCGTCTTCGTAATCGTTGCCGTTGCCTTCGCTCTGTTGATGGTGAAGTCGTACGTCAAAGTCAAGCCGTCTGCAAATTCGTAGTTCGTCGCATCCGTCAACTTGAGCGTGAGCGTGTAGTTACCTGCATCGACGCCCTTATTGACAATCGTGCCTGCGAAGGCTTCCGCTTTGGTGATTTCCGCCTCGAATCCTTCATAGCCCGTCAATGCGGGAAGTTTGTTCGCGCCGTCGTAGGTGCTATCCTTCGTTGCGTTTGCAATTGCCTTAACGGTTTCCGTGATCTGTTTGCGTGCTACCGCGAAGGATACGGTGTTTACGTTATCCTTCCATACGTAGTTATTCGACGTGAGCGTGAAGACGACCGTATAGTCGCCTGCGTTCGTCACGCTGATCGACTTGCCTTCTACCGTAGCGTTTTCGCAAGTTACGGTGAAGTCTGTTACACCTTCAGCCGTCGAAGCCGTAACGGTTTGTGCGTCTTTGTTATAGACGAGGTTTTCTGCGCTGAGTTGAGGCGTGATTGCCTTAGGCGTGATCGTGAAGAGAATTTCGACGTCGTCCACCTGCGTCCAGTTACCGTTCGGATCATCAGATACGCTGATAACGACCTTATAATCGCCTACATCTGCATTTTGAGGAATTGCCGTCCAATCGTTTGCAATCCAGTTATCGCCGCTCTTCTTGTAATAGGTAACTTCGGGCTCAATCCTTGCCAAAGTATCGGTGTCGGAAGTCAACTCGAGCGAGCTCAACGTAACCTGAGGATCAAGGTAATTCCAAGTTCTATCTTCGTCGCTGAGTACAGGCGTACCCTCCGTCCAACCGTTGGTTGCACTTGCGATTGTGATCTTCTTCGTGAGGACCGCGCCTTGAATCGTAACGGTCGAATCCGTCGTTGCCCAGTCAAACGTAGCATCGAGGAGCGTGATCGTGACGGTGTATTCACCTGCATTCTGAATCGTATCACACGTTACGGTATACTGCGTCCATTCCACGGTATACTGCGTCCCTAACGTCAACTCATCGACGGTATTGCCTACCGTGACGGTATATCTGATTTCACTACCCGTATAAACGTTGCTATCAAGCGCAATCGTCGCCGATACAGCCACTTTTCCAACGTACACGGTGATGATGCCTTCCGTCTTATAATTGTTGCTATTCGGGCGGAAGGGTACCTTGCATTCATACGTCTTTGCATCGGTGAAACGTATATCCGTTGCATTGTTCCAAACCCAAGTCCCGTAAGCAGGGTTGCCGATCTGTTCCCGCAATCCGGACAGGTACGCGCCGACCGCTACGTTTTCGACCGTTGCCGTAGGCGTTGCCTGTTCGATGGTGACCGTAACGGTCGTGGACGTGCCCTTATAGTTCGCGGATTCGCTCAACGTTACCGTAACCGTATACGTACCTGCATTCGTAGGCAAGCCGCTCTGCGCCTCTTCTGTCGAATCTGCAAGCTTATATTGATAACTGATCTCTGCCGTTTCATCGTGCGAAATGCTGATATCCCCTTCCGCAAAGGCAAATGCAGTTCCGTCGTAAGTCTTACGGCAATTGTCCGTAACCGTAAGCGTAGGCGTTGCCCTATTGACCGTTACTTCTACCGTAACGATGCTTACCGAATTGAAGTTGATCGCATCGTCGCCGGTCAACGCACACTCTGCTTCGAAAGAGTGCTTATTTGCGCAATCGCCGACCGTGGTTTCCGCCGTTACGTTGCGCCATGCCCAAGTACCCACCTCGTTGCCATTAAACTTGCTGACGGGAAGGAGGAGCTTTTCTTTCACCTTATCGCCGTACGTTGCCGTCTGTATCTTGTTCTCCGTTACGGTAAGCGTCGCTTTGGTAATTGCATAGGTATACGTTGCGTTCAAACCACTTACCGAGGCACCCGTGCCCGTGCCGCTCCATGCATAGTTTTCGTCGGACAGCTTGAG
This sequence comes from Clostridia bacterium, assembly GCA_017626135.1. GTDB lineage: Bacteria > Bacillota > Clostridia > Christensenellales > Borkfalkiaceae > Scatosoma. The sequence goes on along the minus strand of JAGAJI010000029.1, from coordinate 60,489 downwards.
TGTTACGGTGTAGTTATTTGCAACGTTCGTGCTGTTTTCATTCGACCAATCCGAGACGGAATAATCATCCGAAACGGGAATTTCAGGTTTCTGCACGCTACCGTTATATACGAAGGACGTCTTCGTAAGGGTAGGAAGCGCAATTGCCTTTTTCGCAACGATAACGGTTACTTCCACGCCCGTTCTGCCTGCATAGTTGCCTGCATATTCCGCCTTGGGCGTATATTTTGCCGTATACGTATGCGTAGTTGCGTTGCCAACCAACGTATCGTTGCCGGCTTCCCAACTCCATTCGCCGTACGTATCGTTGTAATCGGACAGAGTCTTGCCGTCACTATTCTTCGCCTTGCTCAACGTTTCGCCGTACGTTGCTTTCATTTCAGGAATGGTCTGTTTATTTTCGACCTTCTTCACGGTGATCGTGACTTCCGCCATGTCTGCCGCTTCATAATGCGTCGTTGCGGGAAGGTTTGCCGTAATCTTGTACGTACCTGCGTTGCAGATCGTACCGTCATACGTGCCGTCGCCCGTATAGACGACGTTATACGTAACCACCACTTTCGCCGTGTCTGTCGTATACTCGCTGTTCGTGGTGCTAAGTTGCAAGAAGGTATAGAAATCGGTGATCGCCGTACCCGTATACGTGAACGTTCTGTCCGCTTCGGGAATGCCTGCCGTAAGCGTAGCTGACGCCTGTTTTACGGTGACTTTGAAGTTGCCCGTGACCGCATTGTAGTTTGCGATCTCGTACGTTGCTTCACAATCATTTTCGCCGATCCTATCCAAGGACTGATTTTTATTCGTCCACGTGTAATTTCCGTTGGGAAGTTGGATACCGGAATTCTCGATCGTAATTCCGCTGAACCAAGTAACCTCATACGGCTGCGCGAAGAGTTCTGCCTTTTGCGCATCCGCGAAATCGGCGTTGGAAATTTCGAACGACTGTATTTCGGATGCCGCCGTATAATTTTCCGTAGCGGCAATATCCGCTCTGACGTAATACGTATTGACGGTTGCCACCTTGATATCATCAAGAGAAACCTCATTCTCGCGGTTGAAAGCATTTGGATATGACGTATAATAGCTGTAGGAAATATCCGCAAGCGAACCGAACGTTGCCGTTGCAACGGGCGCGTTTTCTGCCGCGTCGTATTCCAAATACTTCCAGCCATCAATGCTCAAGCTCGTAATTTGGTTGGTTGCCTGTTCGATCTTGTATTCAGCTACATATACGTTGCTATCCGTGCCGCTCCATACGTAGTTGGTCGCGTCGTTCAGGGTGATTCTTACCTGATACGTACCAACGTCGATGCTGTCTCTGTTCAAGTATTCCACCGTGTAGCCTACGCCGCCAGTAGAACCGTTTTCATAGCTGCCGTTGACGGTAGGGATCTGCGCCGTCCCCGTATACGCGGTTTGGTTGTTCAAGACGAATTTCACGGTGGGTTTCGCCACCTCTGCCTTGTTGACGGTGAAGGTCACCTCTGCCGACAACCCTGCCCAGTTGGACGTCTCAGGAAGTACGACGGATGCAACGTAAGTGCCTGCCTCCGCATCCGTAGGCAGTTTGTTATCCGCATTATGATACACCGTACCCGTCGTCGTATTCGTATACGTGATTACGATCGTGCTCGTTCCGAACTTCGCGGTAGCGGAAATTTGGTTGCTACCTTGGTTTTTATACGTCCATGACGAGTTAGGTCCGATTGCGGGACCGTCCTTCCATTCGTTGGACGCCTGCGTAATTCTTACGATCACCGTAGCCGTTGCACCTTTATAGTGCGTGGTTGCTCCTACGGAAATCGTCAATTCATATTCGCCCGCTTCCGTAATCGTAGCGCTCTCCACGCCCGTAGCCACGTTCTTATACGTGTACGTAATCGTCGAAGTATCCGGCAATTCGTTGTCACGGCTTACCTGCGCCTTGAAGGCGAAGGCGCTTGCATCGTATACCTTTTCATAAGTTTCAAGAAGAGCGACTTTGTTGCTTCCCTCCACTTTCTGAATAACGCTATCCGCCTTATCCACCGTAACGTTGTAGGTCAAAATGACGGAGTTATAGTTATTCGCTTTCTCGCCGGTCGGCGTGAAGACGACTTTCACGGGCGTTGCTACACCGATAGCAAGTCCCGACAACGAATACGAACCTTTTACCCAAGTAAACGTACCTTCTACGGGTTCGTCGTCGTTGGCGCGATGCGCGGTGCCGATAGGCGTGAGACCGCTGTTTTCCAAAGTCAGCGCGGGACGATACGCTACGTTGCCGTGATCAACGGTCAGGCTTACGACGGGATCCGCCTTGTGGATAATCAGTTTCGGAGATACGACGCCCTTATAATAGTCGCTGACGATTTCCAGCGTCTTGTTATGCTCGCCTGCTTCCGTTTCCACGGAATTTCCGCTTACGGTAAGCTTGTCGAGCTCAATGGTGTATCCCTCGGGATCCGTTGCGTCGACGATCGTGTATTCGAGCGCAAATTCCTCGCCCGTGTACGTATACTCGTTTTTCGTCACGACGATATTGAGGGTACGTTTTGCAATCTGACGGTACTCGTTCGTAATGAAGAGTTCCTTTTCCAACTGATTTAAGTTGGGATCCTGCGGAGTAAATACGGCAACCGCAGAGAAATCCGACATCCGATCGATGACGAGGTCGGGATTCTTCCACGCCCACGTACCGAAGCCTTCGTCGCTGAAGGTGACCGTGGAAATGGTGTCGCCGTAAATGGCAGCCGTGCCCTGCAATCCGTCCGTGGAAAGCGTGGGACGGTAATATTCGGGCGTGCCCTTATTGATGGTCAACGTTGCGGAAACGCAGGTAGCGTTCACGTTGGCGTTGTTCACGACGGGCGTGATCTCGTGCGTACCCACGTTTGCCGTAGGCTTTTCGACGGTGATATTCAAAAGAGCTTCGTCTCCCGTAAATCCTTCTACCGTGAAGGTGATTTCGGGGATTGCCGCGGGATAGGTGATCTCCGTTTCGCTCAATACTGCGGTGACGGTGACGTCGGGTTTGGTGATTGCAAACGTACCCGTATGCATACCGGTGTAGTTATCGTCCATCACCAACCAGCCGTATTTATAGCCGGAGCCCGCTTCCGTCTGCGGCTTACCGCTCATCACGCGGACATTGGGCAGATCTTCGGGATCGGCAAACGAATAGGTGGGATAATGTTCCGTTCCGTCGTAGACGAAGGATTTGCTGTCTACGATAAAGGTGAGTTCCTTTTGTTCGATGGTGAACGTGCCGCTATAGCTACCTGCGTAGTTGGCATTGTTCATCGCAAATCCGTACTCATACGTATCCGCATTGATCTTCGGCGTACCCGTGACGGTGACGTCCGCCGCCGTAATATGTTCGTTGTCGAACGCGTCTGCGAACGTATACGTAGGGAACTGTTCTCCACGGTTGTACGTGAAGGTTTCCGACGCGATGACGAATTCCACCTGTTTGGGCGTAATGGTATACTTGAACGTCAAGATACCCGTTGCTTCGTCCACTTCCGTCCAGTTGTCGGTATCTTTCCATACGTAGTTTTTCACGTCTTTCAACGTTGCCGTCGCGGAGTAATTGCCGGCATTGATACCGCCTTCGTTGACGATTGCGTACAGCGAATCGTCCGTCTCCACGTCGGTGACGGTAGCTTTCTGCGTCGTCGCAGCGTAAACGAGCGAAGCGCTGACCGCAGGTGCGGCAACGGCTTTCTTCGCTACCTGTACTTTCACGAGCTCGTTTGCTACGGGCGCAAGTTCGTCCGTTTTCGATACGAAACGGACTTCATATTCGTGACTGCCTGCATCCCCGACGGGAAGGGCGGGGTCTACGAATTCCCAGTTTCCGCTTTCGTTAGAAGGAAGGGTCAGCTGCGCAACCGTTGCGTTGGGATCGTATGTGCAATGAATCGTTTCCAACGCAGGCGCGTGCAGAGCGTTATCGTAATAATGCGCTTCGATCGCCACGTTCTCCGTCAACACCTCGGGCACTTCCGACTTCCAGTACGCGAAGGTATAGCCCTCTTGCTCCTTGGCTTGAGGAACGACGACTTCGTCCGAGCTCAATACGTACTGCGTGTTGAACACTTCCCCTTTGGAAAGAAAGTCCACCTGATACTTGACTACGTAAGGCAGAAGAAAGCTCTCACCACCGTATTCGATGATGAGTTCTTTCTCCCCGGGTGTCGTCGTATCCAAACCGCCCGTGACCATGTTCGGTTTCAACGAGATTTGCAACTCATAGAAGGGCTGTTCCTCCTCGCCCAGGTATGCTTTATAGATGAGTTTGATGCTTTGATAATCAAACTCGCTATCGTAGGGTACGACGGGCTCGAACTCCGTCGTATCCAACTCTATCTCGTAACGATTCACATTTTCAATAAAACCCCAATCGGGTTGCCATTGAATAATTTGGCAAGATGCAAAGCCAAATGCTACAAAAGCAGAACTGAGTGCAACGAACAACGTCGCTAACCTTCTTTTCATTCTACTTCCTCCTGAATTTATTTTCATGAAAGGGTTTCACCAATTTTTTCGAACGTAATGCCCCTTATGTATAAGGTAAATCTATGTATGTTTATTAAGGTATATCTGTTTTTTCTTCGTGTATTTTTCCAATTTACAGTGCGCTACCGCCGACCAAGCCTTCGCTTGGTCGGCTGTGATACGCTCTGAATCCTCTATCACTATCAATTTTTATCTGATTTTATTATTTTTTTAAGCAAGCGTATGCGTCCGGAGATGCAAGCATTTCTTCCTGCACCTGAGGCGTAAACGCGGAGCCGTCCGTGGAGAGCAGGAAGTGGAAGTTCTCCTCACCTGCCGCCGCCGTCAGGAATCCCTTATCTACGTCTGCAAGGGAAACTTCAAAGCTCGACAATACGTTGCCTGCCTTGTTTTCAAAGGCACCATAGTTTTTACCGCCGCCGAAGAAGGCGATCCCTGCGTGTACCCAGTCTTCCTCTTCTACTTTTGCGATAATGGAGGAGAATTTGGGCTGATCGGCAACGGATTTCACCATCTTTGCTACGTCAAATTCCAATTTATCGCCAAAGGCAGGCGTATTTAGCATTTCAATCAACGTACTGCTGTCGATCTGATCGAGAGGCTTCCAGTTATACATCATCACTTCGCCTTCAAATTTGAGTTTTGCACCGTAGCTGGTCTTTGCAAGATTTTGCCAAGCCGCAGCAGACTCACCCAAAACGCTACCGAACTTATGTCCATTTTGCAATGCGCCGCCGGAGAAGTGGGAGTCGATACCTATCGCAAAAATACCCGCGTCCCTAAATACGCTGTTCTTGACGTTTACGAACGTCTTGGTATATTTATCGTCGTAAGCCGTTCTCTGCTCCGGTGTGTAACTAAGGTTGTAGGCATTGTTCAATTTGCTGTAATAATACTCTCTGCTCGTTGCGTTATCCGCACCGACGTAGGGAGATACGTTTTCATCCGTACCGTCCACGAAACAATTACTGCCCATGCGGAGAATAAACTCTCTCGCGCCACTCAGCACGCTGTTCTTGATATTGAGGTTAATGACTTTGGTCGCATCCTGATAATCCCCGAATACGCGGAGCACCGTTCTGCCGTTATTGATACGGCTATATTCGATATTGACGTTGTCGCCGAAGACTTCCACCGTCGTACCTGCGTAGTTAAGATCGGTCAAATGAATCTTCCCGTCCGAATGCTTCTCCAAATTAGAGCCGCGAAGTTCTACGTTGTTGACCGTGACCCCTTCGAAGAGGGCAAAGCATACGTTGTCCTGCCCCTTCACGCTGATCATACCGCCTGAGTCGGACATAGCGACGAAATTCAAAGGCCCTTTGAACAGCGTTTCTTCCGTCGGAGCTCCGGTATTATCCAACAAACCAAGCGTTGCGTTGTGCGCGTTGATCATATACCCGTTGCCGTACAAATCGTTCTTGAATTGTAACAAGGTCTTGATTCGCGCGTCTTCGGGTTTGCCCAAATTCTGATAATAGGTATCGTCGTAAGTGGTGTGCATCCAGTCGTATTTGATTTCCGATACGACGGTAGGGAAGTCGATATTCGCATTCAATACGATCGCTTTTTCCGCCTTCGTCGCATTATACAAATCTGCGTACGTGCCTACGTTGACGGCATCGTATACGCAACGGAAGGCATATTCGTTGGAGCTTTCGTATTCCACGCCGTCCACGACGAATTTCGCTTTGAGCGTTACCGTTTCCGCATCGCCCGACTGCGCAAGCGTCGCCACGCCGTTCTTATCCACCGTGACGGACGCGCTGCTGCTGCTCCATTCGATATAATTCGCAAGACTTTCGGAAACGTCCGTCGCGCTACCCAAAGATACGTCGAAATCGTAAGTAGCCGCCGCGTTTGCGGTCGTACCGCCCAACGTGAACACGCCTTCGATATCGCTTGCGCCGAGTTTGACTTCGTTAATCGTCATGTCACGAGGTTTTACGACGATCGTCTTCGTCGCCTCTACCGTTTCGCCCGTCGCCTTGTTTTCCGCCTTGACGGTGAGTTCGGTTACACCCGCTTTCACCGTTTCAATCAAAATCAAGTTCGTACCCATGTTTACGTTGATTACGTCGCCTTCGGAAACCTCTACCGTATAATTGCCTGCTTTCAACGTACCGAAGGAAGCTTCAAATGCAAGGGAATCCGTGGAATCGAATTCCAGTACCAAAGCCCCTTCCGTTGCAAACGAAATGGTGCTCTCTTCCACCTCTCCCGAACTGCTGTCCGAGCTGTCGGAACTACTATCCGAGCTATCGGAGCTGCTTTCACTACTGCTTTCACTACTGCTTTCGGAGCTACTTTCGCTGCTACTTTCGCTGCTGCTTTCCGAACTGCTTTCGGAACTGCTTTCGGAACTGCTCTCCGAGCTGCTTGAACTGCTCGAACTGCTGCTAGAACTGCTGCTCGTGCCGGGCGTCGGTGTCGGCGTAGGCGTAGGCATAAACAGGCTACAAGACGCCATTCCTGCCGCAAGACTTGCCGTACAAAGCAAGCTCAATACTGCTAATAAAGTCTTTTTCATAATGATATCTCCTATTGAATGATATTTTTGATTTGGATTTTCCGTTAATGATAGATATTGACCGTCAACGTAAGCGTGATCACCTGTTCGGGATTGTTGGTCGCCCAAATCTTCAAGACGACGTCGGTGTAGCTTTCGCCAAAGTCCTCTGCCGCGCGCACGGCGGTGATGATCAGCTGTCCGTTTTCCACGTCTTCCTCGACCGAAATATAGCCTTGGTCGTTTTCGTAGCTGATTTCGTAGCCGATCTCCACGTCGGAAGGATTGACTTCCAAATACACGTACTGCGTGGTACCCACTTTAATTGCGATACTCTTAGCGCCTACCCAGCTCGCCTCGATCTGACGGATACGGGTGATCGTACATTCGTCGACGAAGGGGTCTACACCCTCGACGCGTACGGTGAGTTTCAAGGTCACTTGGCCTTCAAAGCCTTCTCGGAAGGTGTAGGAGAGCACTTTGTTCTCGCTGTCCAGCGCGTAGGTGATCGCCTCGTCCGTCGCGTTCCCTGCCCCGTCGAGCACTTCGAGCTCGTAGGTGAAGTCGACGCCTTCCCCAATATATAAAGGAATGGCCCCGCCCGTCTGTTGCATGGTGTTCGTCACGCTGTGAGTTACGAACTGCACCGCCGCCGAGCTGGTGACTTCCACTTTGACTTCCGAATAAATTTCTTCGTTGAAACGGGAGATGACGCGAATGGTCGCCTCGCCGACGCCAAGCCCCGTCACGACGCCCTGGCTGTTGACGCTGACGATCTCCACCCCTTCCACGACTTCGTAGCGAAGTTGCTTATTCGGTGCGTTCTTGGGTGTAAACGCCGTCGTGATCGACGTCGTCGCGCCGATATCCAAAATTCCGTCCGCCACGCTCGCTTCGATCGCCTGCAAGCTCTTGGAGGAAACCTGCACGATGAAGTTGTCGGTGAACCCGCCGTCGATGGTGGTCAAGGTAACACGTGCTTTTCCGCAGGTCTTGGGCGTGACGACGCCCATTTCCATATCGAATTCCAACTCCGCCAAGGGATCGGTCCCCACCTGCGAAGTACTGAAACTGATATCGCGGTTCGCCGCGTTGGTGGGATATACGGTATATTCTACGGTATACGTTTCCCCCCTGTCCAGATCGAGATAGACGATGGGTTCTCCGCTGATCTCGATTCTCTCTACGGGAACCTTGACGGTAAGACTTACCGTACTCGTCGCGGTGAACAGGAAGAGCATCAGGATCAAGGGCAAAGCCAACATTAATAAAATAAGTTTCTTATTCACGGCTTTCCCTCCTTATGCAAGCAATCTGTCGAAGCTTCTGTCCAGCTTGACGGTGTAATACAGAACTGCAAACCCGAGGTAGAGCAAACTGCCGAGCGCAGGTACGGCGTACGCATACCAACCCTGTAAGTTGAGCCGCGCGATGATTTCGATACTCTCCATGTTCGCGAATACGGTGATGAAGAGGGAAAGCAATCCCAACAGCAGCGCCAAAAACAAGCCGAGAAATACCACTTTCGCCACCGTGCGGTTGCTGTGCTTTTCCATTTCGATGGGAGACGCCGCCACCTTGGCGTGGTTCAAGTCCATGCGGGTCGCGATGAAGATCTGCGCCACCGAGAATACCAAGGCGATACACGTGCAGACGATCGCGTCCGACGTCGAAAGCGTCGTGGCGTTTGCCAAGACGAGCGCGCTCGCGACGATTGCCAGAGAGCTGACGATATCGCAAAAGAGCACTTTGGCAAGCAAAATCATCGAGGGCTTGACGGGAAAGAGTTTCGCGTTCAGCGCCGCTCTGCCGTCACGGCTGACGTTCGTCGCGCAGAAGGTGTTGGTCAAAATGCTGAAAATGAGCAATACCAACAGTCCCAACGCGAAGTTGATACGCATCCCCAACGCGTTCCAGATCAGGGAATCAAACAGCGTGTAACAGCAATAGACCATGACGGGCATCGCCGTTGCGATCGCGAAATAGGAGAACAAATGTTGCGGATCGCGGAAGACGCTGATAAATTCCTTCCTCATCAGAGAGGCAAGGGGGGATTTGGTGGCAAAGCGCGTTTTGCGTTTGCCCTTTTGACGTTTGTTTTCGTTTTTATACAGCGTTGCGTAGAACAGGCTCTTGGAAACGAGATATACCGCCGCCGCCGATACGACGGTGATTCCGACGACGATCGCGAAGGATAGGAGAAGATCCTTGCCCAACACGATGGACGCAAAACAGTTTGCCGGATACGTCCAAGTCAAAAGCCATTGTAAAGTCAGAATGAATCGTTCGTTGAACAGGAATTTGATCGAGCCCGTCTCCAACAGGGACTGCACGATGCTCAAAAGCCCCGAATACAGCATGAACGCCAAGACTAAAATGGCGGTGAGCAAGAGGAAGATGAGCACGTACTTGTTGCTGACGAAATCGATGAACTTGATGTAGGGTACGAGCAACACGGTTGCGATTAAAAACGCCGTCATGGGCAAGAACAGCCACGCGAGCACGGAATAGATCCAGTACGCCGCCACGCTGCCCGTCGCAACCAACGTCGGTTTCAACGCCAGATAGAAGATGACGTTGACGCTCCCCATCAGAACGAATGCGAGTACGTAGTTCCAGATCATGAGCGTACAGAGTTTGCTCATAAAGATCGTCTGCTGTTTTACGGGGAGACGTAAAAACAGCTCCTTATCATTCTTCTGCGTCAGCGTACTGCGCATCTTTTCCATGCAGATTACCGACATTGCGAGAATGATAATGGTATAGAACAGGTTCAGAAGTTCCTTCCCGCGCTCCAAGGGGGCGGCGACTTTATCGATCTCCACGGCGACGTAGTTCTCCGCGATCGTGGATACCAACAAGACGAATACCGCTGCCACCAACACCGTCGTCAGAAGGGATAACAAACTGCCGATAAAATCGAACCTTCCCTTTTGCGGTCTGAGCGGGAATTGCATCTTAAATTCATGCTTGAATAAAATCCAAAATTCTCTCATAATTTACGCTTTTGCAACCCTTTGTGTGATCGATAAGAAATAGTTTTCGAAATCCAAGCCACTCTGTCTGAACAAATCCATGTCGATTTCACGGATAATTCTGCCTTGGTCAATGATGTAAACGCGGTCGCAAAGCTTTTCTACGACGTCCAGATTGTGGGAGGAGAACAACACCAGATTCCCCGCCGCCGCGTGCTCCTGAAAGAAGACCTTCACTTGGCTTGCGGTGAAGGGATCGAGCCCCACCATCGGTTCGTCCAAAATAAACACTTTGGGGTTATGAATGAGCGCACCCATAAAGGAGATTTTTTGTTTCATGCCGTGCGAATAGGAAGAGATGGGATTGTAAATGGAATTGCCGAGCATGAAGAGTTCCTGAAAACGAGCCACTCTCGCCTTTCTGTCTTTCGAGCTTACGTTGTAGATATCCGCCATGAAGTTGATAAACTCATAGCCCGTCATTTTTTCGAAGAGCACGTGCTCGTCACTCACGTAGCCGAAATGTCTCTTGGCGTTGATGGAATCCTTTTTCAAATCGTAGCCGTTGATACGGATCGTCCCCGCTTCGTAAGGGTGCATCCCCGTCAGGCACTTGATGGTCGTGGATTTCCCCGCGCCGTTGTGGCCTAAAACGCCGATGATCTCTCCGGCGTTGCCGTACAGGTTGATATCTTTGATGGCGTAATCCGCTTTCGCGGTGTAACGTTTGCAAAGATGTTTAACTTCAATCAGCATGAACTGCCTCCTCCCGTTCGCAAGATAGCTTTTCTATCTTACGATGTATAAATTTATTTCCATCCCCTTTTTGTTGCAAAAAAGGGAATTTTTCTGTTTTTGATGCAAGTGCGGGAGAAAAATGGCAAAAAAATTCTCCACGCACGTTTGCAACAAAAAAAACGCCAAGCACCCAAACCACCGCCCTTCGACCCTTTCTTCCGTCGCGAATTCTCCGATAGAGAATTTTCGTAGGCGCATGTGTGCGCCTACGCACGTACGTGCGCGAGCGAAAAATCGATCTGCGGCCGTCCACGTTCACCATAAAAACAACGTGCGCTCCGCAAAGCGCGCAAAGGCGCACGGAAGCGTTCGACTGCCGCAAGAGGCGTAGTATGAAGATGTTTTGCGTTCACAAGGCAGCGAAAACTGCCTTTCGCCCGACGGGTTCGCTGTCCGTCGGGCTGCCTATTAAATTCTTAAATGGGCAAAGTTGAGGAAGATTTTTCCAAACGAGCAAACCAACTCGCCAACCGAACTCTTCCATTGTTCGGGCTCCCGTTCCGTATACGATCTTTCCACCAAACGGAAAATCGCAACCACGCTCGCGGCGACGAAGCCGAGAACGGAAAAAAGCAAACTGAATCCCGCCGCAAAGAGCACCGTGCTCGCTAAAATCCGCAAAGAGGCGTAGACCGACTCAGTTTTGAAAATCGCTTTCAGTAAATTACGAATCACCCTCTCCACGCTGCTCGGGATCACGGTGAACCCGATCATTCTGAGAAGAGGAAACAGCAAAAGGGCAAGACAAAATACGCCTACTGCCGCAATACCGATATAAGTAATGCGCAGGGCGTTTTTCGAAAACCTCTGCAATCTCTGTTCCAGCGTGCCGCTCTTGCAGATTTCCTGCAGATACTTCATGCCAAACAGAGTGAACGCGCAGATTATGAAGATGGTAAGTATAGAAAGGTTCATAAATCCACCAAATGCTTCGACGTTTCCTTTTGCCTGTGGGCATAAACCCACGATTATGATTTTATTATATACACTTTTTCCCGCTTTGTCAATAGATTTTTACGAATTTTTCGATTTTTTTTGCGATTAATAATATATATAGTAAAATTTCACGCTTGCACGGGACGTTTTTCGGAGAGAAAACGCCACCCTTGCGCCGTCGGAAAATACCCCTCGGCTATTCAAAAAAATTATACTTTTTTATATTTACCGACCCATGCGCCTATGTGCATATGCGCATACGGAATTTTCGGGAAACGAATTTCGGGAAACGAAAAAAAGCCCCTTTTCGGGGCTTAAAAATCGCAAAACGATCAGGTGTAGAGTTTTCCTGCAAGCATGGCAAGCGACGCCGCCAGATCCTCCGTTTTGAGTACGACGTCCTTGGGCGCACGCAGGGGCGCCGGCGCAAAATTCCAGATTGCTTTGATACCTGCCCCCACCATTTCGTTCAAAACCTCCTGCGCAGCGGCTTTGGGTACGGTGATGATCCCGATGCGGATCTTGTGTTCTTTGACGAAGGCGTCGAGCTCGGAAATGGGCAAAATTTCCTTGCCCAGCACGTTGGTGCCGATGAGCTTTTCGGACACGTCGAACGCCGCGACGATGTTGAGTCCGTTATTCTTGAATCCCTCGTAACCCAGAAATGCTCTGCCCAGTCCCCCGGCGCCCACGATCACGGCGTCGGAAAGGATATCGTAGCCCAAAAATTTTTCAATGTCGACGATCAGACGGCTGATGGCGAAGCCGAGTCGGGGTCTGCCCGCCTCCGAGGACACGAGCGCCAAATCCTTGCGCACCAGCACCGAGGATACGGAAATGTTCTGCGCGATGACCGTGGAAGAGATATACTGCGCCCCCTTCGACGCCTCTTCCTGCAAAAAATGCAGATACAGCGGCATACGCGCCACCGTCGCTTTGGAAATGTCTTTCGCATCAACGTGTTTTTTTACGCCCGTTTCTTTCATACGCTTCCTCTCCTTTTTTATCATTATACGACTTTTTATCGATAATAACAAGCGATTTTATAAAAAAGTTCCGATTTTTTTCGGAACTTTTTTCAAACTTTATTCAGAAACGCACCCTTCGTCCGGCTGTTGCCCGTCGTGCGCTTTCCATTGACACTCGGTCAAGCGGAAATGGGTGAATACCGCCTTAAAGGAAGAGTTTTCGGGGGAGCACGCATAAATGCCGAATCGGATCCTGCCTGCCCCCTGATGCAAATGGCAGACTCGCATCTGTTTGAATCGTACGCCGTCCTCCGAACATTCGATACAGTAATCGTCCTCACGACGACTCAAACGGTACCACATGGATTTGACGCGAGCCGAAATTTCCGTCGTAGCCCAGTCCGAGTATCCCATGTTCGTGACGACGCTCCCCAAATGCTGAAATTCGTCGTTCTCGTATTCGATAGAGGCTTTTAGCCAGTTCTCGCTGTCGAGATATAAAACGACGCCGCATTGATCGAAACGGTGATGACTTTCTAAGAACTCCGTCTTTACCAGGAAACTGAAATATTTTTCCTCCGTCTCCATCTGAAACACGGGTGCGTTATCGTTGCGAAAATGATAATACGTTCTCTGCCACAAATCGGTGTTGGGTGCGGTGACGATCTCCACTTTATCCTCGTCAATTTTGTAAGATTTGGGTTCTCTCGTCCATTGAAACTGCTTAATATCCATTCTTTTTTCCTCGTATTTTTATATTTTATCGAACGACAAACGATTCGCGATAAAAATGCGGTTTGAATCTAAAAATTATTGCATACGCTTTTGCACGTACGAAGCGAGCGCCGTTGCGGCGAGCTCCAAAAGAAGTCCTACGAAAAAGGTCGCGAAGACGAGCGCGAAAAGCTCGGGAATTTCCGCGTAGATTTTCGCCTCCTGCATCATGCCCCCCAAGCTTTTCGCCGTGTTCGCCAAAACTTCCGCCGAGACGACGAGCTTCAAGGAAAAGGCGAGCGCTCCCCCCGATTCACGCAGAATATACGGAGCAGAAAGAGGCAGATAAATACGGGTTACTTTTCGCCATAGAGGGGTACCATGTACGCGACTAATGGCAATAACCTGCTTGTCCACGCCCGAAAGTGCCGCCAAAATTCCCGTGTACAGCATGGGAAATAGAGACAAAAACGCCACGGCGACGGGGGCTTGCCCGGCGCTGAGCACCGAGAGTAAGATAAGTAGCACCGCGAGCACGGGCAGAGAGCGGAGCGCGGACGCCAAAGGCGCGAATAATTTTTCAAACGAGGGCACCAGGTACGCGATGATTGCAAAAATCAAAGCGAAAACGAAAGAGATTGCGAAAGCCTCCAACGCGCGTAGGAAACTCGCCAGAAGCGCTATCCAGAAAGCGCCGCTCCCAAGGAGCGCGCCCATTTCCGCAAAGCACGCAAATAGCGAGGGCACGAGAAGCTCGTTCCCCGCCGCCAGATACAGACACGCCCAAACGACGATCAAAAATCCGATTGCCGCCAACGTCTGCCATGCAGTTTTTGCAAGTATTTTTCTCATGGTTCAAAATACGTCCAGTAGAAGTTTTCAGAAGGCATCGCCGTCGCCTTATCGTTGACGAGGAGCAATTTCGTCAGAAATGCGTTGACCTCTTCAAAATCGGCTGCGGCGTAGGTAAAGCGGATCCCGCAACCTGCAAGCGCCGTCTGCGTGAGCAAGGGCGCCTTCAAGGACGTCTCCGAAGTCCTATCGTCCATATGCGCGTTCACCGTCGCTACGAGCGTTTGTCCGTCCGTCTCCGTCAGCCACGCCGAAGCGCCGTCCACCCTCTCCACGAAGGATTTTACCCAGTCCTCGTGCTCGACGAGCAAGCTGTTTTTAGCGACGAGCGCCGCCTGTGGAAACCCATTTTCTCCGCCGTAGAGGGTCTGCACGTTGCCGACGATGGAGTACCCCTTCTTGCTCTGCGCGCTTGCCGCAGGCTCGGCAATCATGAAGTAATCCGCCTCGATGACGCCGACGGCGTCCGCCCCCGAAATAGCGAATAAATTGACCTTATCCTCGACCATGCCCCCCTCGTTCGTCACTTCCTGCCATGCGATGCCGTGGCTACTTAACGTCGCTTTGAAGGTGAGGCCGGGGACGCTCGTCATCTGCAACACCCCCACCTTTTTGCCGACGAGGGTGCTCAAATTTTCCGCCGTGATTGCGCCCTCTTCCTTGGCGAGCAGATACAAGTTGCCGTGCGTGACCGTGCCGAGCATCTTGTATGTCTCCCCCGTTCCAAGCAGTTTTGCCGCCGCCGTGACGGGCAGGACGCATACGTCGGCATTCTTTGCCGCGTCCCGATTCGTCACTTTGGACGAAATCAAGCTCGAATCCACTACGCGATAGGTGACTCCGTCGTCCTCGGTGTCCTCGTGCATGAGTTTGGCAAGCGCCAACGCAGGCGCCCCGTCAGGCATATACACCGTAATTTCTCCGTCGGGCACGCTCGGGCGACAACCACTCAACCCCACGCACACAAAAGCGCAAGCGAGCGCCACCCCTTTTACAAATCCTTTTTTCATGTTTTCTCCTTTGTAGAAAGCGCGCGGCGTTTTTACCGCCGCGCCCCCTCGTTATTTTCTGTTTTTGCCGTTCTTCATCTTCTTTCTCAATCTCTTGAGTTTACGGCGTTCCTTCGTGGACAGACGGCGATAGTAATGCGCCCTCGCCAGCTTCTGCGCCAACGTCAAATCTTCTTCGGCTACGTCTAAAAGCTCCTCCACGTGTTTCATTTCCTCGGCGAGTTCTTCCGCGCTGACCTGTTGCATCAGTTCCGCTTCCTTATCCGCGGTGAGCACAACCTCCTCTTCGGGTTCTTCTTCCACGGGAGCCTCTTCGGCAACTTCCTCGACGACGGGTTCTTCTACAACCTCTTCGACTGGTTCTTCAACGGGAGCTTCTTCAACGACTGCTTCAACGACTTCTTCGACGATGGGTTCTTCTGCAACTTCCTCGACGACAGGTTCTTCGACAACCTCTTCGACGGGTTCTTCGATGGGAGTCTCTTCGACAACTTCCTCGACGACGGGTTCTTCTGCAACCTCTTCGACGACTTCCGTTTCCGTTGCGGCTACTTCTTCTACAACTTCCTCGACAGGAGTTTCTTCGACAACTTCTTCGACCACTTCCACGGGAGTCTCTTCGACGACTTCTTCTACGACTTCCTCGACAGGAGTTTCTTCGACAACTTCTTCGACCACTTCCTCGGGAGTCTCTTCGACGACTTCTTCGACCACTTCCACGGGAGTCTCTTCGACGACTTCTTCTACGACTTCCTCGACAGGAGTTTCTTCGACGACTTCTACAACTTCTTCCACGGGAGTCTCTTCGACGACTTCTTCGACCACTTCCTCGGGAGTCTCTTCGACAACTTCTTCTACCACTTCGACGGGAGTTTCTTCGACAGGTTCTTCTACCGTCTCTTCCACGGGAGTCTCTTCGACGACTTCCTCGACAGGTTCCTCTACGATTTCCTCGACTTCGTCGAAGTCTTCCACGATTTCATCGATGACGTCGTAAGCCGCCGCCTCGCCACTACGGCAGAGGGCGTTCCACGATTTGAGGAGTGCCGCCGCAGGAGCGTTCGTTTCTGCGGAGCGCGCCGCACGAGCGCGGTCGAGATATTTCAAGCCAAGGTGCCGCAACCTTCTCGTCATTTCGCCCTGTTCGGTGGATAAGTCGCACCCCTTGCCGATCTGACCGCCTGCGCAAGCCGTGATCTCCACGTAGTCGTACCGTGCGCCCGCCTCGATATCGGCAAGCAGAGCGTCCGCCGCCGCCACGGAGTCCACCACGGCGAATTTCCATTCTTCGCCGCCAAGCGTCATCACCGCTTCGCGACGGGAGCCCTTCCCGTACAAACCGCTATATTCGAATTTTCTGTAATGGAGCTGATTTTTTTCCGTCGTCAAACAACGTGCCAACGCCTCTGCGTCGCCGCCGCTTGCCGCCGCGATATAGCTCGCGCCCGAACCGATGCCGAGCGGCGTAGCCAAAGGTTTCTTTTTGAGCAAACGAACGCTCGTTTCCAGACTGTTGACGAGAATGCCGAGTTCGTCGAGGGTCAACGCGAGGTCGACGCCGGGCTCGTCCTTCTTGCCCTTGCCCATTTCCAACGCAATCACACGGATTTTTTTGCCGGGCTCCGCTTCGCTGTAATACTTTTTCAAAAGCTTCGCGCAGACGCTGGTCGCCGTAGGCAAAAGCTCGATCTCGGGATAGTTCTTTTTCGCGTGGCGTCGCCAACCGGGGCACTCGGACGAGTACACCGTACCCGCGCCCGTCTCTTTGTTTTGACGCACTTTCTTCAATTTCATCAGCGTGATCGCGTCCGAGGCGATCGCCGTATCCACCACGGCGTCCGCGCCGAGCAATTCGAGCACCGCCACCACTTTGCCCACGCTATCCTCGCCGCGCGTAAGACCGAACTTTTCGCCGATCGATACGCGCACCGCGGGTGCGATCTGCACGACGACGAAGTTTCTCTTCTTGCTCGCCGTCAATATTTTCCATGCGTTTTCCAACGCGCTCTCACAAGCGCAGTCTACACAACCGTTCTCTACATTCAACATAAAAGCCTCCTTTTCGGCGCGAAATCGTTTACGCGCGTACGTCAATATAAAAAATAAAAATATTTTTATTTATTATATCATATAATTGTGAAATTTTCAAGGGGGAACGGAGAAAAAATTTGCGATTTTCGAAAAATTTTTTTGGCAGATATTGCCGTATGCGGTATCGGGCATATGCGGCGGAGCGCAAAGACGCCGCTCTTATTCCAAAATAAGGGCGGCGTCAGTCGTCTTTTTCACGTCGTTATCCTTTATACACGGCTTCCACGCGGTGAATGGGCAAGCCCCGCTCCACCCATTTCTGCTCGTACTCGGTGACGACGTTCCAGTCGGGGTTGCCCCCTTCGTGCAGATCGTACGTCACGTTTTCAAGCGCGAACCCGCACGCCTCGTACTCCCCCAACGAGAATTCGAAGAAATCCCGATCGTCCGTCTTTTGCAAAATGCGTCCGCCCACTTTGAGCAGTTTTTTGTACTTCTCCAAAAAGTTTCTGTGCGTGAGCCTTTGGGTCGCGTAGCCGAGCTTGGGCAAAGGGGTGGAAAAGTTGAGATAGATGGCGTCGAGACTCCCCTCGGGAATATAGCAAGGCAGGCACTCCGCGCGGATATTGAGAAAACGGATATTGTCGATTCCCTGCTTTTTCACCTCTTCCATGGGCGTTAAGATCACGTTGCTCATCTTCTCCAACGCCAGATAGTTGATGTTCGGCGTTTCCTTGGCGAGCGCGATGACGAAGCCCCCCTTTCCGCACCCGATTTCAAGCGCCACGGGATTGTCGTTCCCGAACGCCTTGGAAAAATCGACGAGGTTGCGATAGTTCTCCGCCGCCTCTTTCATGTTCAAAATACCGCCCGCGCCCTTGGCGAGGAGCAAATCCCCGCACGCCTCCATGCGTGCGTCGAAATTGCGCTTTTTCCTCATTCTCATGGACATACTTTCTACCTCTTTTTCCTTACTTCGTGCCCGTGCTGCCAAACCCGCCGCTGCCGCGCACGGTGTCCGAAAGGGACTCGCGCTCCTCGAACTCCGCTTTCAAAAAGGGAGTGATCACGAGCTGAGCGATACGCTCCTGCGGCGCAATTTTCTGCTCGGTATTCGAATGGTTGTGGAGCGCCACCATGATCTCTCCGCGATAATCGGCGTCCACGACGCCCACTTTGTTGGCAGGCGCCAACCCCCGCTTGGAAGCAAGCCCGCTCCGCGCATAGATGAGTCCTGCGTATCCTTCGGGAATTTCCATCGCAAGCCCCGTACGCACGAGTTTGGTTTCTCCCGGAGCGAAGACGAGTTCCTCCTCCGTCAACGCATACAGATCCGCGCCTGCGGAATACTCCGAACCGTAGGTGGGCAAAACCGCTCTTTCCTCTAATTTTTTTACTGCAACCGTGGGCATACCGTCCCCTCCTTTTCTTCCATACGCCTATATTATACCAAAAAACGACGAAAAACGCAAGCGTTTCGCCTGCGTTTTTGATATTCTTTACGCCATCGCCATGCCTCGGTAATGTGCGTAGAGGGATTCGTACAGTTCCCCTAAGTACCGAGGCGCGAAGACGTCTTGTTGGAAAGTTTCGAAACGTATCGAAGCGTTCTCGTAAGTGGTGTCATAGTAGTTGCGCACGACGTTGAACCGAGCCTCGTAGGACAACGCGAAATTGATGGGATAAGGTGCGTCCCACGCCGAACCGTCCGGTTGCATCGAATATTTAAGGTAAAACTGCAAGCCGTCGCGGATCAACTCCACCTGTTGGGTATACTCCGCTTGCAGTTTCTTCTCGATGAGAGCATAGAGTCCCGAATTGTAGATCCCCTTTTTTACGAGGGAATTTTTGGCGGTTTGCAACGCCGCGTCCAGCTCGATTTTCAGCTTATCCTTCTTCGTCTGCGCCGAACGGACTTCCTTGAGCTGTTCCAGCGTCAAAAGCGCGTACTGCTCGTCCGTATAACTGATGATGTCAATGGTCATGATTTCTCCTCCTTAAGCAAAGGGCAGGTACGCCGCCGACATGGAGCTCACCTCCGAACCGTACGGAAGGGCGAAGTCGAAGGAGAATCGCTCGCCGCTTTCCGACAACCGCACCTCCGCCCTGCCCTCTTGAAAGGTCAGCTCTCGCACGAGTTTTCTTCCCCCCGTTTTCACCGTCAACGTAAAGCTGCCGCGACCGGTAAAATACAGGTTGGTGAGCGTCTTGCGCACGCCCGTGCCCAAGTCCGTTTCCTCGCTCGAAAAGCTCCCGTCCGCGCCCTTTTCGCCCCGTTCGGAAAATTCGTAAATTTTGCGATCGGGCTCCGCGAACAAACACTTGCCCCCGTCGTCCTTGTTAAATATGGGGAAAAAGTCCGTATAATACCCACTCTCTTCCCCTTCGTAAAACACCAAGGTTTTGTAGCCCTCGTCCGTCTCGTACCGCAAGAATACCCGCCCGGCAAACGCGGCGCTGCTTTCAAGCAACGTCTCCCCTTTCGGGCAAAGGACAAACCCGTCCAACACCCGTTTGGTCCACTTGCCGTCGAAATGATACACACCGTCCGAGGCGAGGAAATAGATGCCGCGCACGCCCGCGCAGACGCTCTTCCCGTAGATCTTGCCGCCCGTGTATGGCAACTGCTCCGCCTTGAAGTCCTTGACCGCACCTTTGGCGTCCACGCGCAAAATCCCGTACTCGAAAAACAGGTACAGCCGCTCCTCATACACCTGCATCGCCACCATCATTCCGCCCGCGTTGGGAAAGCGAATGAGTCCGCCGTCGTTGATGGACGGGGCGAAACTCTGCACGTTTTCGGGCGCCGAACACGTCAGCGTGGAGGGTTTGACGCCGATGAACATACGGTGTGCGAAGAAACAACCGATACGGCTCATTCCGTCCATCATCGCCAAATCAAAGGAGTCGTCCTCGCGCAGGAAGGCGCACATCGTCTCCCCGATGACGGCGAGCTTATACCGGGAATCCGTCCCTGCGAATTGCACGATCCCGGGCGCGAAAACGTTGACCGTGATCTGCGTAAATTCTCCGTCCAGAGCGCTCTGCAAGAAAAACGCGCCCTCGTCCGTCAACGCGCCGATGCGTTCGGTATAGGTCTTCGTCTCGTCGTCCAAATC
Organism: Clostridia bacterium; assembly: GCA_017626135.1. Classification (GTDB taxonomy): domain Bacteria; phylum Bacillota; class Clostridia; order Christensenellales; family Borkfalkiaceae; genus Scatosoma. The sequence continues at coordinate 40,077 of JAGAJI010000029.1, read as the reverse complement.
CTTGCGAATGACGATATGCGTGACGTTACCCTCGGGGCAGGTATGCGTTGAACCGTCGCTTTTGCGCAAAGGCGTCGCGCCCATGCCCGATTTCAAGCTGCCCAGACGACAGTCGCAGTTGACGCTCTCCTTCGCCAAAAGTACATTCTTCCCCCTCTCCTGCAAGGAGAAGGAAAACGTCGCGTGCTTTCTCCGTTTCGTTTCGCCGATCGCCATCACACCCACCTTCTCGAACGCAGGCGCTTGTACTTCTTGCCACGGAACGCCCCTTCGATCTCTTGCTTATATTTTTGCTCCCAGACGGCGGACTCCGCCAACCGACCTTCCGACAGACAGTATTCCGCCAACGTCCCGTGTTCAAGCACGGACGGCAGGGTAAAATCGCTGTCGTCGTCGATGGTTTTGGCGTTCGGCGTATAGGTGTAGGTCACCTTGATCTTCCCCGACACCGCCTTTAAGTATCGCGGATAGAGCTTATACGGAACGGATTCGCCCGCTCCGTTTTCCACCCCTAAAATGCGGACGGGCGCGTAGGTCAACGCCGAATATTCCACCTCATCGTCGACGGTAAGCAACTCGTCCTCGGCGTAAAGCGGCAAATATTCGAGCGCAAGGCTCCTTTCCACGCGGTTGAAACAAGCGAGCAGGAGCTCCGCCTCCCGTTGCAGGCAGGGATCCCCGCCGTCGAAAAACGCGGACACGCCCTCCCCAAGCCCCAGCGACTCCGCCGCCGAGAGCACAATCTCTTTCACTTTCATATTCTCCCTCCTTTTCTGCGGTTATAAAAGAGTACCCAAGTAACTCAACGCATACCTGGGTACTCTGTTTGGCTCTTACGCTTCGGTGATACCGCTCAACATACCCTGACCGCTCGGACGATCGCACATAAGTTCCGCATACTTCACGAGCGTCGCGGTGTATACGGGTTTCCCGGCAACCTGTTTGAGGATTTTACCGTCTTCGCTTTCGAGCCATTGCCAGTCGCAGAGCTGATGAACGGCAAAGTCGTCGGTGTTCAACAGGTACATGGTTCCTTCCGGGCAGAATCTGTCCGCCACGATGGGAATGCCGTTAAAGCTCATCGCGTGGAAACCGCCTTCGAGCTCCATGGTGGGCAGCATAGTCTTAAACTGCTTGAAGTATTCCGCCAACGCACGTCTCACCCCCCAGGAGCAAACGATGAAGTTGACCTGACTGCCCGAGTTTTCCTCGATGGCGTCGATGGCAGTCTGAATGACGTTTTCGGTGATCTCGCCCACCTCCGTCTTCATATAGGGCTGCATCACGGAGTGCGTTCTCTCCACGCCGTACAGCGCGTTCGTGGAAAAGATCGCGCCCAAACCGGTGATCTCGTTGCGGTTGGAATCCTGCAAATAAAGCATACTGTTCACGGGCAAGAGAGTCGTGTTGAGCGCCGCGCCGTCTAAAACAATCGTGGAGTTCGCCTTGTCGACGGAAAGCACCTTGCGTTTTTGCGCTACGGCGATCGCTGCGCCGCCTGCGGTGCAGAAGCCGACGATCATGCCTTCCAAAATCCCTTTCGTAGAGCTCAATGTGATTGTATTCTCGTTCACCTCGAGCACCTTACCAAGTCTCCCCTTGCCGTCTCCGAAAAGCATTCTGCCGAAGTTGAAGGAGGCGCTCTTGACGAGCGAACTCATCTCTTCGTTGAGCAAGTTGACGAACGCGCCCTCGCTGTTTGCGGACGCGCGGAGCGCCTTGTCGGAAATCTCAATCGTGCCGTACAAGTTTTTCAAGGTTGCGACGAACTGCACGTATTCGCCCCCGCCGGAGGTGGGAAGATCTCCCGTTTCCGAGCCGGCGCCGATGCCGCCGTTGACGCCCACGCGCACCGTCTTTCTCACGTCCTTACCCACGACGTTTGCGGTGGTACGCTGGATCTGTGCAAGCAAGGGATTGATTTTCAAGTTGAGCGCGTCCGTCATCGCGTCGAGATAAAAAGATTTTAATGCGTTATCCGCTGTTTGAAGTGTTACCATAAATGATTATTCTCCTATTATTTTATTTAGGCAATGCCTTAGTTGGCTTTCGGCTTTTTGAAATACGACAAAGCCATGTTCCCGGCGTCCGAAATACTCTTCGGCTTTTGAGGTGGCGTCGCCAACAGACCCACTCCGCCCGTCATAAGCGGCGCGCCCGATCTTCCGATCGACGACAGATATTCGCCGATGATTTTCAGACGCACCCCTTCGTCACGGCACACCTGCTCGTAAAGGTTTCCCGTATTCGTCCCGTCTTCCGATGCGATTTTTCCCGTTGCTTCCCTTTCGCCTTTTTGAGCAGATTCCGCAGCTGCAGAAACGTTCATCGCAGACATGGTATCCCCGTTTTGCGAATTTTGCGTTTCTTTAGCGACTTCTTCCGAGGGTTGATTTTTCGATACGACGGAGTTTTGAGAGGTCGAGGCCTCCTCGGAGCTCTGCGAATTGACGCCCACGGTTTCCGCCATGAATTTGTCAAACTGCTCGTTCTCCTCCCGATGCGCCTTTGCGTTCTTACGGAGCTTTTCCGCCCCCGAACGGGCGTCGTGCCCTTCCCCTTCAAAATTTTCCACTCTCTTTTCCAGCTCCTTCAATCTTTGGCTTCGTCTCGTGAACTCCGCTTGCAGCGAGCTGTACGCCCTCACCAGGGCGTCTACGTCCTTAAACTTACCCGGTACCGTCGAGGCTTTCTCTCCTTCAACCGCTGTTGCGTCCTCCGACCGCGTGGTTTCTTCGTAAACGTTCTCCTCTTCTTTCATATCCTTTCCTCCTTATTTTTCCGCAGCTTCCCCTGCGGTTTCTTTCCGTAATAACGCTTTGTGCGCTTCCAGATGCGCCACGTATCTTCGTTTGAGTGTCTCCCTGTCGCGGCAACGCTTGAAATCCGCCGACAGCAAAAAGCGCGTATGCTCGGTGATATGCAGCGCGTGATCGTCGTACACGTCGGGTTCTACCTCGCCGCTCTTCATGTCGAGATTTTCCTCCCCTGCCTTCGCAATATGGAGGGCGGAAATATCCCTTGCGTTTTCATAGCTCCCGAACCCGAACGCCTCCAAGATCCGATTTTTGTTCTCCTGCGTCAGATTCCCCCGTTCGTCGGTGAGCAATCCCGCCTCGTACAAGCTCAGCAGCGTGTTCTTCTTTTCCGCAGGCGTCACCGTCTCTCTGGACTCAAACTGCAAGTCGTTGACGTCGAGACCGGACGCATTGAAATAATACACCTGCGATTTTTTGTTTTCCCCCGTGAGGGTCATGAGTCTCGCCGTGCCCGCAAACTGGCGGTACAGCCGCAAGATCTGTCTGCCGACTTCCTTCAACGCCCGCTCTATGCTCTTCACCGTCGCGGACAGCCTCGATTCGTCCTGGGAGAGTAGAAGTTGCAATCCCGTCGCGCTCGTCACGCGCACGGGCGTGGAGTCCTTCGCCAGATCGCTCACGCCCGAAATCTTGGCGAACTCCTCTTCCAAAAGCTCCTCTTCCGCCTGAAACTCTCTCGGCATACTGCCGCAATCGAGCATTTCGGGCGGTTTGCCCCCCTGTCGATAGACGAGCACCTTCCCGGGCAACAAGCCCTCTTCGGAAAGCTCGTCCGTATCGATGGAGCCGTCCTCCACCGTCAGCACCCCCATGGACAGCCTGTTCAAAAACTCGTACTTACGGTTTTTCACCGCGTTGTACGCCCGTTGTACGGGAATGAGTCGGTCGATGATGCTCACGCCGAAGAAGGCGCCCGGCAGACGCAGGCAGTCCTGCTTAACGAAGGGGAATCCCCGCTCGTTGCGTTCTCCGTTGACGAAGGGCAACACGTCGGAATAGAGGAGCTTTCCCCCTGCCACGATCTCAAGTTTCCCTTGCGGCGCGTCCACGCTCGGTCGGGTGTAGCGCTCGATGAGTATTTCCGCGTCCTTGATATCGGTAAAATTCATCCCCGTCTTCTGATAGGGCAGCTTGGCGGTGGAAGGCTCGCTGTACTGCATCACTCCCGAGATCGTCCGCCCCGTCAGCGTCACGCCGAACTTCTCTTCGACGTAGGAAACGGGCACCGCCCGCGCGTGAATGACGCTTTGCACCTCCGCAAACTCTTCCACGTCCAGACGGTCGGGAAAAATCTCGAACGGGGGCACGACGCTGATGCGCACCTCTCCCTCGTAGATAGGTCGATCGTCCTCGTCAACGCCTACCTGCCTGCCGCCCTGCGCGTTCCAGTCCACCTTGAAAAAGGACGAACCGCACGTTTCCGACCAGGTCGTTGCGCGGGAAGAGAGCTCCTGCAAGCCGATTCTGTCCTGCACGTAGCGCAAGATTCCCGTCGCAAGTTGCGCCGCCTTCACGTCGCCGTCCTCATCTGAAAACGCGCGCACCGTGAGCTCGGGTCTCATGTGTTCGAGCTTGGCGATACGGGATTCCACCGTCGGCGCGATGTGATTGAACACCCGTCGCGACTGCCAGTAAAATTGCGGATCTTCCTCAACGACGTCCCCGATCGGCGACACGTCGCAATACTGATTGCCACTCAAAAAATTGATGTTGAGGATCCAGCCGCTCTCGATCGAGCGCCTCTCCTCGCGCCGCCTTTCAAAATCCGCCGTCACTTCCGCGGCGATGCGCGCGTTTTCCCTCTCCTGCCGTTGCAACAGGGTTTTCTCGTTCAGTTTTACCTCGTCTTCTTTCATGCCGTTTTCTCCTTGTTTTTTGCTTTCATTTCGTACCTGCCCCCTCCATTTCCTTCAAGAGCCGTTGCCGTTCCGCCTCTAACTCCTCGTCCGTCCACGCCGACATCTCCCCCACGCCCTTGGTGGCGAGCAGGAGCTGTACCGCCTTCAAGTCGGGCGGGACGTCCTTCTTCGTCTTCTTCCGCTTGGTGAGTTTCAACTGTCCGTCCACTTCCGCGAACTCCTCGGTGACTTCCGCCACCTGATAGCCGAGCGCCACCTTCAAGAGCGCGTCCTCCAACCGTTCGTTCTTCCCCACCTGTTTTTTCGCCCGCCCACTATCCCCGCTCGTCGTCTTTTTCTTCTTCACATTCTCACTCATCTCATACCTGCCCCCTTCCTTTTCGCATTATCCCCGCTTTCTCCTCAGTTTTCTTGCCAGCCTTTCCTTGTCCTTTTGGATCGCCGTCTTAGGTACGTTCGGCGCGTTTTTCGGCCTCGTCATCAGATAGTAGCGCATCTCGTCGAGGCTGTGGTCGTTCACCTTCCTCGGCACGTCTCCGCTCCCCCAGTAGTATCCCTTCAACTCGCTGATGAGGTTGACGCAGTTGTTGAAGATATAGAGGTTGGGTTGCCCGTTGTCCTGCTTTAAGTAACTCTTGACCCTCGCAATCCCCGAAAACAGATCCTTCTCCACGTCCGGATTGACGAGGATATCCCGTTCGTAAAAGAGTTCCACCACGCTCTTGACCGATCCTAACGTCCGCTGCTTCGCCGCGCTGTCGATGAGCGCGCAGATCCGACCTCGACCGTCGGTATGCCATTCGAGCTTTTGGCAAATCTCCTTGATGGCGTTGGCGTGGTAGTCGATATCCCGTCCCGCCTCGTAATGCTCGTAAACGACGTACACGTTGTCGTCGAAATCCACCGCGTACCAATGCGCCGACAGGGGATTGTTGAGCCCGGGATCGATGGAGATATTGTCCTGCCACTCCTTGGGTACGGGGAAGGGCTCAATGACGTGTATACACTCGTCGAATTCGGGATAGACGAGCCCTGCCGCCGCCGTCGCGAATCGCCCGTACCGCCGCGCCTGTAAGACGTGCTCGTCCATGCCGCTCGCAAGCGCCTCCACTTCCCCCCTGTCGAGGTAGGGATTGTCGCTCCATTCCATGAACTCGTACCAAACCTCGGGGTCCCGTCTACGATTGAGAAAGATCTCGTTGTACACGAACGTCAAGCCCTTGAGGGGCGTCATCGTGCCGAACAGATCCCCCTTCCGATCGAGCACGCGCATACGGCATTCCGCATAGATATCCTCGGGCGGTTCCTCGTCGAACCAAACGAAATCGAGGGACGCGCCCTGAAATTTCTCCCTGCCCTGATCACAGCTCTTGAACCCGATGACGGAGGAACCGCCCAGCACGTTCTTCACGCGAATGAAGTCGATGACGCCGTGTTCGGGGGCGTCCTTTCTGCCGCTGAGCATGACGACGTCCTCAATCCAGTCGGGGCGCAGGTAATGCAAGATCTTCTTTTGCGCCACGTCGCGCTGCACCTGTTGGGAGAGGGAGACGACCCACCCGCAAACGTTTTTGCGGTTTTGCCGATAGGGGTGGATCCCCCGCGCCATGTACACGCATTCCACCGCGCCGCACTCCGTCTTGCCCGAACGGTTGCCGCCGAACACCCAACGGTTGCGCTTGGGACAGCGATGAAAGGCGAGCTGTTTCTCGTGTTTCTTCTCCCCTGCGTTGTAGGTGGCAAGCGGACTTTCCCTACGCTTTTTCTGCTCCGCTTCCACGCGGCGCAGTCTTTCTACAATTTCTTTCAAATTTTCCGTCAAAACGTCAAAAACCTCCCCTCCTTTGGCATTATAATGATAGCACGTATGCGGTACTTACTTTCTCGGGCTCGAACCCTGTACAAATACATATTGCGTCTTCTGCTCGTCCTGTGCCTGAGCGCAACTATCCTCCCTCCCCCCGTCCTTACCAAGGCAGAGACGGCGCCGTCTCTCCCTTCCGTCGGCGATTACGCCTGTATTCTGGCAGACGACGTCTTTTTCTACGCCGCACCCGACGAGCGCAGAGGGGTGTTCCTGTTGCCCAAAAGCTATTACGTGCGGCTGATGGAGTACGGCACGACCTTTTGCAAGGTGGAATACCAGCGCAACGAGAGCGCCGCGCAACGGCTCGTGGGGTACGCGAAGACGGAGGAACTCACCTTCGTGAATTACGTACCCGTGCGTCCGTATCTGTATTACGTATTCGACGTGAAGTACACGATCGAGGACGCCGAGACGGGGAATTCCTCCTTCCTGACGGAAATTACCCTCTCCTGTGTGTATTACGGAGACTATCGCGTGGGGTCGGAGACCTACTGCTACGTACTTCGCGGCGAGGAGTTTGGTTATATCCCCAAGCCGAGTGGATTTTCCTACGATCCAAACACGGAATACGCAGACTACCTTTCGTCGCTGTCGCCACCCTCGAGCGACAGCTCGGAAGAGCCCCTTCCCACGGACGGTGCCTCGCCGATGCAAATCGCGATTTTGATCGTGATCTGTCTGCTGGTCCCGGTGCTGGCGGCGCTTATCCTGAAACCGCCCAAAAAGCCCACCTTCGACGTGGAAGATTGACGCCGACGAAAAACGATGTTTCCCGTGGAACTTCTCTGACGGGAAGTCCCGACCGCCAAGGAGCCGTTCCCTCGGAGCGCGGAAAGACGAGCCTACTACGCCAACGTCCCTTCCGCTTTTCCGCCTTCCCGCTCCACCCGTCTGTACATTTTTCGGATAATCTCAATATGTACGAGTTCCTCGTCAAAGTACTTTTTCGTCAAGCCCGAGCGATGGAGCATCGCTTCCAACCTTTGGAAACACCGCGCCTGTACGCGGAGCCGTTTGGAATCGCTCCAACTCCCGATCTCCGCATTCTCCGCATTTTCTCCAAAAAAATGCGTCCGCACGAGCACCTGCTCCACTTCGCTCAGGCGAAGCAGCGCGTCCCGAATGATCTCTTCCAACCATGCGAGGCATCGTTTGTGGAGAATTTCCCTCGCCAGGTACTCCGCCAACACCTCCGTATTCATGCGCCCGTCACAGGATAAGAGCGCCCTGTTCTTTATGTGTTGCTCGTACGTCGTCTGCATCATTTGCAAAAACGGGTAGGTGCGCAACACGGCTTTCGTGTAATTCTCCAAAACTATAATCACCTCTCTTGGACCTCGTCCGCTTATTTTTCTCAACCGCCGCCTCAACCGTTTGGGACGCGTCCCTCCGCGGCGGGTGTTGACGTTGCCTATTATGCCACCCCTTTGCCGTTTTTGCAAGCTCTGACCCACACTTTTTTGATTAAAAATCCGAACATTTGTTCGTATTAAAATGTATATTATCATTAAATTATGACATACATATGCCTGATATAAGCTGAATTTTTCCAAATTTTGGGAAAATTCAGTCCTTTTTTACGAAAACGCGTTCGGATATCGTTCAAGCTGTCAACTGCGAAAAAAGTTTGTTCGCGGATACAACTTTTTTCATTATCTTATTGACTTTTCGCGGGTGGGCGTGGTATAATAATAGTGTATGAAGAAAATTACGGCTACAATTTTATCGGCGCTTGCGTTTACCGTTTTCTGCTCGTCGGGAACGGCGCTTTCTTGCGCCCGAACGTTCTCCGCTTCGGCAGAGGAAAACACGGTCAAGGCGGAGCTCGTCACCCCCACCTCGTACGAGCAGTATCTGGCGTTGAACGCCCCCGACTCCGTTGCGGCGACGGAAGGCTATCTTGCGATCGCCGACGGCAATACCCTCTACGTATTCGACCGTGCGGACAATGTCTATCGTCGATACGAACACGCCGCCCCCATTCAGAAGGTGGAATTTGACGGAAGCGGCAACCTCTACTTCGTTTCCGAGTTGGAATTGTATAAATTTACGCCGGAAAACTTGAAGAACGGCGAGGCGGCAACCTCTCTTCCCGTCACCTGCAAGGGACTGTTCGCCGTCGAGGGCGACGTCCTGTGCTATTACACGAGCTTGAACGCGTTGAAGTTCTACTCCCTCTCCACGGGCGCTCTCCTTCACGAAGTCTCCCTGCAAACTCCCTTGCAAAGCGAGAGTCCTCTCGCCTTCGGAAAGGACGGGCTGTACTGCGTGACGGAAAGCGAAACGCTCGCAAACGGCTATACCGTGTACGCGATCAATCTGCAAACGTACGGTTTGACGCAGGTCACGAACGTGGGCGAAAAGCTCCGCTCCCTCACCGTTGCGAACAACCTTTTGTGTCTGGTCACCCAGAGCGGCGACTTTTTCAGTTACAACGTCACCGACCTTTCGGGAAAGAACGATATCTCGAAAGTCACTCCCATCACGCACGAGGAGACGGGCTATACTTCCCTCTGCTCGTACGACGGGAACGTCTACGCCGTGCGCGGTGATACCGTGCGCCACTACTCGGTCGAAAACGCGTGCTTTACCGACTACGAAATCGGTTCTTCCTCCACGTCCCCTAATCGTTTGAATGGTGCGAGCGAGCTGACGCTCAACGAAAACAAACTCTTCATCGCGGACGATGAAAACGGGCGCATTGCCGTCTACGACGTGGAATCGCAAACGTTCGGCACGGATATTTACACCGAGCTGAACGATCCCTATCTCGAATCCTATCAAAGTACCCTGCTCGTCTCCACTTCGGAGGAAGCCGTCGTGTACAGCCTTTCAAAACGCACCTACGGCGAGTCCTTGCTCACCCTGCGTTTGGACAGCGTGGCGGCGGAAGGCAAGATCGTCGGAACGGCGAGCGTCTACGGGCGGTACTACCTTCTCACCGAAAATAATTATTGCTATACTTTGAGCAAAGAGAGCGGCGAGTGGGCTTGGACGAAAACGCAAAAGAACACGCAGACCCTGCGCGCCGTCTCCTTCACCGCCGACGTATACGGAAGTTTATACGTTGTCTACGACGACGACACGGTATACCGCTACACGGAAAAGGAGCTGTTGAGCGCCAACGCACGCGGACAAAAAGTCCTCGAAGGCTTGCTTTCTCCTAAAAAGATTTCCGTCGATTATGAAACCGATCTCTATGCGCTCGTGGACGGCACGATTTACGAATATTCCAAAAACGAGGGGGGTATGTACGAGTTGAATCACTCTTACACGCCAAATTATCACCTCGTCAACGACGACGCTCCCGCGTTGGAGAGCTTCGCGTTCGGCTTGGAAACGAACCTCACCTATCTTCTCTACGAGGGCGATTATATCGTGAAGACGGACGAACTGAACATTCCCGCCGTCAACCCCATTCCCGTAGGCAACGCCGCGGAGCTTATCTTCGGCGAAACCCATCGGGACTTCGAAGTCGTCAACGTGGACGCGGATGCCATTCTCATTGAATTCGACGTCTCTGCGTTGCAGGATTCCACGCAATTCCCCTACGTTGCCTTCGAGCGCACACAGGAGACGCAGACGGCGCTCAAACTCGGCGAGGAGGGTGCGTATTCCCTCGTCGCCATCGCCAAACAGCGCACGGGCGAGTACAAGACCTGTCTGGTCCTGACGGATTTCTGCGAGGCGTTGGAAGAGGCAAGTTACAAGACGGACTACGAAACGCCGAAGACGGGCTATCTCACCAACGACGTCTCCCTCTATAAATTCCCCTACGTGCACGGCGTGCTGACGACGGGGAGGCTGACGGATGGCGCGCAAGTCGCCGTGCTCGGCGAAGTGACGCAGCTCGACCACGCGTATTACGAAATCCGCGTGACGGGCGAAGACGGCGAGGAAAAAATCGGCTACGTACCCAAACCGTATATCACCCTTTTCGACGGGAGCACCCCCCATCCCGAAACGGTGGTCAACGGCGATACGGAGACGGACACCGACGGCGTATGGCGGATGGCGTACCTCATTTTAGGGTTTGGAACCATTCTCATTCTCGTCGATTATCTCATTTTACACAAGCGGAAAGATTCGGAGGAGTAACCCCCGTTCTTATAAAACGAGCATACCATGTATGCGATCATTTCAAAAAGGAGGAACGATCTTATGTCAGATTATCACCCAAGCGTAGACCCGCTAAGTAATTTTACCGCGGATCGTTTCGCCGTAAAATCAAGTTAAGCAGATCCTACGCTACCCCGACAGACAGACCTAATGGAGGTAGACGATTATGGAAAACGAACTTTTTGAGCTGTTAAAAAATCAGCGTTTCGACGAAGGTGCGGAACTGGTGGAAAAATACACCCCGCAAGCCCTCGCCGAAGTTTTGAACGAACTCACCCAAGCGGACGAGAGCTTGCTCGTCCCTTTTTGTCGGGCGATTGAAAGCGACTTGCTCGCCGACGTGCTCGTCCTGCTCGACAAATCCTTACAACAAAAAATCATCGGCGGCTTGCACGACGACGAGCTGGAAAAGGTCATGGACGAAGTGTCCGTCGACGATACGGTCGACATCATCGAGGATATGCCCGAGGCGCTCGTGCGCCGTATTGCGGAGCTCGACGAGATCATGATGCTCTTAAAAGAGCGCAACTATCCCGTCCTGAAACCCCTGCTCGCCTCGATGAACGCCATCGACCTTGCCGAGGTATTCGAGGAGACGGAAAGCGATACCGATCTTCTGATCCTCTTCCGCTTGCTCCCCAAAGACCTTGCGGCGGAGACCTTCGTGGAAATGGACACGGACGTAGCGGCAAGATTGATCGGCAAGCTGAACGATCGGGAGCTCAAAGCCGTGCTCGACGAGCTCTTCCTCGACGATACCGTCGACTTGCTCGAAGAGATGCCGGCAAGCGTGGTCAAACGTTTGCTCGCGCAGAGCGACGTGGAGACGCGCGCCTATATCAACCAGATTTTGCGCTACCCGAAAGACAGCGCCGGCAGCATCATGACGATCGAGTTCGTGGCACTCCGTCCCGACATGACGGTGGAAGACGCCTTCGAGCGTATTCGCCGCACCGCAATCGATAAGGAAACCATCTACACCTGCTACGTCATCGACCCCACCAACAAGCTGTTGGGGCTGGTCACCGCCAAGGACCTCATGCTCGCGCAGAAGACGGCACTCATCGAAGAGATCATGAACGACAACGTCATCTACGCTTACACCGAAGAGGACAAGGAAGTCGTTGCACGGACGATTTCCGATTACGGCTTTTTGGCGCTCCCCATCGTCGATCGCGAAATGCGACTCGTCGGGATCGTCACCGTCGACGACGCCATGGACGTCTTGCAGGACGAGAACACCGAAGATATCGCGAAGATGGCGGCTATCACCCCCGCCGACAAACCCTATTTGAAAACGAGCGTATTCTCCCTGTGGAAAAACCGCGTGCTGTGGCTTTTGATCCTCATGCTCGGCGCAACCTTCACGGGACTCATACTCAACAGCTACGAGGCGCAACTTTCCACCTGCCTCGTTGCGTGCGTGCCCATGATTATGGGTACGGGCGGCAACTCCGGTTCCCAGGCATCCGTTACCGTCATTCGCGCCCTCTCCATCGGCGAAGTGGAGACGCGGGATATCGGCAAGGTCATCTGGAAGGAATTCAGGGCGTCCATTCTCCTTGGCTTGACCCTCGGCGCCGCCTGTTTCTTGAAACTCATTCTGCTCGACGGAATGTTGCTCGGCATGAGCGGTTACACGTGGGACGTATCCTTGGTCGTCGCCCTCGCGCTGTTCTGTACGGTGATCGTTGCGAAACTCGTCGGCGCAATCCTGCCCATCGTAGCGAAAATTTGCAGGCTCGACCCTGCCGTCGTGGCAAATCCTTTCATCACGACCATCGTCGATGCGGTATCCGTCATTCTGTTCTGCTACCTCTCCATCGGCATCTTGGGCTGATTCCCCCGATTTTGCGATTTTTGTCAAAAAGGAGAAAAATTATGAACTATTGCGAAACCTGCAAATCCGTTTACGAGGAATCGACCTGCCCCGTCTGCGGCAAAACCTTGCGCGAAGTGCAAGCGGACGACTTCTGTCTGTTGGCGGAAGTGGGCGAACTGCAAGGCAACTTCTATCAGGATATGTTCGCCGAGCAGGATATCCCCTGCGTGGTCATGCCTTGGCGCACGGGTTTGGAAGGAAGGCTTGCCCTGCCCGCCGGCAAATGTCGGATATTCGTTCCTTTCTCGCATTTTGACACCGCCCTTTCCCTCTTGCAAGAGGAGGCGGACGAACGCAAGAACGGTATGATAAAGGGACTGTATGAAAACTTCGACAAATTGCATATTCAAAATCCCCGACTGGAAAAGAAGTTGCGAAAAAATTTGAAAATCTCCCCCGAGGAAGATTTTTTCACCGCCTTGCAGACACGTATTCGAAGTTGTGACAAAATCGTTGACGGCGGCGTGATCAGCTTTTGTCCCAAACGCGGACACTACCTCTTCGTCTATTGCAAAAAGGTGGTGATTACGATCAATTCCGCCACCTACGAAATTATGTAAACCAGCCAAAAAACAGACGAAAACGGAGCGTACAAAACGCTCCGTTTTTTATGCCTATTTTAGAATGGACGCATACCTGCCCCCTTCCTTTTTCAAAAATTCAAGATTTCCATGGGATCGTCCACGAAGTTTTTTCCGCCATGCGCAAGCAGAAATTCCTTATCTCGGAATCCCCAAGTTACGCATAGACAAGCCACGCCTGCGTTTTGCGCCGTCTGAATATCCACCTCGGAATCCCCGACGTACAGCGTATCTTTTCGCTCCGTTTCAAGCTCCCTCATCACGGCGAACAGCGCGTCGGGCGCAGGCTTTTTGCGAATGCCCGCCGCCTCGTTCTCCCCCACAGCCGCAAGGAGCAACTCGGGAAAATATTCTTTCGCCAACTTCTTCACGGCGAAGTCTGCCTTGTTGGAGAGCACCGCCGTTTTCACGCCCCGACTTTTAAGCGCCCGCAATAAGGGAAGGATCCCCTCGTACGGCTTGGTTTGCTCGGCGCAATGGGCGCCGTAATATTGCTTGAAGGTCTCCAAAGCCTCCGTCAGCAAATCGACACGTTCTCCAAGCGCCCGTTCCATGAGCTTCTTGATACCGTTCCCGACGAAGACGCGGACTTCTTCACGCGTCCGCGCGGGTTGCCCGAAAGCGTACAGCGCGGCGTTGGTCGCGCTCGTCAAATCGTCGAGGGTATCGAGTAGTGTTCCGTCCAAATCAAAGATAATCGTCTTATACATGGTATGCCCGTTTTCCCTTATTTACGACAAAACCGCCTTGATTGCCTGTATGGCTTCCACGCGATTTTCGCTCTTAGTCTTCTCGTAAATGGAAGAGATATAGTTTCTCGTCGTCCCTTCGGAGAGTTTGAGCGCACCCGAAATCTGGCGGTTGGTAAAGCCCTCGTACATCATGAGCGCCACTTCCACTTCCCGATCGGACATCTTGAACGCGCGGGTGAGACGAATCTCACGATCCGCCGCCACGTGTTTTGCGGCGTCGGCGATGCGACGGGCGATCTTCGCAGGCAGAATGGTATCCCCCTCGTACGCGTTTTTCACCGCTCTGATCAACGTATCCCCGCCGATATCCTTCAAAAGATAACCGCACGCGCCATTGTTGATGGCGTTCAGAATATAATCGCTGTCGTCGAACGTCGTTAAAATGAGCACCTTGGTATCGGGGTGTTCCGCTTTAATACGGCTTGTCGCCACCAGACCGTTCATGTTCGGCATACGGATATCGAGCAATACGACGTCAGGCACGCTGTCCGACATTTTTTCGAGCGCATCCGCCCCGTCGACCGCCGTACCCAACACGTCGAGCTGACGATCCGTTCTAAGTATGTCCGCAATCTCTGCCGCCAACTCCTGCTGATCATCCACGACCAACACTTTAATCTTTTTCTCCGTCATCCTTTATACCTCCGCATCCATAGGTATGGTAATATGAATTTCAAACCCCTCGTCGGGTTCGGAATAGAACTGCACGTCTCCACCGAAGGAATTTGCACGCTCGCGCATAGAGTTGAGCCCGAACCCGAGTTTCCACTCCTCCACGTTCATGCCCTTGCCGTTGTCCGAAAGCAGGAAGTGCGCCTTCCCGTCCTCCTCTTTCAATTCCACCCAAAACGCCGTGGCGTTGCCGTGCCGAAGTCCGTTGGATATCCCTTCGCGCAGCGCGTTGCAAAGAAAGCGACTTTTGGAAAAGGACAGGACCATGTCCGCGATCTCCGAGCGAATACGGATTCCCGTGCCGTCCGTGGACTCGTGCACGATACTCTCGAGCGCCGTTTTAAGCGTCGTCCCCTCCGTCATGCCCGACAACAGGTGCACGCTCTCGCGGAGCCGCTCCAACGTCGTTTTCGCCTGCAAATTCGCCGCGATGATTTTCGTCTTGGCTTCCTCGGGATTGCTCTCGATGATCCGCTTTGCCGACTCCGTCTGCATGATGACCGTCGTGAGCGAATGTCCCGCCGTATCGTGAATGTCCTTGGCGATCCTTTGCCGTTCTTCGAGTGCCGACACTTCCGCCACCACCGCGTACGCCTTTTCGAGCTCCCGCTTGCTCTCGTCCAACTCCTTCAACGTACGATTGAGTCTGAGGTACTGCCGATAGAACGCCATCGCGATCTGCAAAACCAAGAAATGCAACGCCAAGAATCCAAGCGAACCGAGGGTATCGCGCAAGATGTCGAACAGATTGAAATTGTCGCCGAGCGACAGGAACACCTGTCCCACGTAACATCCCGTATACAGCAAGAGCGCCCCGACGAGGATCCACACGGACACGCGGCTGTTGGGAATATCCAGATAGAGCTGCGTGAGCATGAGCATATACAGCAAAAAGGCGTAGGGTCCCTTCGTCAGGATGAGAAGGGCGCAAACGGATAGCGATTGCAACACGTACAACGATTTCCGATATCCTCCGCTTTTCAGGACGAACAAGCTCACCACCTGCGCCGCCGTCAATGCGAGCACGATCCCCGTCACGATGAGGAACCCGACCCAGTCCCCCTCTTTCACCCAAAACTCCACGTGTACGGAAAGCAGGAGCAATTCGATGAAAAGCACCGCAAAAAAGAGCACCTTTTTACAAAAACCGATGAAACGACGTTCCCCTTCGTTCGAAGTATCGGCAAACATATTCTCAAAATATTTGAGAACGCGCACCCCCGTTTCCCATTCCAAACGACGGCTTCGTTTATTTTTATCCCGTTCCTTGTCTTCCATACCTCTACCTTAAAATACCGTCTATCGAATATTTTCTGCTCATTCTCGGCAAATCACCGCCCAAATAGTAACTGTACACGCCGTCGGGCGCGTAGATCAAATGATCGCAGAGAAGTCGGTTGTTGAGACTGCACAGCACTTGACAATTTTTCGTTAAAAGATTGTCGGAATCGGAGGGAATCGCCGAGCCGAAGGGATGGTTATGCACGAGCACGACCCCCGAGGCGCCTTCGGAGAGAATGAAGGAGGTGATCCCCTCGGGCACCACCTGTACGCTGGCGATACTCTGCGCCGAAAAACGGCGTCTCTGCTCCACGTACCCCGCTCCGTCCAAAAGATACACGTCCAACACCTCGACGGCAAGGTCCTTATACGTCGCCTTCACGAAAGAAATGAACTCGTTGGTCTCGAAGGGGATTTCATAGGTGGGCTCCCGACTTTCGCAATACTGCGTAAAAAAGTGCCCGATCGCGCGAATTTGCGCGGCAACGCTCGCCCCCACGCCGGGAACTTTCTGCAATTCCTCCGAGGAGGCGAAAAACACCTTGGCCACCGAGCCGAACTGCGCAATCAACGCGTGCGCAATGTCGTTGGTATTGCGTCTGGGAATGGCGTTAAAAAGCAACACTTCCAACCATTCGTGTTCCGCCAAAACTCCCTTTTCCGCTTTTTCATACATCCGTTGACGGTGCCCATCGTGTATAGCCATACTTCACCCTCGTAAAAATTTCTTACTATACTTATTTTAGCACAAAGATAGGCAAATGTCAAAGACACGCCGTATTTTTTTGAATTTTTTTACGCTTTCCCCGTTCATTTTGTTTACCAAAAAGAAAAAATCGTGTATAATAGAATGTATAGAATACCAAATCGCTATATAAAATCCAAAACAAGGAAGGACTATGATGCAAAACATTATGGAACAATACTTCGACGAAATCGTCGATTCCACCGTAGAAATTCTCAAATTCGATTCTTCCCTCCAACCTGCGGAAGAAGGCTACCCCTTTGGCAAGGAAGCGGCAGATTGCCTCGCGTACTTTTTGAGCCTCGCCGAAAAAATGGGTTTTGAAACGCATAATTACGACAATTACGTCGGCGAGGTCGTCTTCGGCGAAGGCAAGGAATTTGCCATTTTAGCCCACCTCGACGTCGTACCCGCCGGGAGCGGCTGGAAATATCCCCCCTTCGAGGGCGTGATCAACGACGACGTCTCCGAAGGCGGCGTCGCAGGCAAGAAGATTTGGGGGCGCGGCGCGATGGACGACAAAACGCCCGCCGTCGTCTGCCTGTATGCGCTCAAAGCGCTTAAAGACGAAGGATTCCCCATGCACCGCAAAATCAAACTCATCGTCGGTTGCAACGAGGAGGCAGGCTGGAAATGTATCGACCACTACAACGAAGTGGCGAAAATGCCCGAGGAAGGATTCACCCCCGACGCCAACTTTCCCGTCATCTACGCCGAGAAAGGGATTTTGCATTTCACCGCCTCTTTCCCCATAAACGAGGCACCCATGTATAAGTTGAACGCCGGCGAACGGGTCAATATGGTATGCGCAGACGCCTCCGCGTTCATCACCCGAAAGGCAGCGGAAAAGCTCGTGCATTATGAAAACCCCGTGTCGGGCACCCGCCTTTCCTACGACAATACGACGAATCTTTTGCGCGCCTACGGCAAGTCCGCCCACGGCTCCACCCCCGAGCTCGGCGCGAACGCGTTGCAGGCGATGCTCCGTTTCTTCGCGTCCTTCCACGAAGATTGCAAGAAGGCGTACGATTGCCTGTTCGACGACGTGACGGGACTCAAATCCCTCGAAGACGAAACGGGCAAGCTGACGATGTCCCCCGACGTGGCGACCTTTGAAAACGGCGTTTTGAAAATCACGACGGATATCCGTTTCCCCGCAACTTTGCCCTTGGAAAAAGTGACGGAAAAACTCGACGAATTCGGTGTGGAATACGTGATTGACAACTATCAAGCCCCCCTCTATAACGACCCGAACGGGAAACTCATCAAGACACTGGTAGGGGTCTACAACAAAATCACGGGCAAAAACGAGTTCCCCATCGCCATCGGTGGCGGCACGTACGCACGCGCGTTGAAATGCGGCTGCGCGTTCGGTCCCGAGCTCGACGGCGAAGAGGCGACCATTCATCAGGCGAACGAATACGTGACCTTCGACAAGATCCGTTTCATGAGCGAGGTATACTACGAGGCGATCAAAGCGGTCTGCGCACAGCCTTCGGGAAAGGTGCGTATCGCCGTGAGAAAGACGGCGCGCCGCAGAAAAACGGAAGTGCTCGACGCCATTGAAATGGTCGTAGACACGGTGGAAGTGGAGGAACCCGTGGAAGTGGAAGCGGAGCTTTCGGAAACGGAAGCGCCCGTCGATGCGGTGGAAATCCCCGTGGCGGAAGTTGCGGAAGAGCCCGAGGCGGAAGTTGCCGAGGACGCAGCGGAAACGACGGAAGAGAACGCAGGTGAGAACGGCGTTTTATTCGCCACCATGAAGTTGGGCGTGCGCAAGATATAATATACGAAAAAACGTGTAAGGCGTGGCTTTGGCGTCATGCTCTTGACAGAGTATCACGCAATGAAATCCGTCTTTGACGGGTGAACTCCACCCAAAGTGAAGGAAATCGCTTTTGCGGTGAACTCCTGCTTCGCAGGAATAAAATCAGACGGATTTGATTTCATGCAAAGGCTTGCCCTTGGATTTCATCTGAACGAAGAAAAGATTTTATCGTGGCTGTGCCACGATTGCATCCAACAGAAAAAGAGAGAACGTTTCGGCTATCAATCGCCTCGTTTTCTCTTTTTTGTATACCGAACTATCAAAGAGAAATACTTCGGTATACAAAAAGATAGGAAGCTCGCTGTGCGCGAGTTTCCTACCTTAGTGAGAGAATATGAAAAAAGTTTTTAGTATAGTCGTTTTAATTCTATTCTCAAATTATTTTCGTGCGCAATAGACCTTTTCCGGCACCGTTTGCACACTTCGGAAAGAACCCTTTCGTCCTTTCGCCACAAGATTGTATCGCTATTTTGTGATAGGAATATGAAAGCTGTGTGAAAATTAGGTGAAAATTATATATTTTATCATAGTTTGTTTGCTTCTCTCACAATTCTACGAAACGGTTTGTCTACTTTATTCCAAAAACTGGTAAAAGACGCCTTCCGCCACGCGGAGCCCGTCCGCCGCAGACGAGGTGATCCCCCCGGCGTAGCCTGCTCCCTCGCCGCAGGGGTAGAGTCCCCGAACGCCCACGGACTGCATACTTTCGTCCCGTTCCATACGAAGAGGGGAGCTGGTGCGGCTCTCCACCGCCGTCAAAATTCCGTCGGGATTTGCGAACCCTTTGAGTCTGCGATCCATATCCAAAATACTCGCTTTCAACGTGTTCGTCACGGACACGGGTAGCACGTCGGACAAATTCGCAAACGTTGTCCCCGCCGCGTAAGTGGGTAGTACGTCCCCGAAATAAGAGCTCGTCCTATTCTCCAAAAAGTCCCCGATGCGTTGCACGGGCGCGGCGTAATCCCTTCCGCCCGCCACGAACGCCGCCCGTTCGAGTTTCCTTTGGAACTCCACGCCCGCCAAGGGGTGTTCGCTTCCGAAATCCGCCCCCGTCACCTGCGCGATCAGCGCGCTGTTGGCGTTGACGCCGTCACGGGCGTAATTGCTCATGCCGTTGACGACCACGCCCCCTTCCTCGCTCGCGGCAGGCATGACGTACCCCCCGGGGCACATACAGAAGGTGAACGCCGCACGCTCGGATGCGTGCGAAACGAGTTTATAGTCCGCCGCAGGGAGCCGCGTATACGCCTGCCCGTACTGCGCCAAACCGATGCTCGATTGCAAATGCTCCACGCGCACCCCGACGGCAAAGTCCTTCTGCCGCATGGGCACGCCCTTTCGATCGAGCATTTCAAAGGTATCGCGCGCACTGTGTCCGATCGCCAAGATCAGGGCGGAAACGGGCAATTTTTCCCCGTACGGGCATACCATGTCTTTATCGAGCGATTTTATTGTAATCTCTCTTATCCGTCCGTCGCGAATGAAAATCTCTTCCAGACGGGTGTTGAACAGCACTTCGCCGCCCTGCGCGCGGATATATTCGCGCATATTCTTCACCACCGTTTTCAGCTTGTCGCTGCCGATGTGCGGCTTCGCCAGATAGAGAATTTCTTCGGGCGCGCCAAAGCGCACGAACAGTTCCAACACCTCCCGATTCAAGGGACTGTGCGTCTGCGTGTTGAGTTTCCCGTCCGAGAACGTCCCCGCGCCCCCTTCGCCGAACTGAATATTCGTATTCCCGTCCAACTTCCTCGTCGAAAAGAAGGCGTTGGTCTTTTTCTCCCGTTCCTCGACGCTGCCGCCGCGTTCCAACACGATGGGCCGAATCCCGTGATCGAGCAGACGCACGGCGCAAAAGAGCCCCGCAGGGCCGCTCCCCACCACCACGACGGGCTCGTCGGGGCGTTTCCGATCGGGCAATTTGTCAAACTCTCTCTTCTCCTTGGGGAGTCGTTCTTTGGAAAATTCGATCGTATACACGTAACGCAGATTGTTTTTATCCCGCGCGTCCAAAGATTTCTTCCTGATCGCAAAATGCCCGACCTTACCGCCGAGCTTTTTCTGCGCGATCCGTACGAGCTCCCGTTCGTCTTTATCAATGGGCAATTTGATATCCGACAAAGTAAGTAAACGCATACCTGCCCCCCTCATTTTTCATTTATTACGCTTGCGACGCGCGCCGCGGAGGCGTACGCCCATTGCAGGTTAAAGCCGCCGCACGGCCCGTCTACGTCCAGAATTTCCCCGGCGAAATACAGCCCGGGTACCAAACGGCTCTGCAAACCGTCGTCCGTCTCCGCAAGGGGAATCCCCCCTTTCGTGACCTGCGCGTAGTCGAAACCGAGGTTCCCCGTCACGGGCAAGCGGAAGTCTTTCACGAGCTTCGCCGCCCCTTCCATGCGCCCGTCGGCGCGTTTCATCACGGCTCTGCCCACTTGATTATTCAAAATCCCAAAGAGCAATTCCCCGTCGCCGAGCGCAGGGAACGCCGCCCGTTTGCGCTCCATCATCGCCAAAATCTCTCTCTCCGACACGTCGGGCAAAAAGTCGATAGAAAGCGTCACGCCCGCCTCCAACTTGTCCGCAACGAACGCCGAGATACGGAACGTCGCATCCCCCGAAACGCCGTAATCGGTAAAGATGATATCGCCGCGCAAGGCGAGCCTTTCCCGCCCCGCAATCGCCGTCAACCCGCCGTCCGCGACGCGAATCCCCTTGAGCGTTTTCGTGTACGCCGTCTCCGTTTTGAGCTGTACGAGGGAAGGATAGAGGGGGGTCACCGTATGCCCGAAATTTTTCGCAAGCGCATACGCCGAACCGTCCGTTCCAAAGTTCTTTGCCGCCTTGCCCCCTGCGCAGAGGACGACGGACTGCGCAAAAACGCGTTCGATTTTCTTCTCCGTCCCCACTTCCGCGGTGAGGACAAATCCCCCGTCCGACTTCTCCACGTGCACGATGCGCGCGTTCAAACGCGTCTCTACTCCCTTTTGCGCAAGCGAAAACCGCAGGGCGTCCGTAAGGGCGGAAGCCTGCTTACCGGCAGGATATACCCTGCCCCGTTCGTCCGCTTGGAGCAAAACGCCCAACGCGCGGAATTCCGCCGTCAAACGCTTCTGATCCGCCGCGCGAATAATCTGCGCGATCTTCTCCTTCGAGCGTTCATCCACGCAAAAATATTCCGTTGTATCGGCGGCGAGGTTGGTGATATTCCCCTGCCCGTTTCCCGTCGCGGAGAGCTTTCTCCCCACCCGTTCGCCGCGTTCGAACACGACCGCCCTTTTGCCGTCCGCCAACGCGTTTGCAAGAAAGAGCCCCGAGGCTCCGCCGCCTATGATTGCTACTTCGATTTTTTCCATAAATCCATTGTACTCCTTTTTCCGTAAAAAGTCAATTTTTTTGAAAAATTGATAAGAAATTTTTCCTATCCGTCTTGACTTTTTTCGAAATTTATGTTAAAATATTAACGATAAGAAAAGTTTTCATCATAGAAGGAGAATGAATCAGGAAACATGGAACAATTAAAAGCGTTATTTGATGCCGTCGTCGCGTATTGCGTGGAAACGCCCTTCCACGCCGCAGTACTCGTCGGAATCGCCCTTTTGATCCTCGGCGCCGTCGTTGCGCTCATCGTCGTCGGCGTGAAAGGCAAAAAGACGTCCCCAAACCAAGCACAGGAAAGGACTTCCCCCGCAACGGAACCTACGGAAAACCCCGTGGAAACGGTTGAAGAAACGATTGAAGAAACGGTTGAAGAAACGGTTGAGAACCCCGTCGAAATTCCCAAAGAAGAATCCGTGGAAGAGCCTACGGAAGAACCTGCGGAAGAGCCTACGGTAGAGCCCGTGGAAGAACCTGCGGAAGAGCCCGTGGAAATTCCCACCGAAACGGAAGAATCCACGGAAGAGCGCACGGAAGAGAGTACGAAGGAACCCGCGCAAGAGACGGTTGCGGAAGAAAAACCGGAAAATACGGAAGAAATCGAAACGAGCAGTCAGGAACAAGAAGAAACTATAAAAACGACTGATAAGGAGGACGTTATGCTACTTGACGAACTGAAAGACATCAACACGGAAATCGATTTTTACGAAGAAGACGAATTGGACAAAATGGCGCGTTACAGCGGGAAATGGGCAATTTGCCGCGTGGTGATCGGCGACTCCGCCAACGAAGACGCTTTCTTTTTCGAGCTTCGCTCCACCAAGGGCGAACAGCTCCTTTCCAGCGAAGAATACACGAGCTATAATAGCGCCCTGCGCGGCATAGAAACGCATAAGTCCAACGTGTTGCGCAACCACTTCCGCATCCTGCCCACCCAAAACGGCGGCTACACCTTCAAGCTTTTGAGCGGCAAGGGTATGCTCCTTTGCATGGGCAATTCCTATCCCACGAAAGCGGAATGCGAACAGGCGGTGGAAAGCATCAAGCGTTTTGCCCGTACCGCCTTTATCGACGAAAACATTCAGGACGTCGTCGTGAAAGTCCCCGAGGAGACGGACGAGGTTCTCCCTCCCCTTCCCGACGGGCACAAGGGCAAGTGGGTCATCGACTGCCGCACGTTGGAAAACGGGGAACGCGCGTACTATTTCGAGCTGTTCTCCGAAAAAGAGGAATGTTTGCTGATGAGCGAGGACTACACCTCCTACGTCGGCACGATCAACAGCATTCAGACGCATAAGACGAATATTAAAAACGGCAACTTCCGCATCTCGCTCACCAAGCAGGGGGATTACACTTACAAACTTCTGAACGGCAACGGACAGATTTTGTGTCTGGGCGATCATTACAGGACCAAGCGCCTTTGCGAATACGCGGTGGACGTTCTCAAAGTGTATGCCGCCGACGCACCCGTCCTCACCGATCCCGACTTAATGCAATAAACCGCGCAATACCTTCGGGGGATTTGGAATCCAAATCCCCTTTCTTTTCGGAGTAAACACGCTATGAGAGAATTAGATCCCACGAAAACCAACCGTGCCAAAGCGTTCGAGCTGTGGATGAACGCACCCATGCCCATGGTCACGCTCGTCAAGACCTTCGATATTACCCCCGTCGTCAGATGCAGCAAACGGAAGGGGCTCAAACTGAATATGCTCCTTTGCTACCTGATCGGGAAGGCCGCATCGCAAATCGACGAGTTCTACCTGCTCGCAAAGGACGGCAAGCTCTGGCAATTCGATAAGCTTGCCATCAACGTCATCGTGTCCTTGCGAGGGGGCGGCATCGAGAATTGCGATATCCCCTTCGACGGGGATTTGGCGAAATTCAACGAAAGTTACCTGTCCATCACCAAACGCACGCAGGAGACGGGCGAGGGCTACGCCCTTGGCGAGGAGTATAATATCATCGGAACTTCCGCCGTCGTCGGCACGGAAATCGATTGCGCCGTCAACCTCTATTCGGGTATTTACAACAATCCTTTCCTCGTTTGGGGGAGGTACAAAAAGAAGTTCATCAAATACCTGCTCCCCATCTCCATGCAATTTCACCACACGCAGATGGACGGGAAACACGTCGCGAGGTTCTTGGAGCTTTTGCAGGCGGAAATAAAAAATCTGAAATAATTGCAAAGTAAAAAGATCCGCCGCGTTGCCTACGCAACGCGGAGGATCTATCCCTTTTCTTACGTTCGCCCATGCAAAATGCAAAATGTAAGTCGCATAAAAACGCGTCGGTTTTCACCGACGCGTTCACTTTTGAAGCATTATCTTGCTCCGCCGCCACCGCCGCCGAAGCCGCCGCCGCCGAAACCACCGAAGCTTCCGCCACCGCCGCTGTGACCGACGTGACCACCGCCGCCGTTGTCGTTTCTTCTCGCCAACTCCTTGGCGATTTCCCGCATCATCGCGCGGTGTATGCAACGATAGATCAGATAATAATCGAACGTCGACAGCGAAGAACCCGAGCACCATTCGGGCGGTTGCACGGTGATCTTTTCAAATTTGCTCTCCCACTCGTCCGTCACCCCGAGCACCTGCGCGTAGGGCAGTATCTTATAATACAACTCGGGATTTTCTTCAAGCATGAATTTGATTTTATCCTCTTCCGTCACGACGATGAAATCCTTAAATCCGAGGATATCGCCGAGTATTTTGTCGTACTCCTCCGTACGGGAAAGTACGCCGCGCGTCGTAAAGCACGTGCAGAACACGCCCACGCAGAGCGCAAGCTTTTCGGACGGCGTCATGATAAATCCGGCGAACAGCCAGGCGAACAGAAGGGACGCCACCGCGGCGATCGCGATCTGCCCGAGCAACATTCCCCGCTGTTGCTTGGGTTTCCATTTATAGCGATAATTTTCGCTCATATAGCCCATCACGCCGATGATAAGAACGGGCAAGGCGAACACGACGCCCAAAAAGTAATTATAGCTGCCGTGCAGGCGTTTGCTCATAAAAAGGCAGGTCAAAAATCCCAAAAGCACGGCGAGCGCACAGCCGCCGATATACCCCCAAACGGACTTCGTCTCGTACATGGTAGGGTTCTTGGGCACTTGCAACTTGGCTTGCTGCATCTTATCGTAGAAGGGCCCGACCAGCTCCGAAATGCGTGCAGCTTTGAGCAATCCGCCGTCGATCACGCGCCCATTTTCGAACAATCCCTGAAAGAGCGTCTTGGCGTATACGGGCTCCGAGTCAGGCAAACAGAGCACGCGACTGATGAGCTCGGGGTCGTTCTCGTCGGACAAATCGATCCGCAGATATCCCTTGTTCGCAAAATAGTAGATCATCGAGGTGATATCCTCGTTATCCACCGAGCCGTCCAACAATTTCCCCATTTTGAGAGGATCCATCATGTCGGGCGCTTTGATGTTGACCACCGTGACGAGCTCTCTGTTCGACTTCGCAAAATTGCGAAGCACGAACGCGAGCACCACCGCTCCGACCGAACCGAGCAAGATCCAGAAAAACTCCGCGGTGAAAATGCGGGTCGCCAGATAATTGTCCAGCGTGCCTTCGGGCAGAGCAAACTCCAAGGTAATACCGCCCGTCACGTATTCGTCGTAATAGCCGCTGTACCCCTGTCTCAAAACTTCCGCCGACATGGTGATCGTCTTACCGTCCGCAGACAGGGAATGGGTCACTTCGTTGGCGTTGCTCACGCCGAAGATATCCGTATGTACGCGATAATCGGATGCCTGAACGGCGGCAGGCAAATGTACCTGCACCGTCACGTCGTGGAGTGCCACCGTCCAGCCGAACCCGACGATGTCGATAATCATGCCGTTTTCCTTATTGTCGGTATTCTGCTCCATGAGGTAGGAAATATCGTACGTCCAGGTCTTGCCCTTATCCGCGTTCCCCACGCAACAGATATCCACGAAGGAGCTGTCGTCGGGATTGTCTTCCACGTAGTAGACGAACGCGTCGTTCCCTGCACAGCTCGCCTTGATTTTCGAATACCGCGCACCTTCGATGGGCAGAGAGCGGTAGAACATCGTAATGTCCTCCATGTAGGCGTTATATTGCCGCAGGAATTCCACGGTGATATGCTCTTCCACCTCGATCTTTCGATCCTCACGCACGGTCATCTCCAAATCGTACTTGTGAATCGCGATATAGTCTCCGCTCTCCGCATATGCATATGCGGAAATGGTATTCAACGCATACCTGCCCCCACCAAACAGCGTACAGGACAGGCATACGAGCACCACGGCAAGGAGCGCCGCCGCGCGCTTGAAGCGCGCCCAAACTCTCCTTTTCATTGCCTTAGAAGGAGACCTTGACGTTTTTGCGTTCTTCTTCGCTGTCAAGTTCGAAGTAGGGTTTCTTCGTGTATTCTTCGCCCATGCGCTTCGCCACGATATTTTCGGGGAAGAGTTCGATCTTGGTGTTGAAGGTCTTGACGTTGCCGTTGTAGTATCTACGTGCGGATTCAAGCTCGGATTCCAAACCCTTGAGCTGGTTCTGCAAATCGGTGAAGTTGCTGTTTGCCTGCAACTGCGGATAGCTTTCCATCACCATATTGAAGAGGGCGCGCAAGGAAGAGGTCAGATTGTTTGCCGCCTGCGCTTTTTCTTCCACCGTCTTGGCGTTGCCCGCGATATTACGTGCCGCAATGACGTTTTCCAACGTCTGACTTTCATGCTTTGCGTATCCTTTCACCGTCTCCACGAGGTTGGGAATGAGGTCGAAACGCTTTTTGAGGTACACGTCGATGGTCGCCCACGCTTCTTCCACCTTGTTCTTCAATCGCACGAAGTCGTTACGGGTCTTGATCCACCAACCTACGACCCCGATGACAAGCCCCGCGATCACGACGCTGGGAATGAGGATACCGAGGAATAACCCCCAGTTAAAAAGTAAAGAGTTTAACATAATCTTCTCCTTTTGAAATCCGTTCTTTGCGGACTTCCTTAATAGAATAGTATATATATTATACAACGGAGTTTTTCGTTTGTCAACATTTTGAAAGAAAAAAGTAAGGCTGTGTCACAGAGAACGGTTGATTTAGCTGAAATTTTTTTCGGCGAATTGACGAGAAAAATGCAAGAAAGACAAGCATTTTGCGAAGGCGCATACTCTCGGCGGTCTGTAACTGAGCAAAATACGCAGTATTTCGCAGTATTTTTCCGTCAAAAATCAACCGAGTGATGTGACAGAGCCGTAAAGTAAAAACGGGCTTTTCTCTCCGAAAAGTCCGTTTTTGAAGTTGTTTTCGTTTAGTCGGCAGCAGCGCGATTCTTCAGCCACAGCACGCCGTCGGTGATGAAAGGCGAAAGAATGAGCCAGATTGCCGCCAATGCGATAATGGTATAGGTGATGATCGACCCAACCGAGCGCACGCCCGAGAAAACCATGGACACGAAGTTGAAATCAAACAACCCAACGAGCCCCCAGTTGATGGCACCGACGATCACGAGAACGTAAGCGATAATGTTAACGATACGCATATAATTTTTCCTCCTGAAAGCAGTATGTTTCAAGAAAAAAGAATTATACGGGCATCGTCATTTTTTACGTTCAACGCATACCTGCCCCCTTCGCAGGATAAAATTCACCCTTCGATAAAGCGCAGCAGGTCCTCGAATACTTCCTCTTTCCCAAGCTCGTTGTGAATTTCGTGACGCATACCTTCGTACAGTTTTCCCGACACGTTTTCGTACCCGACGCCGCGCAGGAACTCGATCGCCTTGAACCATTTGAGCTCGTCTCCGATCATGATATCGTCGCTCCCCGCAACGAAATGAATGGGCAGGGCGGGGTTTTTTACCTGATACCCTTTCTTTTGATAGGTATACTTCATGAGATTGAGCAAATTTTCAAACCCGTTGCAGGTAAAGACGAAAGCGCACCGAGGGTCGGCTTCCTTTTTCGCCACGACCTCTTCGTCCCTCGTAAGCCACGAGCCTCCCTTTTCCTTTTTGAGTTTCTCCGCCCCCTTTCCCGTCGACAGAGCATCAAGCATTTTGCTTCTGTGGCGTTCTCCCTTGCATAAGGTAATGCACTTATGCAACAAAAAGGCGGGCGGCGTGAACGGGTTGTAGGAAGGGGAGCCGCAGACGATGAGCTTGTCGATCAAATCGTCGTGTTCACGCAAGCAACAGCGCACCACCATCGAACCCATGCTGTGTCCGTATAAAGTCAAAGGCAGGTCAGGGTATTCGGAACGCAGATACCGCGTGACCTTCGCGCAATCCTCCACGATCGCTTTGCCGCTCCCGTCGCCGAACCAGCCGAGGTCCTCTTCCCGCAACACGCTCTCGCCGTGTCCGCGGTGGTCGTGCCCCGCCGCAATATACCCCTTAGAGGCAAAAAATTGCATCACGTGTTCGTAGTAATTTTTGTATTCGCACATACCATGTACGAGTTGAACGATGCCCTTGGGCTGTCCGTCGGGTTCGTAGACGATCCCCTGCAATTTGAGTCCGTCATAGTCGGACTCCACCGTAAACTTCTTTCTTATCATAGTTTTTTTCTCCTATACAACGAAGGAAGGCAAACACCTTCCTTCGCAATTTTTCCTTATTCCGATCTGAGCGCCACGACGGGATCTTTTTTCGCCGCCGCGTTGGCAGGGATCAAACCGCTGATGAGGGTCAGCACGACGCTGATGACGACCATGATCACCGCCGAGGTAACGGGCAGGGACGCAAGGGACGGGATCCCCGTCAATCCCAGCAAAATCAAGTTCACGACGAAAGCGATAAGATAGGATACGCCGACGCCGATCAAGCCCGAAGCCAGCCCGATAATGAAAGTCTCTGCGTTGAAAAGGTTTTTGATATCTCTCTTTCTTGCGCCGAGCGAGCGCAACACGCCGATCTCCTTGACTCGTTCGACCACGGAGACGTAAGTGATGATCCCAATCATGACGGAAGATACGACGAGGGAAATTGCCGTAAACGCCACGAGCACGTACGTAATGACGTCCAAAATCATTTCCACCATGCTCATCATCGTGCCGATGGAGTCGGTGTATTTGACTTGCTGATTGACGTCGTGCGTATCGTTCCAGGCATCCAGGTGTGCGATGAGCGCCTCTTTCGCCTCGAAATTGCTTACGTAGATCTGAATGGAGTTGGGCTTGGATTCCCCTCCCACCGTACGGATCGCGCCGTCGCCGTAGAGGAAATTGACCTCGCTTAAATAGCTTGCCATCATATCGCTGCTACCCGTGCCGCCTTCGCCGCCCTGACCTGCCATGGACGAACCGGACATATAGTTCTTCTCCACCGTCTCCGCCGCAACGCGGAAAGCGTCTTTCTCCTTCAACAGGTTGAAAATTTGCGTCAGCTTATTCATATACGCGCTGTTGGGGCTCAAATCCTGTTCCATCTCCGAAAGCTCCTGCGTCGCTTTGACGAACTCTTCGCGTTTCTCATTCTGCATTTTCAAGGTGGAAACGATCTGGGAATTTTGGTTGACCTCGATCCACTCGTTATAGAGCTGTTCGGTGAGGAACAATCCCCCCGTCATGCCGCTCATACCGCTCCCGAGGCACCCGTAGTTCAAGCCGTCTTTGAGGCGCAAGATTGCGGTGATCTTGACGGACACACCCGACCCCACGTCCAACTGGTCCCGCCTACCCGTGTAGTTATAGACGTAATTGCCGTCCGTCGCCTTCTGATAGATGGTGTCGTTGCCGTTGAGCATATACGTCTTGCCGAGGATCTCGTCGTAATCAAGGCGCATATCCGGTCGTTCGTTCCCCGTCTGAAACAGGCTGAGGAAGGTATCTTCCCCGATAAAGCCGAGCTGCGCGAGCGACAAGTCGATGATGTCGTTATTGCCGCCGACGACGAGCACCCCTTCGTTGGAAGCTTTCGGGAAGGTTCCCGCTACGACTTCGTATTGCGATTGTACGTATTTCCCGAAGTTCGGGTCGTTCACGTCTGCCGTCCCCGGCATCTTGCCCTGCATATCACCCAAGTAGTTGACGAGATACGCAAGGTTGGAGTATTGTGCGTCCAACTGCAACAGTTTCAAAGTGTAGTATTCACGGAGTTCGGAAAGGGACATGACCACTTTCTTTTCCGCGCCGTCCTCCTTGATATTCACTTCCGTAAACAGGGAATGTTTGAGCGTCGCGCCCGTCCCGTAGGAAAGGGTCTCGTAATGCTCGCTCGCATCTTCCAGATAAGAAATATATTCATCGGAGATATCGTTCGTCACCTGCATACCCTGCGCGATGTTCGTGAGGAAGGAGTTGACGTAGATTTCGTTGTCAAGCTGGGACAGATCGGGCAGATCGGTTGCCGAATTAAATCCCGACAGAATGGAACTGACGTCGAGCGTCGTTTCCTGAACGGACAGAGGCGCAGAGGAAAGCATATCTTCCTGCATACGCAAAATATAATTGTTGAATCCGTTGGAGAGCGCAAGCACGAGGCAGACGCTGATGATGCCGATACTGCCGGCGATGCTCGTCACCGCCGTACGCCCCTTCTTCATGAGCAGGTTCTGCGCGCTGAGCCCCAAGGCGGTCTTAAAGGACATCGAAGATTTCTTCTCTTCCTTTTTGGCGGTCTTTCTCGCGAATTTCTCCGCAAATTTTTTCAATCTCTTCTCGATCTTATTGCGTTTTTTATCCTCTGCGGTCGCTGTATCGACAGGCGCTTCCTCCACCGTTTCGGGCAGGGGGTCGTCGCCTTCGTAAGGATTGCTGTCGGAGAGCACCACGCCGTCCTGCAAACGGACGATACGGGTGGAGTACTTTTCGGCAAGCTCGGGGTTGTGGGTAACCATGATAACGAGGCGTTCGCCTGCAATTTCACGGATCAGATCCATAATCTGTACGCTCGTCGTCGTATCCAACGCACCCGTGGGCTCGTCGGCGAGCAAAATCTCGGGATTGTTGACGAGGGCTCTGGCAATCGCCACACGCTGCATCTGACCGCCCGAAAGCTGGTTGGGTTTCTTATTGATTTCCGCACCCAAGCCCACTTTCTCCAACGCCTCTTGCGCGCGTTTCCTGCGTTCCGCTTTGGAGACGCCGGCAATCGTCAACGCAATTTCGACGTTCCCCAAAATCGTCTGGTGGGGAATGAGGTTATAGGACTGGAATACGAACCCGATACGGTGGTTTCTGTACGTGTCCCAGTCGCGGTCGTCGTAGTCCTTCGTGGATTTACCGCAAATGACGAGCTCCCCCGACGTGTAGTGGTCGAGTCCGCCGATGATATTGAGCAAGGTAGTCTTCCCGCACCCGGACGCACCCAAAATGGATACGAATTCGTTTTTGCGGAACTTCAAATCCACACCCTTCAACGCATGAACGGTGAGATTTTCGGTCACATAGTCCTTTTTGATATTTTTTAACTGTAACATGATCCGTCTCCGTTAGGTATATGCAAAGTTATAAAGCGATATTCGATTTTTCCTCCATCGCCAACCCACAAAACTCGTCGACGAGGGAAATCATTGTATGGAAGCGTTCCGCGCCGAACTTCTCCACCAGTCTATCCACGAAATTGACGTATACTTCCAAATCCTTCCGATAGGTTTCGTACGTCTTTTCCGTGAGCTCCACGTAGGCAATCTTCCTGTCCACGCTGTCGGGCACGCGCTTGACTACGCCCTGCTCTTCCAGGCGGCTCACCATCTGAGAAATTGCCGAACGGGTAACGCCGAGTATTTGGGCAAGCTGCGTCGAAATGACTCGTTTGCCTGCATACTTGGCGCAGATGATTTCACCGAGCATTCGGAATTCGGTGTTGTTAAAAAGGGTTTTTTTGTCCGCTGTGGTCAGCGTCTCTACTTTGCGCACCAACGTAAAAATTTCTTTCAGATAATTTTCTGCGCTTTGATTCGTCGTTTCTTTGACTTTTTTAGACATACGAGTACCTCACTTTGTATTTTGATTACAAGACATATTATAGATAGTATTCCCTTTTTTGTCAAGAGATTAAGTGACGATTTCATTTGATTTTACAAAACTTTCACATTGTTAACGCAGTTTCACAAAACACTCATGAAAAGGGGGAGCCTTTGCGAAAATTTCTTCTTCAAAAGACTTGTCAAACGCGAAAAAAAATGTTACAATAATTACGTCGTTACACGTTTACGACGATATATCAAAAAGACTTTTCGGAGGTATCGTATGGATCGTCTCATTCCCTATTTACAAAATTCCCTCACCCCCTACCACGCCGTGAAAGAGGCGGAGGGGTTGCTCTTGCGCGCAGGGTTTACAAAACTTTCGGAGACGGAGGACTGGCAGATCGCAGAGGGCGGCAAATATTACGTCGTCCGCGGCGGAGCGCTCGTTGCGTTCACGGTGGGCGCGCTCAACGAATTTTCTTATAAAATCGTCGCCTCGCACACCGACTCCCCCGCGCTCAAACTCAAGGAAAACCCCTTGCAAAAATCCGCGCTCTACGCCACCCTCAACACGGAGACCTACGGCGGCGGCATTTGGTACTCCTTCTTCGACCGTCCCTTGCAGATCGCCGGGCGCGTCATCAAAAAGGAGAACGACCGCCTGTATGAAGAAGTGGTAGAATCCCCCTTCCGCGTCGTCATTCCCTCCGTTGCCATTCATCAAAATCGGAACGCCAACGACGGCTTTGCCGTCAACGCGCAGGTAGATTTAGCCCCCCTCGTGAGCTTATCTTGCGGCGTGGAGAACTCCGCGGATCTGCTGGAAAAAATTGCAGGCAAAGGGGTGATTTCCCACGATCTTTTCCTCGTGAACGCAGACGTGCCCTATTCGTTCGGGGTAAACGACGAGTTTTTAGCCTCGCCCCGCATCGACAATCTGACAAGCGTATGCGCCTCTTTATCCGCCTTGGTGGGGCTTGAAAACGTCAGCGGCGTCTGTATCGCCGCGTGCATGAATAACGAGGAAATGGGGAGCTTGACGAGCGAAGGCGCAGACGGGGATTTTCTCGAAAACGTACTCCGCCGTATCGCGTACGCGCTCCGCTTTGACGACAACGAATACTATAAAGCGCTCGCGTCCTCCTTCCTCTTATCGGTGGATAACGCGCACGCCGTCCACCCCAACCACCCCGAAAAGGCTGACCCGACCAACAAAACGGCGCTCGGCGGCGGCGTGGTGCTTAAAAATCACGCCAACAAGGCGTATATCACCGACGGCTTGGCAAGCGCCCTCGTCAAGACGGTGTTTGACAACGCAGAGGTGCGCTATCAGACCTTCTTCAACCGCTCGGACGTACGCAGCGGCAGCACGTTGGGCGCTTTGGCGCTCCGCCACACGAGTATGCTCGGCGCGGATATCGGACTTCCTCAGCTTGCCATGCACGCCGCTTGCGAGTGTTTTGCCAAAGCCGATTACGAGGAGATGAAAAAGGGACTTTCCGCTTTCTACGGCTCGACCTTCCTTCGCGACGAAAAGGGCGTTATTATACGATAATTTTTGCGTTGAACGCAACCCTGCCCCGTGGCTTTCGCCACGGGGCAGGGTTTTTTACCGTCAAAATTTACTTACTTTCCGACCTTACCATTTCGTAGGCACGCCGTCTACGTAATGCCAATAGTTGCCCTCTTCCGTAGGCTCCGTTTCGCTGTAATAATACTTCGTCGCGTTCGTCAAGGAAGAATTGCTCCACCCAATCGAGATTGCCGACCACTCGCTTGCCGTGCCTTTGTAATAGACGCTCGTCAAACTACTGCAACCAACGAACGCCTCATAACCGATCGAAGTCACGCTGTCGGGAATTTCCACGCTCGTCAAGTTACTGCAACCACAGAACGCCCCCCCACCAATCGAAGTCACGCTGTCGGGAATTTCTACGCTCGTCAAGCTATCGCAAAAAGAGAACGCCCCATTACCGATTGAAGTCACGCTGTCGGGAATCACAATACTACTCATACGAGTACAACCAGAAAATGCATAATCAGCTATTACTTTGGTATCCTCGTGAATGGTGTAGGCACTATAATTTTCGGTTTTTGCCTGAATCAATGCATGATACGGGTTTTCTTCGTTGCCTAAATATTGACAGTTTCCATATTCATTAAACGTCAAGCTACTGCAACTATTGAACGCATAATCACCGATCGAAGTCACGCTGTCGGGAATTTCCACGCTCGTCAAGCTATCGCAAAAAGAGAACGCCCTCTCACCGATCGAAGTCACGCTGTCCCCGATCACCACGCTCGTTAAGCTATCGCAATCATCGAACGCCCTAGAACCAATCGAAGTCACGTTGTCGGGGATAATCACCGAAGTGATTTTATCATTGTTATTAAATGCTTGGTCGTAAATCGTTTTCACAGGCAAGCCGTTGTAGGTATCTGCAATTCTTACTCTCGTTGCCGTGCCTTCGTAACCGATTACTCCTGCATAGGCGCCACCATCAAAAACGTCGTACACCACCCCTTCGGTTGCGCCTACCAAAGCCTTACAAACGGAACATTCACCCGATTCGTCGGGGGTATGTTCGGCTTTATCTTTGATTTCGTCGCAGGTGTTACATTCGTACCAATGGAAAGAGTTGTCAAAAGTATATTCCGTCGCCCAAGCGTGGTCGATAATATCCGTGTAATTCTCCACCTCTACCTTACCGCAAATCGAGCAAGTTTTTGTGTCGTAACCTTGCGCCTGACAAGTGGGCGGAGTGGTCACCACCGTCCAATTATGCGCCGTATGGGAACTTAATTTCCATTCGATTTGACTACAAGTCAAGCATACGCGGAAAAGCACTTGATTTGCGGCGTCAGGGTCACTATATTGTGTCCAGTCGCCAAAGGTATGTACGTGCGTTTCGGGTTCGGGCATCACCACCGTCTGCGTGGTCCCGTCCGTAAACGTAATCACAAGATTGCCGTCTGCGTCGTATTCTACCTTTTCAATCCCTACACCCTGGTCGCCTTTATCACCCTTGTCGCCTTGGTCACCCTTTTCTCCGGTTGCGCCTTTCAGCCAAGCGAGGAAGTCGTCTTCCGTGCCTTCGTGACCGGCGTCAAGCCAAATCTGATACGCGGACTTGCCGTCTGCGCCGTCTTTGCCGTCCTCACCGTCGGCGCCTGCGGGACCTTGCTCTCCTTGGTCACCTTTGTCACCTTTTTCACCTTGGGGACCTTGTTCACCCTGCTCGCCTTTGTCGCCTTTGTCACCTTTATCGCCGGTCGCTTGAATACCCGTATCGATATCGCCGATCCACCAGTTCCCGTTCTCGCCGACGTAAGGCGTCAAACCGTCCTGTCCGTCTTCGCCGTCCACACCGTCTTTTCCGTCTTCACCCGCGGGACCCTGTTCGCCTTGTTCGCCCTTGTCACCTTTTTCGCCGCGAACACTCATCAGCCACGCCTCATAAGAAAGAGGGGTGATGCCTTGTTCTTCCGCATACGTTACGTACATCGCGTAGACCTGACGGAATTCGTTGTCCGTGGTTTGTGGTGTAGAACTGTTGGGAAGGGGGAGTAAACCAATCAACTCACACGACGCTGCGCCGAGCGATACCGACGCTACCGTAAGTACGCTCAACACCGTCAAAAGAATCTTTCTTGTCTTTTTCATAAAAAGACCTCCTAATTTTTTTATAAGCCTACTCTTATGGACTATAAAAGTATGTTATATATTGATTTTACCACTTTTTTCCGTCCTTGTCAATAGATTTTTTAATTTATATCTTCATTTAACAAAAAATCCGACGCTTGAAAGCGTCGGATCAAAATTTGTTGACTTGTTTGATATTCTGCCTTATTTTATGAACGCTCTGAACGCGAGGTACGCTTCGTATACGTCCGCTTTGGAAACGACTTCGTAGGGTGCGTGCATGGAAGCCACCGCAACGCCGATATCCACGGTATCGATGTTCATCGCCGCGATGAATTTCGCCACCGTGCCGCCGCCGCCAACGTCCACTTTGCCGAGCTCGCCCGTCTGCCAAATCACGCCGTTGTCGTCGAAGAGTTTACGGATATAGCCCACGTATTCGGCGTCTGCGTCCGAAGAACCGCTCTTCCCTCTTGAGCCCGTGAACTTCGTCAACCCTGCGCCGTGGGAAAGGTAGGTGGCGTTCATCTTTTCGAGTACGTCGCCGTAGTTGGGGTCGTACGCCGCGTTGACGTCTGCGGAAAGACACTTCGAGTGTGCGCGTACCGCCGCGGAAGAAACGCCTGCGGCTGCCGCGATTTCGTCGATCAGGTCGGTGAAGATCGCGCATTGCATACCCGTCGTACCCTCGCTGCCGATCTCTTCCTTGTCCGCAAGCACCACCATGACGGTGTGTTCTTCGGAGGGTTCGTCCAACAGAGCGGTGTACGCAGGGTAGGAGCATACGCGGTCGTCGTGACCGTACGCGCCGATGAGCGCTCTGTCAAAGCCGATGTCCTTCGCCTTGAACGCAGGAACGAGGCACAGCTCCGCGCTGAGGAAATCCGCCTCTTCCATGCCGTACTTGTCGTGAAGAATTTTCAGCACGTTTTCCTTGACCGTTCTGTCCTTTTCGTTTTCCGCCGCCACGTAAGGGATATTGCCGAACCAGATATTGAGGTCTTCCCCTTCGATGGCGGTGCCGAGAGGTTTTGCATTCTGCTTCGCCGCAAGGTGCGGGAGCAAATCGCTGATGTAGAATACGGGATCGCTTTCGTCCTCGCCGATTCTAACTTCCAGCTTACTGCCGTCCTTCAGAATGACTGCGCCGTGCAGAGCAAGGGGAATAGTCGCCCACTGATATTTGCGCAGCCCCCCGTAATAATGGGTCTTGGCAAACGCAATCTGTTCCGCTTCGTACAAAGGCACCTGTTTCAAGTCGATACGGGGGCTGTCGATATGGGAAGCGATGATACGGATTCCGTCCTTCGCCACGTCCGCTTTGCCCATACGAATGAGGTACACGTTTTTGCCGCGGTTGTTGTAGTAGACTTTGTCGCCTGCTTTGAGCTTCCTACCGAACTCAAAGGGCTGATAGCCCGCCTTTTGCGCCGCCTTTACGACGTTTGCGCAGACTTCGCGTTCCGTTTTGCCTTCGTCGAGGAAGGTCTTATAGCCTTCGGCGTAATCGAAAATTTCTTTCAGGAGCTTTTCGTCCGCCTTTTCATACACGTTCGTTCTTTTGTAAGCAAGTTCACTCATGATATAGTTCTCCTATTGTATTTTTTTCAATATTTTTTTCTCAATGTAAAAAGCCTTTGATGATCTGCTCTTCCGCTTCCTGTTCGGTGAGCCCGAGAGTCATCAGCTTGACGAGCTGTTCCCCTGCAATCTTCCCGATCGCCGCCTCGTGAATGAGCTCCGCGTCGATATGGTTTGCCGTGAGGCAGGGAGCCGCCGTCACCGCCGCCTTATCCATGATGATGGCGTCGCATTCGGTGTGTCCGTGACAGGGTGCGTTGCCGTTCATCGTCGAAACGAAGTGCTGGACGGAATGCCCCGCCGCGACCGATCTCGACATGACGTCCGCGCTGCAACCCTCTCCGTTCATATCGATGACGAAATCGGTGTCCGCCACCTGATTGCCGTGGGTGTACAGCTTCTCCTTGACGATAAAGTTCGCCCCCTCCTTCATGTCCGCGCGCGTGATGCGCTTGGTGGAATCGATGCCCTTGATTTGCGTCGTTTCCATGGTCATATGCGCGCCCTCGTCGAGGTGCACCACCGTCTCGGGATTCATCACGTTCTTGCCGTTCCCGTCCCCCTCGCCGTAGTGCTTTTCCACGTACTTGACTTTGGCGTTTTTGCCGACGTGGAAGGTATGCACGCCGTCGTGACGGGAAGTCGTATTCTCGCCGTCGTTGTGAATACCGCAACCTGCCACGATGACGACGTCCGCGCCCTCGCCGATATAGAAATCGTTGTACACGACCTCCTGCAAGCCCGCTTTCGTGATGATGACGGGAATGTGCACGCTCTCGTTCTTCGTCCCCGGCTTGATGAAAATATCAATGCCCGGCTTTCCGTCCGTCTTGCTCACGATGTCGATATTCGCCGTCACGTTGCGCCCCACGCTCTCCCCATTTCCTCGAATGTTGTACGCGCCTTCGGGAGTACCGTGCAAATCCGCAACCTGAAAAAGCAACTCTTTCTGAATTGAATCCATACCTGCTACCCCCCTTTTACAATTTTTCGGTCAGAATCCTACACGATTCCGCCGCCAGAAGCTTGGGTAAAACGTCCTCTTTCTTGCCCTCGTTTTGCACCTGTCCGTCCGCGATGACCACGATTCTGTCCGCAATATTCAAGATGCGTTCCTGATGGGAAATGATGAGGATATTCCCCTGCGTCTTTTTATACATATTCTCGAACACCTTGATGAGGTTCCCAAAGCTCCACAAGTCGATCCCTGCTTCCGGTTCGTCGAACACGGACAGTTTCGTCCCCCTTGCCAAAATGGTCGCGATCTCGATGCGCTTGAGTTCGCCCCCCGACAGGGACGCGTTCACTTCGCGGTCGATATAATCGCGCGCACACATACCCACTTCGGAAAGATAGGCGCAAGCGTCGCCCACCTTCAAGGGCTTGCCTGCCGCGATGTTGATGAGGTCGCGCACGGTGAGTCCCTTAAACCGCACGGGTTGCTGAAAAGCGTAGGAAATCCCCTTCTTCGCGCGCTCGGTCACGGACAGCTCGGTGATATCCTCGCCGTCGAAATAGATCTTGCCCTCGGTGGGCTTGATGATGCCTGCAATCACCTTGGCGAGGGTGGATTTACCGCCGCCGTTGGGGCCCGTGAACGCCACGAACCGCTCGTCCAAAGTCAGATTGACGTTCTTCAAAATTTGTTTTTCGCCCAGCTCATCCTTGACGAGATAGCCGACGTTTCTTAATTCTAACATACTTCCTCTTTCGAAAAATTTTTTCTCTCTATTATTTATAACGCAAAGTTCACGAAATTAAACGTTCGTTACGAGATATACCTTCGCGTTGTTTTTGCAGGTGTACGTATACCCGTTTTCCGCCAACGAAGGCGTGGAGAAATCTACGCAGTCCAACACGAGTTTTCCCTGCAACACGAGTCCGCTCGCGCAAGTGAGGTCGGGCATATACCCTACCCCCAACCACTTGTCCGTATAGACGAATTCTCCGATGAAGGAGAGCTCCCGCACCTTGGGCATCGCCCGAGTAAACCGAGCGCCCGAAGGATAGAGTGTCAGGTTGCAATCGACGAGCACTTGCGAGGTCGGATAGAGTTTCACCTCGTACATACCCCCCTCGTTCGTCATTTTTTCAAAGGCTGCATCGATGGATACGCACCATGTTTTCTCGCCGTACTTCTCCCCGAAAACGACGGGGGAAAGACTCTTTTCGGAGAGGGTGGGAAGGGCGAACTGATAGGAGCCGCCAAGTCCGCCGTCGGGCGTATCCGCCACGTGGGTACGGGCGAACTCCGTCGCCGGCACGCCGAACCATTCCCTGCCCACGAGGCTTGCGTCGTTCTTTTCATAGCCGTCGTCCCAAGTCACGTCCACGTTATACCATTCGTCGTCCAAACAGAGAATATTCCACGCATGGCCGCCCATCGCCCCCGTCTGCGCGGCGTAGCCGGTCACCACCGAGCTCTCCACCTCGAACAGGTCGCAAAGGTAGGTGAACGTCTCCGCGTACGTTTCGCAAACGCCGGCGTCGTACAGCGCCCAACCGGAGATATTATGCGCCCAAGCGTCGTCCTGCGGAGTCTCGCCGTCCTCTTCGTAGGCGTAGGTGATATCTGCGACCAAATAATCGTGAATCACGAGCGCGCGCTCCCCCTCGCTCATCATGCCGTTGAGGTAGCGATCGCACTCCAACGCGGAGGTCTGCACGGCAGTCTGCGCGGTCTGTCGAACGCTGCCTTCCGCATAGTCCGCGTCAATGCAGAGGAAGAAGGTATCCCCCAACGTATAGATCTGATTTGCGAGCCAGTAGAACTCGGGATAATCCTGTTTCATCGTGCTCCAAACGCCCGTCAACTCGTTCATGGTCAGCCCGTACGCCGAAATATCCACCCCGTTCAAGGAGTAGTACCCGTACCCGTCCGCTTCCACCGTCTTGGCGGAATAGAAGAATCCGTACGCCCTTTCGTAAATCGACTTATAGAAGGCGCAACGAACGTCTCCCCCCGTCTCCTTCGCAAGGCTTTGATAGCCGAGCTTGGTCTCGGGAGCTTTCGGCGTGAAGTCGATGGGCTCCACGCGCCCCAAATCCTCCCAACTGCCGTCCGAATAACGGGCGATTTCATGTCCGAGCGCATCCGTCTCCCTGCCGATCAACTCCTTTTCGGGATCGGGCTCTTCCACGGGTGGCAATTCCACCTCGATCCCCGACGAACTCTCCTCTTCCTCC
>JAGAJI010000028.1 GCA_017626135.1 Clostridia bacterium | reverse complement strand
CACAAGACCCGCCAAGCACCGCCGCAACGACCGCCGCGCAAGCGCCCGAGCCGCACGCCCACGTCTCCCCGACGCCACGCTCCCATACCCGCATTTTGATCGTCACTTTATTGACGACGCGGATAAATTCCGTATTGATTCCCTCGGGGAAATATTCGCTGTGTTCGAATTTCGGACCGATTTCCTTGACTTTGATCCCGTCCACCTTGTCGCTGAAAATGACGCAATGGGGATTGCCGACGTTCACGAGGGTGACCTGATAGTCCTCGCCGTCCACGTCAATCGTCTTCCCGACGATTTTCTCCTCCTTGAAAACGCAAGGGATCTTCGAACCGGAAAGCTCTACCTTCCCGAGGTTCACGCTTGCGCTGTTGACCTTGCCGCTGAACGAATACGCCTTCACGTCAAGCACCGCGCCGTGCATCTCGATCTTCATCTCGTTTTTGCGAACGATATTCTTTTCATAGAGGTATTTCCCGATACAACGAATGGCGTTGCCCCCGATCGGAGCTTCCTTCCCGTCGATATTGAAGACGTGGATCTTCGCGTCCGCAATCTGCGAATTTTCCACGAGCACGAGTCCGTCCCCGCCGATCCCGTAATGCGAAGGCAGATAATTGACTGCGATCGATTCGGGACAGGTGATCTTTCCGTCGCGGTTATCGACGACGATATAGTCGTTCCCGCACGATTGCATTTTGGTGAAATCGATTTTGAGCTTTTCCGTACGCAACGCGTTGATGTCAACGAGTTCGGTGTTATTTTCCGTAAATCGGCTTGCGATGATATCCGCAAGCGCGTTGGCGGTATCCAACGACGTGAGCACCGTAATGCCCAACAAAATCGCGTGGTGGTGCAGACGGATAAAGTCGTTGATAGATTCCATGTCCGTCTTGCCCGTGTAGACGATGTAGGAAACCTTCCCCTCGTCCATGAGCTTGATCATGGTGTCCGTCGCAGAGAGCCTATCGACGATTTGACAATCGAATCCGAGATCGGTGATCACCTTTGCAGTGCCCTTCGTCGCGTACATGGTACAGCCTAAATCCCCGAATTTTTTTGCAATCGTCAACACGTCCAGCTTGTCCTGATCGTTGACCGTCATATACACGCCGACGGGATTGCGTTCGGTGGGATGACACATCTTGAAGCCTGCCGAAACGAGTCCTTTGAACATCGCCTCTTCCAACGTCTTGCCAAGCCCCAAAACTTCCCCCGTCGATTTCATTTGAGGTCCGAGCTGGGAGTTGACGTCGTTGAGTTTCTCAAAACTGAACACGGGGACTTTGACCGCCACGTACGGCGATGCGGGATACAAACCTGTGCCGTAACCGAGTTTTTTCAGTTTTTCCCCGATAATGATTTTGGTCGCAAGCTCTACCATCGGCACGCCCGTCACTTTGGAAATGTAAGGCACGGTACGCGATGCGCGAGGGTTCACCTCGATTACGTACAACTGTCCGCGGTAAATCAAATACTGGATATTGATGAGCCCCTTGGTTTTGAGCTCCAACGCAAGCTGGGTGGAAACTTCGATAATCCGCTCCAACATAGTATCGTCCAAATTGTAGGGAGGATATACGGCGATGGAGTCACCGGAGTGTACGCCCGTACGTTCTATGTGTTGCATAATACCTGGGATCAACACGTCTTTCCCGTCGGAAATCGCATCCACTTCCAGCTCCGTACCCATGAGGTATTTGTCGCAGAGTACCGGGTTTTCGATCCCTTGCGCCAGAATGACGTCCATATATCGACACACGTCTTCCTGCGTAAATGCGATCGTCATGTTCTGACCGCCGATGACGTAGGAAGGACGAAGCAGGACGGGATATTCGAGCGTTTCTGCCGCTTGGAGCGCCTCCTCTTTCGTCATGACCGTAATTCCCTTCGGACGGGGAATAGAGTATTTTTCCAAGAGTTCCTCGAAACGTTCCCGATCTTCTGCCGCGTCTACGCTGTCTGCGGAAGTACCCAAGATACGAATCCCATGCGTTGCGAAATAGGAGCAGAGGTGAATGGCAGTCTGACCGCCGAAGGTGATGATGACGCCGTAAGGCTTTTCAATATCCAGCACGTGTTGCACATCCTCGGGCGTCAGGGGCTCGAAATACAATCTGTCCGCCGTATCGAAGTCGGTGGACACCGTTTCGGGGTTGTTGTTGATGATGGCGACTTCATAGCCGAGTTCTTTGAGCGTCCATACGCAATGAACGGAAGAGTAGTCGAATTCAATCCCCTGTCCGATACGAATGGGGCCCGAACCGATGACGACGATACGCTTTTTCTTATCGCTGTTTTTCAAGAACGACTTCGCTTCGTCGTGTTCGGCAGGGTCGAACGTCGAATAGAAATACGGGGTTTTTGCGGGGAATTCCGCCGCGCAGGTATCCACCATTTTGTACGCCGCCTTCTTTCTGTACGGCACTTTCTGTCCGCTCAAAGCGGCGATATCCTTATCCAGATACCCAAGGCGTTTGCCCTCTTCGTACAGCTCGCGCGTGAGTTTTTCACTCGCCAAACGATTTTCATACGCGATCAGATTTTTGAACTTGTTCAAGAACCAACGGTCGATTTTCGTTGCTTCGAATACTTCGTCCACCGTCACGCCCTTTTTGAGCGCCGCGTACACGACGAAAATCCTTTCGTCCGTCATTTCGGAGAGCTTCGCCTGCAATTCCTCTTTCGAACAAGCGGCGAATTTCTTATAGTTCATCGTGCTCGTGGAAATTTCCGCGCCGCGCACCGCTTTCATGATCGCCATTTCAAAGGAAGTGCCGATGGACATGACTTCCCCCGTCGCCTTCATTCTCGTACCGAGCTCGCGCTTTGCGTACAGGAATTTATCGAAAGGCCACTTCGGCATCTTGACGACCAGATAGTCGATTGTCGGTTCGAAGCAAGCATAGGTATTCCCCGTCACG
Organism: Clostridia bacterium; assembly: GCA_017626135.1. Classification (GTDB taxonomy): domain Bacteria; phylum Bacillota; class Clostridia; order Christensenellales; family Borkfalkiaceae; genus Scatosoma. The sequence continues at coordinate 7,812 of JAGAJI010000028.1, read as the reverse complement.
TCGTTGACGATTTCGTCCAACGTATAACCGAGTGCGATTTTGGAGGTCACCTTCGCGATCGGGAACCCCGTCGCCTTAGACGCAAGCGCCGACGAACGACTGACTCGGGGATTTACCTCGATGACGGAATACTCGAACGAATCGGGATTGAGCGCGAATTGCACGTTGCAGCCCCCCTCGATACCGAGTTCGGTAATAATCGACAGCGCCGCGGAGCGGAGCATATTATACTCTCTCGTGGAAAGGGTCACCGCAGGCGCGACGACGATGGAATCACCCGTGTGGATCCCGACGGGGTCGACGTTTTCCATCGAGCAAACGGTCAGACAATTGCCGTTGCAATCACGGATAACTTCAAATTCAATCTCTTTCCATCCTGCGATATATTTTTCAATCAAGACCTGCGTAATGGGCGAAAGCATCAGTCCGTTGTGGGAAATCAGACGGAGTTCCTCTTCATTATATGCCACGCCGCCACCTGCGCCGCCGAGAGTATACGCAGGACGGATAATGACGGGATAGCCCAGTTTATCCGCAATCGCCACACATTCTTCCACCGTATACGCGATATCGGAAGGGACGCACGGCTGATTGATTTTTTCCATCGTTTCTTTGAAGAGTTCTCGATCCTCCGAGCGGTCGATCGCGTCCAACTTCGTGCCGATGAGTCTCACGCCGTGTGCGTCGAGGAAACCCGATTTCGCCAGCTTGCACCCCATCGTGAGTCCCGTCTGACCGCCGAGCGAGGCGAGCAAACTGTCGGGTTTTTCCTTGATAATAATACGCTTTAAGGATTCTTCCGTCAACGGTTCGAGATAAATCTCGTCGGCAAGCGCCTTGTCCGTCATGATGGTGGCAGGGTTGGAATTGCACAGCACGACGTTGATGCCTTCACTCTTCATCACTCGGCAAGCCTGTGCACCTGCATAGTCGAATTCAGCCGCCTGTCCGATCACGATGGGCCCGGAACCTATCACTAACACTTTTTTGATATCACTTCTCTTCGGCATATGCTTTCTCCTTTTCCATCATGGCAAAGAACTTCGTATAAATAGGGTTTTCGCTGTTTCCGATCGCGCACGATTCAGGCGTAAACTGCAAGGTAAACGCCTGCAACTCCTCGTACTCCACGCCTTCGCAGGAGCCGTCGTTGATGTTGACGAAATTCGTCCGTCCACCCTTCACGCTGTCTGCGACGACTTCGTAGCCGTGGTTTTGCGAAGAGATGTACACCTTGCCCGTCTTCGTGCATTTGACGGGTTGGTTACCGCCGCGATGCCCGTATTTCTGTTTTTTCGTCTTGCCGCCGAGCGCAAGCGCCACGAGCTGATGTCCGAGCCCAAGCCCCAGCACGGGCACATTCCCCAACAATTTTTTCACTTCTTCGAGGAGCGTTGCATTTTCTTTCGGGTCGCCCGGGCCGTCGGAAATGACCACGCCGTTGGCGTGGAGCGCCAGAATTTCTTCCGCTGTGGAGCTCGCCGGCATACTCACGACGTTACAGCCCTGTTCGTTCAAATGCGCGATCGTGCTGTTCTTCGCGCCCAAATTCCAAAGCGCCACCGTATATTTTGCGTTTTCCGCTTCAAAGTATCCCTTTTTCTCCGAGGAAACGCTTTCAACCGCGTTTGTGATCTTATAATCGGAAAGAGCTTTCAGCTCCTGTTCCTTTAAGGGTCTGTTGCTGATTTTCGCATTCATGACCCCCTCTTCACGAAGAATTTTCGTCAGCTCGCGCGTGTCCACGCCGTAAATCCCAACGACGCCCTGTTCTTTGAGATACGTTTCGAGTTGTCCTTCCATGCGGAAGTTGGAGGGTTCTTCGCAAAACTCCCGAACGACGTATGCAGACACCCACGCCTTTTCGCTCTCCACGTCCGCGCGAATCGCGCCGTAATTGCCGATCAGCGGAAAGGTTTGCACGACGATTTGTCCGAAATTCGAAGGATCGGTCAACGTTTCCATATACCCGACCATACCCGTCGAGAATACGAGTTCTCCCGTCGCCTCGCCTTCCGCGCCAAAACGGTAGCCTTGAAACGCCCTTCCATTTTGCAACGATAGATACACTTTTTTCTTTTCCATACGCGTTCCTCTCTGATTATTTTTTACCCTTTTATAAAAAATAAGACTGATTCCGAAAATCAGTCCTTAACTTTCAAAAACAAAGAATTTTGAAAAACAGAAAAAAGAACAGAAGCAACGAACGCGTCTTCCGCCGATCCGTCACCATCTGTTCCGAAATTGTTGAATTTTTCGATCTTTTTCATCTGCATTCCGTCAATCACCTTTTATTTCTGTATATTATAACATGATTCACTCGGATTGTCAACTTTACGAACGGCATTTCTCCGAAAAAGTTCTTTTAATTTTTATCTGCAAAGGAGCCCCAACGCCCTTGCCGCGAAATTTCCTTCCTGCAATTCGACGAGGAGACCGATCTCCTCGTGGGCGCACAAATCTTTTGCGCGCTCTTCACTCAATGCGAACGTCCGCCCCGAATCGAACAGAACGCAAGTATAGGCGTCCGTCTGCACGGAAATACGTGTCCTTCCGTAATTCACCTCTTCCATGACGGAGTTGATAAGATAGATAAGGTCGGTTACCCCGACGTTCCCCTGGAGCAACATCGCTTTTAGCGCGGACGAACAAACCATAGTCTTGGCAAGGGCGCGCGCGAGCTGTTTGGACTTCGCACCCGATACTTTGCAGACGAGCAAGGGCGAGCCCTCCGAACCGTCCTTCACGATGCGCTGACATACTTCTCTTAAAACTTCGCGTAAGGCGTTCACGAATTTTTCGTATTCCGAATCTTCACAGAATATCTGATAGTTCCCGGCTTTCCCGTTCGCCAAGATACTCACCGTATCGTTGGGCGAGGAAACGCCGTCGATGCAAATCATATTAAAGGTATCTTTGACCGCCGCAACAAGCGCCTTTTGCAACATTTTGGAAGACACGTTGACGTCCGTGGTAATCACCGCCAACACGGTCGCCATGTTTGGACAGACGCGTGCCGTGCCCTTATAAATCACCCCGATTTTGCAGGGAAAATCCCCGAGATCAAACTCGAATGCCGCCTGCTTTGGCTCCTTATCCACCGTCATGATCGCCTGCGCTGCCGCCAAGCTTCCTTCCTCGGAATGGGAAAGTCCCTTCGCAAGTTGGGGGATCCCTCTTTCGAAGGGCTCCAACGTCAGCGTTCCGCCGACGCTCCCCGTAGACGCAAGCAGGGTTTCGTTGACTTCGATGGAAGAATGTTTTGCCAGAACGCGACAAACCTTTTCCGCAATCCATTCTCCGTTCGGCAAAAAGATATTCGCCGTACCGCTATTGATCAATACCGCGCGCGCGATCCCGTTTTTGAGATGTTTTTTGGAGACTTTGGCAGTAACGCTCTGCGTGGAGTTCACGGAAAAAACGCACGCCGCAGGACAGCGGCGATCCGCGGCGACGAGCGCCAAATCCTTCCTGCCCGCTTCCCGTGAAATTCCGCAAGCCACGCCGTTTGCCTGAAAGCCTTCGGGCGCGCATACGCCGCCCGGAAGTTCCCGCAATTTTTTGTTTACCGCATTCTTTCGCATAGTCTTATTCCAGTTCGATCGCGGCTTGTACCACGATTTCATTTCCTTCGTTCATGCCCTGTACAAGATACTTTCCGTCCTCCGCTTTCTTGCGGTAAAAGAGCAACGTTTCCCCTTCCCGACATTGTTTCACGTAGGAAATCATAAAGCTTTTGAGCTTCGCCTTCGAGAGCTCCTGCACGGAAAAACAGTTGAAACAGTAATCGGCGTAACGGGTGTTGTTGACGTGCATATTGTGGTCGTATTCGGAGTTTGCCACGTGCAGGATAAAACGAAGTTCTCCCTCCTCCACGGAAAACGCAGGGATTTTCCACTTGACGTTTTCGAACAGTTCCCTCGTGTTATAGGTCGAAAAATCCTGATTGTCGATAAGTTTTGACTGCAAAATTTTGCCTTCCTGCAAATCGATCAGACACCAACGCGAAGTCGCGTCGATCAAGGAATTTCCCTGCTCGTCTTCCAGTTGATATTCTCTCCCGAACACGACGCGCGAAGGCACCTTGGGCCACGTCTTCACCCGTACGGTCGTGCCCAAAGGTATGGACGACTTACATTCCAGATAAATGTTACTCACGATGAAGGCGTATCCCTTGGGTTTGACGTATTCGTACCCAAAGCCCAGCTCGTCCGCAGTCCCGCAAGCCACTTCTTCCATCAACGAAAGCGCCGTGGATACTTTCATCTCGTCCTTGAAATCCACGTCGCAATATTTAATTTTGAATTCTTCAATATATTCGTATGGTTTCATGATTTCAGTATACCATTTTCCGTCTCAAAAGTCAACGCGTCGACGATGAAAATTGCATGAAAAGAAAATTTTTCTTACTTTTTTCTACTTTTGTTTATCTTTTTATCGATAGAATATTGACTTCCTTTTCTTTTTGTGATATAATACTATATATGGAATACATAGGAGCGGAAAAATCTTGAATTTCCTGAGGATTTTCCCTTTTTGAAAATTCCGTTTATATCTGACAAAGTATTACTATGTCAGACAAAAATCACAAAAGGAGAAGTTATATGAGCGAGAAAGACGACGTATTGGAAGAAGAGAATACGCTCACGGGCGGCGAAGAACAGAGCTTTGATATCAGCTCCGACCTCATTCGCGGACACATTAACACGATTATCCTGCGCAGCTTATACGACGGGGATAAGTACGGCTACGACATCATCAGCGAGATCGAGAAGAAAAGCGGCGGTATGTATACCTTAAAACAGCCCACCCTTTACAGCGCGCTCAAACGTCTGGAATCGTTGCAGTACGTCAAGTCTTATTACGGGGAATTCTCCAACGGGGGCAGAAGAAAATACTTCACGCTCACCGATTTAGGTAGAAAAGTCACCGAACAAAATCTTTCCGAATGGGAATATTCGAGAACGATCATCGACAGTTTAATTTCAGACGGAAACGCGCATTACGACTTCTCGTTTATCACCGAAAAGCAGAAGGAACTCAACGAGTTAAAACGCGCCCTTGCCGCGCGCGAGCAGGCTTTGGACGAAGAAAAGATTGCTTTGAACAATCTTAAAAACGAGTTACAGCGCGAACGAGCTCTCCTCTCTACGCAAAGCTCCTCTCTGTCCTCACAAAAATCGGATATCAACGAGTTGAAGGAAAAAATCGACACGCAGTCGGCGCAGCTCGAAGAAAAGCAACGCATTCTGAGTGAAAAGCAAGGTGAAATCGACGCCAAGGCGTTGGAGCTTGCAGAAAAAGAAAAGGAAATCGGCGATGCGAAGGCGGAATTACAAGCAAAAACCGAGGAGATTTTGCAATTAAAAGCCCGTTTGGAGTCCTTGCAGGAAACTTTCTCTACGCAGGAGCGCGCTTTGAGCGAAACGAAAGAGCTTTGCGCCGACAAAGACGAACGGTTGTCGGCGGCGCAGGAAAACCTCTCTTCCCTTCGCGAAGAAATGGCAAGCTTACAGGAAAAGAACGCAGAACTGACCTCTTTGAATGAAAGAAAAGAAGTCGACGTTGCTTCCCTGATCGAGAAAAATTACGAACTCGAAGCGAAGAACGCGGCGCTTGCCGAACGGGCGGAGAACCTCGCCGTCAATCAGGCAAACGAAGAAGAATTGAACGCAGCGAAAGCCGACCTCGTTGCCATGCAGGCGGAGTTGGACGAGAAAAAACAGGTCATCGCTTCCCTGAACACCGCCATTACCACGCAGGAAAACACCATTCGTTCTTTGCGGGAAGACCAGGAATACAAAACGACGGAATATTACAACCGAAGTTTGGAATTACAGGCGCAACAGGCGCAAATTCAGTCCCAAAAGGAACGCTTGGAAAACGAAAAACGCGAGTTGGAAGCAAAGACCGTAAAGACGGAACAGTTAAAGCAAGAATTAGAGGAAAAAGAAGTCCGTCTGACCTCCCTCGAAACCGAGCTCCACGAACGTTTGGAATCGGTACAAAACTCCGAGGAGTTGCATCAGCAGAGTGCGCAGTCGTGTGAATCGGAAAAAGCGGCTTTGGAAGAAGCGCGCAAACAACTTGAAGCCGACCGTGCGGAGCTGGAAAATAAGATGCAGACGTTGGAAGTCGAACGGGACACCCTTCGCGCCGACAACGAAGCGTTCGAACAGGCAAAAATTGCGTTGGAATCGGAAAGGCAAACCCTCAACGCGTTGAAGGATTCCTTGCAGGCGGAACGGGAACAAATCGACAAAAAGACGTACGACCTTACCCGTCAGGAATATATGGTGGAAGAAAAACAGCGTTCCTTGGAAGATCAGCAAACGGAGACGAGCGCGTCTTCCGAAGAGGTGCGCCGTCAGTTGGAAGATTTGCAGGAGCGCGAAAATCAGCTTGCCGCAGAAAAGCGCAAGTTGGCGGACGATCAGTCCTCCTTGCAGCAACAACAGCGCGAATTCTCCGCAAGACAGACCTTATACAATCAGCAACAGCTTGAGTTTATTGCTCGCAAAAACGCTCTTTCCGCGCAACAATTTGAATTTGCGGATAAGCTGAGCACCTACAATTCGCAAGTAAAACATTACAACGAAAACCTTGAAAAGTTAGAATCCGAACGCGCCGCACTCCAAAAAGACCGCGCCGAATACGACGAACAAGTCAAGGCGTTGGAAAGCGAAAAGAAGAAGTTTGAGGAAGAGAAAACGAAGGCGAACGAAGAGGCGATCGAGGCGCAGAAAAAAGCACTGGAAGTGAACAGCGGATACCAAGCCCGTCTTCAGGAACTCAAAGAGCGCGAAACGATCTTGATGCAACGCGAAGCGAGCCTGACTGCTCGTTGGCAGGTTTTGGAAGAGCAGGCGTTGAGCGCGCAACAAAACCGCATGGCTTATCCCCGTAATGCGCAACCCATCGGGCAAAACAATGGAAGCAACCCCTATCGTTCTTTGCAGGAACGGGCTCGCGAAGACGGTATTACCATGTATACGGCAGGCGCTCGCCCTTACGTTGCAACGCAAAAGGAATCCGCGCCCACCCCTACCTCCACTTCGGAATCTAAACGTTTCGGGACGTATAACGTAGGCGCAACCCTCTTCAAAGCCGCAATGCTCATGCTTTGCATCGTCGCCTCGGAAAGTATTCTCGTGTTCTTCCTGACCAACTATATGGAAGTGCCCGTCTACTACCCCGCCGTTGGATTCGCCCTTGGTTTTATCGCTTTCTTGATATGCTCCATTCTCTACGTAGCCAATTATAAACCCAACGCAAGACGCAAGAAGAAACCTACCTACTGGCTGACCTCTTCCGTATTTTCCGTGATTGCAGTTTTGATCGTGACCATGATTGCCGTATACCTGAAAGTTCCCCTGGACAATCCCGTAAAACTTCTTTCTTACGTACTCGTCCCGGTGCTGTATATCTCGAATATTTTGATCTTCACGGTTTTCTATCATATGTTCTCTTTGAGAAACGACAATCATTAAACCTTTCTCCCGTCGTACTCCGACGGGAGATTTTCTTATCTTGTAATAGTTTCACGTGAAAACTTATTTTCTTTTTGCAAGAGAGGAAAAAACGGTTTTTCTCCTTTATTTTCAAGGGATTCCGTGCACAAGTTCTCACGTGCGCATACAAACACGTATGGATAAAATCAAAAATTTTTTTCTTTCTTTTTTGATTTCCATAAGTAAAACGGTTGACTATATTTTATTTATTTGCTATAATAATACAGTAAGATTTGGAGGCGTAGCTCAGTTGGTTAGAGCGCTACCTTGACATGGTAGAGGTCGGAGGTTCGAGCCCTCT
>JAGAJI010000027.1 GCA_017626135.1 Clostridia bacterium | reverse complement strand
TTTGAGGTAAGCCGCCTGCTGCGCGCTCTTCCATTCTTCACCGTCGAATTTGATGGTGATTTTTACCGTGCTTTTTTCTGCCGCTTTGGTCGTGTACTTCATAATTGTTTCTCCTGAACTTTATTGCTGTTTTTATTTTTTTCGTAAAATTTGTGTCTACAATATAATTGTATATAAACACATTATATCGCAAGTAAACGCACTATTAATAATTTTAGCATATTTTTACGAGAAAATAAAGCGTTTTTGCGTCGTTTTTATTTACAATTTGCAATTTTTCGGTTATAATTAGGAGTAGAATCGGATTTTAAGGTTTTAAGAACACGTAAGGAGTCGTTTATGCCCCAGGACGCATTTCATATACGGCGGTTAGCCCAAGAACTCAATACCTTCCTCGTCGGCGGAAGAATCAATCGTATCTCCCAAGTCAATAAGGACGAGCTCACCTTCATCGTGTACACGGGGAAGACGACGGTCAAGCTCATTATGAGCGCCAACGCTTCCAACGCGCGCGTCTGCCTGTCTTTGACAGAGAAGGAGCCTGCGCCCGTCGCGCCCAACTTCTGTATGCTCTTGCGCAAACATTTGCAGAACGCCGAAATTTTAGAAGTAAGACAGCACGAGTTTGAACGTATCGTCGAGCTCGTCGTGCATTGTACCACCGATTTTTCGGAGTGCGACAGAGTGCTCCATTGTGAGCTCATGGGCAAGTACTCGAACGTCGTTCTGACCGAAAAAGGGGTGATTTTGGGCGCGCTGAAAACGACGGCGTTGGAGAGCGAAAACCACCGTTTGCTCCTCGCCGGGGTGAAGTACGAATACCCCGCGCCGCAGGACAAATTGTCCCCTTTCGACGGGGCAGGTATGCGTTCACGCTTGCAAAACTACCTCTCCACCCACGCGGACGGGTGGGAAAAAGAGGAACTTTCCCTCTTCCTGTTCGAGAACGTGGCGGGGCTTGCGATGCCCACGGCGCGGGAGATTGTCCGTCGGGCGGCGGAGCGCAATCAAGGCGCGGATATTTTAAGCGAAAGAGCGAAAATCCCCCTTTGGGAGTTCGTCGGGGAGTTCTGCCAAAATGAGCCCAACCGCCCCTGTCTGAAAATGCAGAACGGGGGGTACGCCGACTTCTTCGCCTTTCCCGTCGCAGGGGGCGTGGAAACGCCGTCCCTTTGCAAAGCGGAGGACGAGTTTTACACCGCTCGGGAGAGCAAGAAGGGATTTGAGGACAAAAAGCGCAAGCTGGAAACGACCGTCAGAAATTTGAAGAAAAAGCAGACGAAGAAGTTGCAGGAGACCTTGGAGCGGTTGAAGGACGCGGAGAAAGCGGAAGAGTACCGTATCAAGGGCGAGCTCCTCACCGCCAACCTGTACAGAGTGGAAAAAGGTATGAAGGAAGTGGAGCTGGAAAACTGGTATTCGCCCGATATGGAGAAGGTGAAAATCGCGTTAGACGCGACCATGCCCCCCTCGAAGAACGCGCAGCGGTATTTCAAGACCTACAATAAATATAAACGCGCGAAGGAAATTTTGACCCCGATGCTTCAAAAGGAAGAGTCGGAAATCGACTACACGGACAGCGTGGGTGCGGCGATCGCGGCGGCGGAAACGGAGCTCGATTTGAAGGAAATCGAGACGGAGCTCATGGAAATGGGCTTGTTGCGCGCGCCCAAAGAGCGGGTGGGCGGCAAGAAGAAGGAGCAGGCGATCCCCTTCCGCGAATACGAGCACGGCGGCATGAAAATTTACGCGGGGAGGAACAATATACAAAACGACCGATTGCTCCGCGCGGCGGCGCCCGAGGACATTTGGTTGCATACGCAAAAGTACCACTCTTCCCACGTGATTATCGTCACGGACGGGGGGCAGGTACGCGATGAAACGCTTTTATTCGCCGCGGAGATCTGCGCGTACTACTCGGACGGCAAGGACGGCGACAAGATTCCCGTCGATTATTGCAAGCGCAAATTCGTGAAAAAACCGAGCAAGAGCAAGGCGGGATTCGTGACGTACACCGATTACAAAACGATCCTGGTCACCCCGAACGGGCATAAATAACAAAAAGACTTCCTGCGGGAAGTCTTTTTTTGCACGCCCTCCGTTTTTGGTTGGGGACTCCTAACGCGCAACCGAAGGCTCTGCACCAACCGCGGAGCGGTTCTATCGCCCACAGGCGAAAACGCATGGGTAAAGAGTACGGCTATTATGGGAATTTTACAGCATTTCCTTCCAGATTTTTTCGAACTCTTCCTCACGGTTTATCATCTCTTCGAGCAGGGCAGGTATGCGTTCATCGCCGTTTTCACCGAGTTCTCCCGCCGTTTTTCGCAGGGCGGAAATCCCCATTACCGTCCCTTGCAACATCATCTCCGCAATGTGCGAACGAGAGTTGTCCGTCATCGTGTTCATCTTAATCGAACCCCACATCATCGCTTTCTTCATGGGGCTGGGTTCCTTGATCTCGATATCCCCATCGCGCGCGAGCATACACGCCTTCGCGGAAAATTGTTCGTATTCCTC
>JAGAJI010000026.1 GCA_017626135.1 Clostridia bacterium | reverse complement strand
CTTTATTTCGCTTGACTTTTGCAATCAACCGTGCTATGATAATACTATATAAGGAAAGGAGCTTTATTATGATATACGATTTTACTTTTCACAACCCCACCAAAATTTACTTCGGCAAAAGCGCGCTCGACAACCTGTCTACGGAGCTTAAGCAGACGAGAATAATACGAACCTGATTTTTCGCGGCTGATTTTGTGTAATCTTGCGTTGAAAGCCTCGTCCATACGCCCTGTATGGACTACGTTTTCGCCTTATCTTCCCCTAAAATCAGCTCGCGACAAAATTGCACAGCACCGCAAGGGGTGATTTTTCGAGCAGATTTTGGCAAAGATGGGCGCAGTCGTATTGAACATACTACAAGAACATATTTGGCGGAAGATGCCGAAAAGGTACCCCTTGCGGCAGGTTCGTATTATTCTCGTCTGCTTAACAATTACGGAGAGAATATCCTGCTCGTGTACGGCAAAGGCGCGATCAAGAAAATCGGGTTGTACGATAAAATTATCGAAATTCTCAAATCCGCCCGCAAAAAGGTGGTGGAGCTTGCAGGAATCAAACCCAACCCCTCTTACGCGCAAGTCCTTGAAGGCGCGAGGCTGGTCAGAGAACATCATATCGACCTGATTTTGGCGGTTGGGGGCGGTTCGACGATCGACTGCTCCAAAGCTATTTCCGTGTCCGCTTACTGCGAAGGCGACCCTTGGCAGAAATACTGGATTAACAAAGAGCCCGTCACCAACAAAATCGTGCCCGTCGGGTCCGTCCTGACGATGTCGGGGACGGCGTCGGAGATGAACGGCGGCTCCGTCATCACCAACGAGGAAAAGATGCTCAAACAGGGCAGAGTTTTCCCCTCCAACGTGTATCCAAAATTCTCCATTCTCAATCCCGAATATACCCTGTCCGTGTCCGAGTACCAGATGGCAAGCGGTATCTTCGACGCCATGTCCCACCTCATGGAACAGTATTTTTCGGGTACGGACGACAACGTGACGGACTACCTGATCGAAGGGATCATGAAATCCCTCGTTCACAGCGCGAAAATCGCGATGAAAAATCCGCAGGACTACGAGGCGCGCAGCAATATCACGTGGTGCGCGACGCTCGCCTTGAACTATATCGCGGGACTTTCTAAAACGCAGGACTGGGAAGTCCACATGATCGAGCATCAGATCGGCGCGTACACCGATTGCACGCACGGCGCAGGGCTTGCCGTCCTGTCCGTCCCCTATTATCAATATATCTGCGCGTACGGGCTAGATAAATTCGTCCGCTTTGCGAAAAACGTTTGGGAAGTCAACGTGAACGGTATGCGTAAAGAGGACGCCGCGGCACGCGGTATTGAAAAGCTCGCCGAGTTTATCCAAGAACTCAAATTGCCGACGACTTTGCGCGAACTCGGCGCGACGGAAGAGATGTTGCCTTTGATTGCAAACTCCACCGTGTTGGGCGGCGGTTACAAGCAAATGACCGCCGACGATATCCTGCAAGTCCTCAAAAATTGCTATTGATACACGTACGCGGCGGCTTTTTACAAAAGCCGCCGCGTATTTCACCTCGACCATGGTATGCCCATTTTATTAAAATCCATACTCAACGCGTACATGGTACGCCCATCGCGGTAAAATTACCGAGACGGCACAAAAAAAAGAAGAGCAATCGTTTGCTCTTCTTTTTTAATGTTTTTACTCTTAATCGAAAGGCTTTTCCACGACCGTCATGCCGTAGTCCGTAACTTTGGATTCCGCAACTGCGGTTGCATTGCCGGTGATTTTCGTAGAGCTGTCATAATCCACGTCGATAATCATCTCCATATCCATACGCATACCGGACAGCGCGCCGTTGCATACGTAATATTTTGCAAACATATCAATGACGGTATCTTCGTCCAGGTACGTGCTGAGTTGTCCCAACGTGTGTTGGATATATCGGCGCGCGTTTTCATTTGTGAGCTCAAAGCCGTAATCCGTCTTGGTGAAGTACGTATACTCCATCTTTTCGCCCGCAAAAGGAAGTAAATCGCTCATTTTGTAAACCCCAAACGAACTCAACGTCGTCCAGGTCCACTCCTCTCCGTCACGAGAGATATAGTAATCCCAGGTCACACCCTTAGCCATGTATCCGTAAACTTTGTTATTCTCCGAGTTACTGCTCACGTTCCCTGCCTTGTTCGTTTCCGTCGTCGTTTCCGTCGCTTGTTCCAGATAGATAGCGGTCTCGGAATACTTTACCATTTGCGTCAATTTGATCGTCGCTGTGGCAGTTTCGTCGCCCTTCGTTAATTGAAGATTCATTTCCATCGTACTGTTCAGCGTACAATTTTTATAATTTTGACTGTTGAAAACGGAATTATAATAGCTCTTCGTCACCATTTCTCCGTCTGCGGGACGGAGCGTATAGTATTTGAACTCGTTTGCAAACTTGATTATATATATTTTCGCCGTCTTCTTCTCGTTGGGATCTACTTTTGAGATATAATATTCCATCTCTAATTCGTCCACGCCGAGCATATCTTTCGTTTCCGTCTTCGGCAGATTTAATTGCAAGATCTGCGAATTGTTCAATTTTTTTCTCGTCACAATGGATTCTCCCGTGCTATAGCTTGAGATTTCATTGCTTACACACGCCAGAGCCGCCGCTTCCTCCGTGGAATAGCTATTTTGGGATACTTCTCCCGAATACGTTTCGGACGTGCCGCCAAGCTCTTTGATGAACGCGTTGTGTTCTGCGTTTTCACCTACGTTTTTACAACTTGCCGTAAACCCGACGGAAAAAAGTGTCGTCATAGCAAGTATTCCTGCAAGAATTTTCTTAGCTGTTTTCATGATAATCTCCTATTTTGTCTTGCCTAGGCAAAACTTTTTCATTACCTACCATTATAGACCACTTTTTCCCATTTGTCAAGTACCGAAACGAACAAATTTTTTTAACCAACCTACGCGAAAAAATCCCCGACCGAAGTCGGGGATCATTTTTTCTAAAAACTCGTTCGATTAAAGTTCTGCGAAGTATTTAATCGTTCTGACCATCTGGCTGGTGTAGGAGTTTTCGTTGTCGTACCAGGAAACGACTTTGACAAGCGTCGTGCCGTCGCCCATGGGCATGCACTTCGTCTGCGTAGCGTCGAACAAGGAACCGTAGGTGATACCGACGATATCGGAAGATACGATTTCTTCTTCGGTGTAGCCGAAGGATGCGGAAGCCGCTGCCTTCATCGCTGCGTTTACGGTAGCCGCGTCCACTTCGCCTTCGCAGATTGCGATGAGCTGGGTCAAGGAACCGGTGGGAACGGGTACACGCTGTGCGCAACCGTCAAGCACGCCGTTGAGTTCGGGGATAACGAGCCCGATTGCCTTTGCTGCGCCGGTGGAGTTGGGAACGATGTTCACAGCTGCTGCACGAGCACGGCGAAGGTCGCCTTTACGATGAGGTCCGTCGAGAACCATCTGGTCGCCGGTGTAAGCGTGAATGGTGGTCATATAACCTTTCTTAATCTTGGAAAGCTTGTTCAAGGTGTTTGCCATGGGAGCAAGGCAGTTCGTCGTGCAGGAAGCTGCGGAGATGATCGTGTCTGCTTTGGTCAAGCTCTTTTCGTTTACGCTGTAAACGATGGTAGGAAGGTCGTTGCCTGCGGGAGCGGAGATAACGACTTTCTTTGCACCTGCTTTGATGTGCGCTTCGGATTTTGCTTTGGAGCAGTAGAAACCGGTACATTCGAGTACGACGTCTACGCCAAGTTCACCCCAAGGGCAGTTTGCAGCGTCTTTTTCTGCGTAAATCTTGATGGTCTTGCCGTCAACGGTGATGGTGCTTGCAGCTTCGTCTGCGGAGACGGTGTCTGCAAGAGCATATCTGCCCTGTGCGGAATCGTACTTCAAAAGGTGTGCGAGCATGGAAGGGCTGGTAAGGTCGTTGATAGCGACTACTTCATAGCCTTCTGCACCGAACATCTGTCTGAATGCGAGACGACCGATACGGCCGAAACCGTTGATTGCAACTTTTACGTTTGCCATAATAAGTTCCTCCAAATATTATATGATAATTTATTTTGTGTCTTGTTTTGGGCTTTCGAGGCACCCCTCTTTACCCGATTATAATTGTAACATACTTTTTCGTTTTCGTCAATAGTTTTCAACGAATTTTACCAAAAATATTTTCATGAATTATTTTTGAG
>JAGAJI010000025.1 GCA_017626135.1 Clostridia bacterium | reverse complement strand
TCTTCGTCTTTCTCCTTTTCGACGACGCTTTGTTGCGCAGCAACAATATGCTCTTCTCTGCGTCCTTCGGGCGCAGAACGAGCTTGCAGAAACTCCGAATTATCGGAGGTTCATGCGAGGAGAAAAGCGTGCATGCTTCCTCTCTTCTTCGTCTTTCTCCTTTTCGACGACGCTTTGTTGCGCAGCAACAATATGCTCTTCTCTGCGTCCTTCGGGCGCAGAACGAGCTTGCAGAAACTCCGAATTTTCTATTATTGTAGAGAAAACAAGCCGACGACAAACGTGCGCTTTTCATAGAGAATTACATTTTATAAAGTTATATGATTCATCATAAAAAGCTCTCGAACAAAAATTCGAGAGCTTTTGCTATACACAAGAAATTCTATTAAGATACAGTCTTCGTTACGCCGTCTTGGTGAACGTGAGAGTAGCGAACCCGTCTTCGAGCGCGTCAACCGTAAACGTATACGCAAGCGTTTCGCCGCCGTCGTCTTTCACCGCAGGCAGGTAGTTCCCCACCACGTACGTGTAGGTTTCCTCGTCGCTCAATATGTACTCGATCAGATTCTCTTCCGTGCCGTATTCATCGGAAACGTGGGTGTTGTTGTTATAGACGTCGTAATATGTCTCGCCGTCGTATTCATACTGATAAAGAGACGCGTTCACGTGGTACACGACGATCCCGTCGCGGAGGAAATATCCCCCCTCGCCTGCGTTCAATCCCTGCGATTTATAATATACGACGATATAGTATTCCTGATAGGCGCCGAGCGTAGGATCCCAGTCGTTCGCAACGATAATCGTATCTCCGTTCTTAGAGAAATCCTCCAAGCGAAGGGTTACCGAAGAGGTCGTCGTCACGAGCCGCGAAGAAGTCAGCCACCCCAAATGGAATTTGGTGTAGGCATTATGATCACCCGCCATGGAGTCCATGATGTCGCAACCGCCCATGGGCGAATCGATCCCCGCCGTGTCGTAATAGTCGTCCGCGCCGAGAATATGCCCGAACTCGTGGATATACGTGTACGTATTCACGGCGGTCTTATCCGCATAGTTCACTTCCCCGTTCTCGTCGTAACTTTCGTGGAGGAACTGATAGGACGCCCACAGGTAGTCGTTGGCGTACACGCCGTCGTATTCGTAACATTCTTCGTTTTCATCGGCATATATATTCCAGTATCTGTACGCCCAATGGAAATCGTCCTCACCCACGTCGAGGGTGGTGACGAGCACGACGGCGTCGATCGTTCCGTTGCCGTCGGAGTCAAACTTCGAAAGATCCATCGTTTGCGACAGGTATGCAAGCGCCTCGTCCATGACCATCTGGTCCCCGATCGCGACCTGCTCGCCATAGTAATCCATGGTAGCGCTCTCGTAATAGCTGCTTGCGTTTTTCGGACGAAACCATTCGCCGACGACCGTAATATCCAAGGTCAACCGACCGTAACTGGAAATACGATAATAGTCGTACAAGGAATAATAATCGGTCTGTCCGTCTTTCCCAAACGCATTCTGAATCGTGGAAATCTCGTATCCCCTGCTTTGCGCGGTAGCGTCCGAAAACTCCACGGGAATGACCAGAACGCCCGGCGTTCCGACCGTGGGGCAACCGTACTGATAGGAGCCCTGTTCGGTGACGTTCTTGACGTAGGACGCCGAGGCGAAATCCACCTCGTACACGCCGTCCGTGCCTTGGGGAAGTCCCTTCCCGTCGTTCGTGAGCAGTTCGTCGTTCCCCGTCTCACCGTTATCTCCGCCATCGCCCGAACCCGTCAGCACGTAGACGTACACGTCCACGCAGGACTCCCCGTTCTCCTCATAGTACGCCATATCCACGTAGTAGTCCCCCTTCTGATAGATATACCACGTGTCGCCGTACTCGTCCTGATAGGTGTCCGTGAGCTCGTACGCCGAAAAGGCTTGGCGGTATTCGTCAAACTCCGCTTGCGTGTTGCCGAAGGTGTAGAAGTTCAGCCCCTCCTCGTCTTCATACGTATACTCATCTACGCCGTATTCGTCGTTGGGCAGGAAGGGAATGACTTCTCCGAAAAGGTCGATGAACGCCTTTTTTTCGTCCGACGTGAAGTCGGTGTGAAGGTGTTCTAACGCACCGCCGTTCTCCTCAATCACGTAGACGTACACGTCCACGCAGGACTCCCCGTTCTCCTCATAGTACGCCATATCCACGTAGTAGTCCCCCTTCTGATAGGTATACCACGTGTCGCCGTACTCGTCCTGATAGGTGTCCGTGAGCTCGTACGCCGAAAAAGCTTGGCGGTATTCGTCAAACTCCGCTTGCGTGTTGCCGATGGTGTAGTAATTGACCCCCGTTTCCCGTTGATAACCGTATTCCTCCACGTAATATTCGTCGTTGGGGAGGAAGGGGATCACCTCGCCGAAAAGCTCGGTAAACGTTTTCTTTTCCGCAGGCGTAAAACTTTGATATATGTATTCGTTCGTGTCTTCGGGCTTTTCGCTGCTGTCCGAACTGCTTTCATTGCTGCTCGAACTGCTTTCACTACTACTCGAACTGCTTTCACTACTACTCGAACTGTTTTCGCTACTGCTCGAATCTTTTTCTACGTCGTCGCTACCGCTTGGAGAGCTCTCGTTTTCCACGGAACTCGACGAGCCGAACAAAGGAGACAAAATCTCCTTTACGTCTATGACCGTGCAAGACGCCGAAAAGAGGATAATAAATATAGGTAAAATAAGTAAAAAACGCAATTTTTTCATATCTGCCGTCTCACGCATATAGAATACTTTCGAATTTCAAAGGAATTTCGTCCTTTTAATTTCCTTCGAGCATAATGCGGATAATTTCTTTGTCCGTCTCCCTCATGCCTTTATACGCCAGACGGGAAACGCTTTTGATCGTGTCTTCCACGCCCGATTTTACGATGCCTTCCCCGGCGAAAAACTCGTTGCCGTTGTAATACATATTCAACCCCAACAGCCCGCTTTCCACCGCCGTGGCAATCTTCGCCGCGCAACTTGCCTTCGCTCCGTCGCAGATAATGCCCGAATCAATGGCGAGCGCGTTGACGAGGGTATGGGAAATCTCCGCCTCGCCCCCGCCGAGCAAATACGCGATGCCGCAAGCCGCGCCCGCTCCCGCGGAAACGACGCCGCAATACGCTGAAAGCGCCCCGATGCCGTCCTTCAAATGAATGGTGATAAGGTTGGAAACGCAAAGTGCGCGGTAAAGTTTTTCCGCCGAACAATGCAGCCCCCTCGCGTACACGATGACGGGCACGGACGCCGTAATTCCCTGATTGCCGCTGCCCGAGTTGATGACGACGGGAAGTTCGCACCCGTTCATACGGGCGTCGCTCGCCGCCGCGGCGTAGGCTTTCGCCGTGATCTTGATATCGGGCTGGTAGGCTCGGAGCAACACTTTGCCCACGTTCGCGCCGTATTCGTTCTTCAAGCCCTCTTCCGCAATCGCCATGTTGTAGTTGATCTGGCGTTCAAGCGTCGGCTGTACGTCGGCAACGTCCACCGTGCTTGCAAATTGCAAAATTTTCTCGACGGTGAGCCCGCTCTTATCCGCCTTCTGCCGATCTTCCACAGCGCACGCAAAGAGTACCTGCCCGTCCCGTTCCATACGCACCACTTTGGTATGTTCGTCTGCGATCCGCACGTACGCCTCGTGTTTTTCCGAGCGAAGGGTGACGCCGATATCGAAAATACGCGCGTTCTCGGGCGTCACAACTTCCACGGGAAAGCTCTCCTTCAAACGCCCCATCTCGCGGATCTGTTCGTCCGTCACGTTGGCGATGACCTCAAGCTCCGCATCCGCGTTTCCCGCGACGAGCCCGGCGATGAACGCCGACTTGATCCCACGCATACCACCCGTATGCGGAACGGTGACGCTCTTGGCGTTTTTGACGATGTTGGCGCTGACCGCCACTTCCGCAGAGATGGGTTCGTCGGACAGGATCTGACGGGCTTTCGCCGCCGCGTAGGCAATCGAAATGGGCTCCGTGCACCCCATGGCGGGAACGAGTTCCTCTTTGAGTATCTGAACGTACAGTCTGCTTTCTTCTTTCGTAATCATAGTTTCACCTTGTTACCGTATTGATGATATGTTTCGCGTACGCGTACGCGACGTCGATGCCCGTCGCCCTTTCAAACCCTTCGAAAAAGGCGTTGGAATTAACCTCGCAGAGCACGGGGCCGTCTTCGCCTTCCAGCAAGTCCACCCCGCAATAATCGAGCCCCAACACATTCGCGACGTGTTCCGCCGTTTGGATATACCGCTCGTCAAGCTCCACCGCGCTGCCCGTGCCGCCAAGCTCGATATTCGAACGAAACTCGCCCTCTTGCGCGCGTCGCTCCATACCGCCGAGTGCCTTGCCGCCCACGACGATGACGCGGATATCCCTGCCCTTCGACGACTCGATATACGCCTGAAAAAAATGGGGCGTGTGCAGGAGTTTCTGCGCAACTTCTCTCAATTCAGGCATACCATGTACGAGATGAACACCTGCGCCGAAGGAGCCGTAGCTCGTTTTCACCACGAGCGGAAAGCCCAACTCGTCCGCTACTTTTTGCAAAAAACGCTCGTTCACGGTTGCCGTTTTATTGTAGCAAAGAGGCGAAGGAATCATCTTCGCCAAGCGGATCCCCTTTCCTCGTAAGGCGAGATAGGTGGACGCCTTGTCGTCGCAAAGCTCCACCGAACGCGCGCAGTTGAAAAGGCGCAAGCCTGCCCGCTCCAAGGCATAGCCCAAATATTTGTCCTTATCCAGATAGACGGCGAAATCGTACCGTTTGGGCAATTCGACCCGTACGCCGCCGTCCTCTTGCACGCACGCGTACACATCGCCGTTTTGAATAAGATCCGTTTCCACGCCGAGCGCGCACAGGGCGTTTTGGATTTTTTCCCCCTGTGTGAAAAACTTTTTTTCGGTGGGATAGCCGTTGATGATGACAACTCCACGCATACCTGGTGCCTCCGTTTATGAAAAGGCTATGTCACAGAAAACGGTTGATTTAAGCCGAAATTTACTTTCGGCAGATTGACGAGAAAAATGCAAGAAAGACCAGTATTTTGTGAAGGCGCATACCCCCTGCGGTCTGTAACTGAGCAAAATACGAAGTATTTCGCAGTATTTTTCCGTCAAAAATCAACCGAGCGATGTAACAGAGCCGATGAAAAAAGGGCGAAATACTCGCCCCTTTTTTAAGTCTCTTACGCTTCTACTCGAATGAGGGATTCCACCGTAGCGATGCCCGATGCGTTGATCTTCGCCACCGCGCTCTTTACGCTGTTTTCTTTCGTCTGATGGGTGATGATGATGAGCGGCAATCTCCCCTCTTCCACCTTATCCATTCTTTGCGTGATCTCGACGATGGAGACGTTGTTCTTGGCAAAAATGCCCGTGATCTTGGCGAGCACGCCCGCCTTGTCCTCGACGGAAAGACGCATATAATACGCGCTCGTGAAGTCGGAAATGAACTTGACGTTGGTTTCCGCCGTCGCGTTATTCTTGAACGTGGAATAGCGGATCTCCGAATGGGTAGCCGCATAGATCACGTCGCTCACCACCGCGCTTGCCGTCGGCAACGCCCCTGCGCCGCGACCATACAGCATGACGTCGTCCACGGCGTCCCCGGTCATGTACACGGCGTTGAAGGAATCGTTCACGCTTGCCAGAGGATGGGAGGAAGGAATGAACGTAGGATGCACGCGCACTTCTACGGCGTTCTCGTTGCGTTTCCCGATGGCGAGAAGTTTGAGGGTATACCCGATCTCCTTCCCGTACGCGATATCGCACGTGTCGATTTTGCTGATCCCCTCGCGGAAAATTTTCGTATAAGGGATCTTCGTGTGGAACGCCATCGAAGAGAGAATGGACAGTTTATAAGTAGAGTCGAACCCGTCCACGTCCGCGGTGGGATCCGCTTCCGCATAGCCGAGCTTCTGCGCTTCTTTGAGGACTTCCTGATAATCCGCCCCCTCGTTCGCCATTTTGGTCAGAATGTAGTTGGTCGTGCCGTTGACGATCCCCATCATGCGCTGAATGTGGTTGGCTTGCACGCCGTCCAACAGCGTGCGAATGATGGGCACGCCGCCTACGCAGCTTGCCTCGTAATACAGTCCGCAATGGTTGTGTCTTGCAATCTTCTCCAGTTCGTGCGAGTATTTGCAGATGAGTTCCTTATTCGACGTGACCACCGTCTTTCCTTCGCGAAGCGCTTTTGTCACGAAATCCTTCGCCACGCCGATACCGCCGATCGTCTCGATCACGATGTCGACGTTGGGGTTTGCAATGACCTCTTCAATGCTGTTTGCGATGATCTCGTCCGCAACTTTGAGCGATCTCAAACGCTCCAAATTTTTGTCGAGCACCGCCTCCACCGTGATGTCCACCTGCTGCGTCGCCAAGTAAAAGTCGTGGTGACTTACGAGGGTCTCGTAAGTACCGCCGCCGACTACGCCAAGTCCTAAAATTGCTACGCCTACTTTTTTCGTCATACTTATCCTCCACCGCGGCAATTCACCGCTCTTTTTCAATTCAACGCGTACCTGCCCCCTTCGTTTGAGGGAAACTCCGCTCATGCGTTCGTATTCAGATCGTACAGATATTTCAAACCTTTCAAGGTTAGAAGTTTGTCCACCACGTCGATACATTCGATTTCTTTGGAAATGACGTTGCTGAATCCGCCCGTGGCGATCGTCTTCACGACGGGTGCTTTGAGCTCCTTTTTGATCCGCTTTACGATATACTCCACCAGCCCTGCGAACCCGAATACGATGCCTGCCTGCATATTCGTGACCGTGTTCTTTGCGATCACGCTCTTGGGCGCCTCAATCTCCACGCGAGGGAGCTTCGCCGTGCCGTTGACGAGGGAGTCAAGAGATCCCTTGATCCCCGGCGCAATGACGCCGCCGATAAATTCGTTGTTCTCGCTGATGATATTAAAGGTCGTCGCCGTACCGAAATCCACGACGATCATGGGCACGCCCTCTCCGTAGCCGACGATGGCGGAAACGCAGTTGACGATTCGATCCGCCCCCACTTCGCGTGCATCGTCGCAACGAATGTTCAAGCCCGATTTGAGCCCCGGCGCAACGTGCAAAGGCGAAATATGCAAATACAGATCGCACATTTTATCAATGGTGTAGTCAAGTGAGGGCACGACCGAGGAAATGATCCCCCCTTCAAGCTCCTTGACCGCCACGCCGTTCGTGGAAAGCATGCTCGTGAGCAACGCGCCGTATTCGTCCGACGTCTTTTTCAGATCCGTCGCTACGCGGAAGGAAAATTTCAATACGTCCTTATCGTAAATGGCGTATTTGATGTTGGTATTGCCGATGTCAATACAAATAATCATTCCACATCTCCATGAATATCTTCTTTTTTCTTGAATCTCTTATCCAAAATTCCGATGACGCGGTGCAAGGACGGAGCTACCACCAAGTTGATGGCAAGCTCGATAAAGAAATTGAACGTCACGAGCCCTACGAGAATGAACACAAATATGTTCATACCCGCAAAATCGGGCAACATCGCCTGAAACTCGTTGATACTCTCGTTCATACAAAGACAGCCGAGAATGAACAATGTCGTATTGACGACGGGCACGACCGCCGAGGCGGTAAACACGCCGACGAGCACGTTTTTCTTTGCGATGAGCTCAAACAGCCACCCCGCCAAAAAGCCTGCTGCCGTCGCTTTGACGAGGCAGGTGAGCGCCGCCCAGAAGGGAGTCATCGTCCAGATGGCATAATAGAAGGGGTTTCCTCCACCGATAATCACCTGAATGAGCACAACCACGCCGTTGGCAAAGCCGAGTATCCCGCCTGCGATCGCGCCGTATAAAAGAGCGCCGAGCACAATGGGAATTAAGGAAAAGTTGAGTTGCACGAAGCCGATCTGAATGGTGCCGAGCGCCGCCTGCAACACAATCACGAGCGCGAGTAAGACCGCGATCCCCGTGATACGCCTGGAAGAGAAAAATTCTTCACGTTTCATAAAATCCTCCATCGAACCCCTTTTTGGGTATCCGTAGAAAAAATGTATTTACCCCTCAAGATGATCAGTCAAACCGCGGACGCGTATTTGCTTCCTTTCGGGATATACTCTATTATACCGCATTTTTCTTTTTTTCGCAACAAAATGAACGCGCAAAAAGTGAGTTTTTCTTGAAAAAACTCCGATTTCCATACACAAAAAGGAATTTCCCGAGAATATGATGTATTAGAAAGATAAAACCGCAGGTATTTCCGCTTCGCGCGGAGAAGAAACGAGTTACATACCCCTGCGGCAAACACAGGAGGTTTTTTATGAATTGTTGTTCTCAGGGTAATAACGTCACCCTTTGGATTCTCATCGCTTTACTTATTCTCGGTTCGAAAGACGGTTTCTTCTGTTCCAACCTGTTCAGCGGATGCGGATTGCCCATCATTCTGGCGCTTCTCTTCTGTCTCTACAAAAACGGCACGCTCGCTTCCTTGCTCACCCCTTCTTGCAACAGCTGCTGCCACTAAGTGCTTTCTTCATTCTTTTTCTCCTTATTATCGCTGAGTAAGCGAAGCCGAGGTCGGGTTTCCCGACCTCGGCTTTTTGTGTTTTCGGCATACCATGTACGCGTTGAATCATTTTTCCGACAGGAAATACGCCTGCAAGGCGACGATCGTCTTCCCGTCTTTCAGCTCTCCGTTTGCAAGCATTTCTTTCGCCCGTTCCAAGGGAATATACGCTGCGTCCAAAAACTCCCCTTCGTCCAAATGCGCCTGCACTTTCTCTCCTTCGTATGCACGGTAAATATAAATCTTTTCGTTGGTGTACCCGGGCGTGGGATAGAGGGTGAACAAAAGCTCCAACCGCCCCGCTTTGACGCCTGCCTCTTCTTCCAGCTCCCTCGCCGCCGCGGCTTTGGGGTCCTCACCATATTCCAACTTCCCCGCCGGGATCTCGTATACGCTCTCCCCGTACGCGTAGCGGAACTGTCTCACGAGCAGAACTTTTCCGTCCTCGATATATAAGACGGAAGCGCCGCCGCTGTGCTCCACGAGCTCCCGAATACAGGGTTCTCCGTTGGGAAGGATCGCATCGTCGCGGCGCACCTTGATGATTTTTCCTTCGTAGACGTAATGTTTTTCAACCGTTTTTTCCACGTAATCCATATTTTCTCCCATGATTTTTCATCATTTTTCCTCTATTATAACACAAAAATAAAAAAAGTCAATATTTTTTTGCAAAACGCCTTGATTTTATGCGCGTTTTCATGTATAATAGGGAATGAAATTTTGTCCACGATAGATTTTAGGAGCGTACAAATGCAAATTCAAGGCGAAACGT
>JAGAJI010000024.1 GCA_017626135.1 Clostridia bacterium | reverse complement strand
GTGGCTGGGGTGGCAGGATTTGAACCTACGAATGCCGGAATCAAAATCCGGTGCCTTAACCACTTGGCGACACCCCAATCAATAAATGGGGCGGGCGACAAGAATCGAACTTGCGACCTCCAGGGCCACAATCTGGCGCTCTAACCAACTGAGCTACGCCCGCCATGTACGCCATTTATTTGGTGCGCCTGAAGAGATTCGAACTCCTGACACACGGCTTAGAAGGCCGTTGCTCTATCCAACTGAGCTACAGGCGCAAATCTTTGGAGCGGGTGATGGGAATCGGACCCACGCGGCCAGCTTGGAAGGCTGGAATTCTACCATTGAACTACACCCGCATTAACCGCACACCGGCGCCGCATCAACAATGCCTGTATATAATAGCACTATTTCAAGAATTTGTCAAATAATTTTTCGGGGTTTTTAGAATTTTTTTGTAAAAACTTTTTCTTTTTTTCTTTTTAATCGAAATCATCAAAAAATGAAAAGTTCTTTCCTTGTGAAAACTTAAGAAAGATATCGCTCGTTTGGTTGCGTACTTTCGATTTATATGTTATAATGAATACAGGCGCATATATGCGTACGCGCATATTCAGCGCACGAGAAAAAATCCAAACCCCGAACGGAACAAAAGTACGAATAGGTACACGTTCAAAGCCCCGAGCACGGGCAGGAGCACCATCGGCAATAAATCCGTCTTTCGATACTTAAACAGAAACATACAAACGTAAAGGGTGATCGCGCCGCCGAGCGCGCCCGTCAACAACAGCTTCCCCAGCGACCTGTCCGTCGCCTTTCGATTTCTCGAAGGAGCGTTCTCTGCGCTCTCCGCAAGGGGAGACGCCTGTCGTTCGAGCTCGTCTCGCCGTTCCTGATCGCGCAGAGATTTGACGAGCAGGAAGGCGTAGAAATTGACGGCTAAGATATAAGCGCTCAACAATATATAGAAAATAAGCATACGGACAGTATGCCCAGATAAGAAAAAAATAAACGAAGAGGTAGACATTATGAAGAAAAGAGCATTGGTCAGCGTTTCCGACAAAGCGGGCATCGTAGAGTTCTGTCAGCGTCTCATCGCTTGCGGCTACGAGATTATTTCCACGGGCGGTACGGCGAAGGTTTTGCAGCAAGCAGGACTCCCCGTCATCGGTATCAGCGAACTCACGCGCTTCCCCGAATGTTTGGACGGCAGAGTAAAAACTTTGCATCCCGTCGTGCACGCAGGGCTGCTTGCGATGCGTTCCAACCCCGAGCATATGGCGCAGTTGGAGTCCCTCCACATCAATACGATCGATATCGTAGCGGTCAATCTCTACCCCTTCAAAGCCACGATTTCCAAGCCCGGCGTATCTTTCGAGGAAGCAGTCGAGAACATCGATATCGGCGGCCCTACCATGATCAGAGCGGCGGCAAAGAATTATCAGGACGTCGCCGTCGTCGTGGATCCCAAGGATTACGAAAAGGTACTCTCCGAGTTGGAGGCAGGGGAAATTTCCCTTGAAACCAAGAAATATTTGCAATATAAAGTCTTCGCGCATACGGCGGTGTACGACAGTATGATCTCCAACTACCTCGCCGAGAAACTGGGGATTCGTTTCCCCGACAGCATCACGTTTGCGTATGAAAAGACGCAGGATATGCGTTACGGCGAAAATCCCCATCAGGGCGCGTCCTATTACAGCGAAGAATTTTTGCGCGCAGGCTCCCTTTCCAAGGCGAAACAGCTCTGGGGGAAGGAGCTTTCCTACAACAACATCAACGACGCGAACGGTGCGTTGGAGCTCGTCAAAGAGTTCGGCGATCAACCTTGCGTCGTGGCTTGTAAACACGCGAATCCCTGCGGCGTAGGCGTGGGCGCGACCATTCACGAAGCGTACGTCAAAGCGTACGAATCCGACCCCGTTTCCGTCTTCGGCGGAATCCTCGCGATCAACGGCGAAGTGGACGAAGCGACGGCGACGGAGATCAATAAGATCTTCATCGAAATTGTGATTGCGGAAAGCTACACGGAGGGTGCGCTCGAGATCCTGAAACAGAAAAAGAACATTCGCTTGCTCGAATTGCCCGATATCAAAGCGCAAAGAGAAAAGAGCGCGTACGATATGAAGAAGGTGTACGGCGGACTTTTGGTGCAGGATTACGACAACAGTCTGTTCAACGAAGAGGACGTGAAAGTCGTGACCAAACGCGCGCCGACGGAAGAGGAAATGCAGGCGCTTTTGTTCAACTGGAAGGTGGTGAAACACACCAAATCCAACGCCATCGTCGTGGGCAAAGCAGACAGAACGACGGGCATCGGCATGGGACAGACCAACCGCATCTGGGCGGCGCAGCAGGCGATTGCGCACGCGGGCGAAGAGATTAAGGGCTCGGTCATGGCGAGCGACGCCTTCTTCCCCTTCCCCGACTGCGTAGAGGAGTGTGTGAAAGCCGGGATCACGGCAATCATTCAGCCGGGCGGAAGTATTCGCGACCAGCTCTCCATCGACGCTTGCAACGAGGCGAACATCGCGATGATCTTCGTCGGAGAAAGACATTTCAAACACTAAAAAGGAAAAGCCGTTCGGGACGCCCGAACGGCTTAACTTTTCTTTCAATGCGTACATGGTATGCTCGTTTTCCGTAAAGGAGAGAGAAAAAGAGCAAAAAAGGGCGCGTGACGAAAAGCCACGCCTCGCACGCTGAACGAAAGGGGTGGAAGGCAGATTATTTGGACGCTTCTGCCTTATACGCGGTGATCGCTTTGGAGAGCTGATCGGGGCAGGACGTATTGCCTCTGCAACGCACACCTGCGAGCAGGCTTTCCACTTCGTCGATGTCTCTGCCTTCTACCAGTCTGGCAATGCCTTGGAGGTTGCCGCTGCAACCGCCGATGAAGCGAAGGTTGTGGATTTTGTTGTTTTCGTCCACGTCAAACAAAATTTGTCTGGAACAAGTACCTTGGGGGGAATAAGTAAACATGATTTTATACCTTCCTTATGAATTTGTATGGGGGTGAAGAGATACCGCAGGCGGGATTTAATCCACCAACGTTTCGTAGATGGCGGAATAGAGGTCGGACGCCTTGCTTTCCCAGTTTTTATAGATATTTTGCGCCGTCTTTTTGTCGGGCACGACGAATTTCAGCTCCAACATGGGCTGCACGAGCGCAAGGATTTTCAAGTACACGGTGTAGGTGCCGTCCACGTTCTGGAAGTAGTCGGACTTGCATTCCTGTCTGTTGCGAAGCTTGCGGCTGTTGTTCTTGACGTACGCGGAAATTTCGTCGCGGATACTCTTGGGAATGTTGATATAGAAATTATTGAGGCTCTCTCTGCCCTCGCCCGTGATGACGTAGAGGGGGTCGTCGTCCTCGCCGGCAATGTGGCAAAGGAACCCGTCTTCCAAAAGACGGGGAAGCAGTTCTTTGCAGTCGATATAATGCAGCCAGTTGTTGACCGAAGAACACATTTCGAGCAACGTTCTCTCGGACAGAGCCGTTTCCATTTTATCGAACACAAAAAGTACGATCAGTTTATTGACGGACGTTTCGCCTTGAATTTGCATTTGTAC
>JAGAJI010000023.1 GCA_017626135.1 Clostridia bacterium | reverse complement strand
GCGGTTTATCATCTCTTCGAGCAGGGCAGGTATGCGTTCATCGCCGTTTTCACCGAGTTCCCCCGCCGTTTTTCGCAGGGCGGAAATCCCCATCACCGTCCCTTGCAGCATCATCTCCGCAATGTGCGAACGGGAGTTGTCCGTCATCGTGTTCATCTTGATCGAACCCCACATCATCGCTTTCTTCATGGGGCTGGGTTCCTTGATTTCGATATCCCCATCGCGCGCGAGCATACACGCCTTCGCGGAAAATTGTTCGTATTCCTCGTGCTGGGCGTGGAGCTCGTTTTTCAATCGCTCGTCCTCGCCCACTTCGGGCAGAATGTTGGCGATCGAGGTCAAAGCAAGCTGTGCGTTGCGGTAAATTTCCGCCAAAGCCTCTTCCGTTTTCTTTCTGTCTTGTTCCATAAATCGGTCTCCTTTTTATTTTGGTATTACTATTATGGCTAAAAAAGCAGAAAAATATAAAAAATCATGCAAAAATGCTTGACGGGGAGGAGAATTTTGTGATATAGTAATAGTCGAGCCGATAGGAACGGGCTTTTTTAAGTCAGCATTTTTATCAAAAAACGCTGCGCCTTGCATTTCTTCGAGACTGGAAAGAGGAGGTAAAAACTATGTACGCGATTATCGATAACGGGAACAAGCAGTATAAAGTTGCGGAAGGCGACGTTGTGAGAGTGGAAAAGCTCGCAGCGGCAGAAGGCGAATCCGTCAGCTTCAAAGTTCTCATGGTTGCTGATGAAAACGGAGTGAAAGCCGGCGCTGAAGTGGAAAACGCAAAAGTTACCGCGACTGTTGTAAAGCAGGACAAGGCGAAGAAAATCATCGTTTTCAAGTATAAGTCCAAGAAGAACGAGCGTAAAAAGCAGGGTCACAGACAGCCCTTCACAGCAGTCAAAGTTGAAAAGATCGAACTTTAATTGCAAGTGCTTCTGTTAAGAAGCGGAGAAATTTGAATTTTAAGGAGAAATAAAGATGATTTTTATCAGTTTATTCGCTCATAAAAAAGGTACCGGCTCCTCCCACAACGGTAGAGACAGCGAAGCAAAACGCCTTGGCACGAAGCGCAGCGACGGTCAGGCAGTTCTTGCAGGGAATATCCTCGTTCGCCAGAGAGGCACGAAGATTCATCCCGGTACGAACGTAGGTATCGGCAAAGACGACACCTTGTTCGCACTCGTTGACGGTGTAGTTCGTTACGAAAGAATGGGCAAAGATAAGAAAAAAGCAAGCGTTTATCCCATCGCTGAATAATCAAAATGAGATGAAAACCGACTGCCCTAAGCAGTCGGTTCTTTATTTTGTAAATTGCGGTGCGCCTCCCCTTTTCGTTTACTTTTTCAAAAAATCAGAGTATAATAGTAGTATGGACTACGACACACAGGAAAAAGACAATCAAACACAAAACGAGGCACCCATGTCCGCGACGAATGGGGAAGAACCTCAAAACGAGGCACCCATGTCCGCGACGAATGGGGAAGAGTCTCAAAACGAGGCACCCATGTCCGCAACGAAAGAACGAACGCTTGACGACAAACGGGGGGATATTTTCAAAGGGATCCTCTTCATCGTGATTTCGGCGTTCTTCTATTCGCTCATGAGTCTGTTCGTGCGGCTTGCGGGAGATTTACCCACCTTTCAGAAGGCGTTTTTCCGAAACGTCGTTGCCGCGCTGTTCGGGGCGGCGTTGCTCCTCAAAAGCGGAAGTTTCAAGTGGAAAAAGGGCAGCCTGCCTGCGCTTCTCGGTCGCTCGATCGCCGGGACGGTAGGAATCCTCTGCAATTTCTACGCCATCGATCACATGAACATTTCGGACGCGTCCATCTTAAACAAGCTCGCGCCTTTTGCGTCCATCGTGTTCTCCATTTGGGTGCTGGGCGAAAAGCCCTCGTGGAAGGACCTGCTCCTCGTGGGCGTGGCGTTCGCAGGAGCGCTCTTCGTCGTCAAACCCTCTCTCGATATTTTTCAGAGCCTCCCCGCCCTCGTCGGCGTGGTCGGGGGCTTGAGCGCAGGGCTCGCGTACACCTTCGTGCGAAAGCTCGGCACGCGCGGGGAGCGTACCGCCGTCATCGTCTTCTTTTTCTCGGCGTTCTCTTGTGTGAGTATGCTGCCCATGGCAATCCTCGAATACGAGCCCATGACCTTCGCGCAGGTGGGATTTTTGTTGCTTGCGGGGCTTTCGGCAGGCGGCGCGCAGTTTGCCGTCACCAAGGCGTACACCTTCGCGCCGGCGAAGGAAGTGTCGGTGTACGATTATTCCCAAGTCCTCTTCGCCGCCGTTTGGGGCATACTCTTCCTGTCGCAATTTCCCGACTGGTGGAGCCTCGTGGGGTACGTCGTCATCATCGGCGCCGCGGTGATCAAATACGTTTGGGCAAAACGGAAATAAATTTTCGCAATAAAAAAAGGGGCGCAAAGCTCCTTTTTTTCAACGACGTACTATTGCGATTATGCGGCGTCGGGGGTTACGCCAACAGCCCGTCGAAATTTTCCTCGAAAATTTCGCACAACAAGGCAAGCATTTCCAAACTCGGTTGACTGGTTCCGCGCTCCCAAGCGCTCACCGTGCGTTGGTCCACGCCGATCATCTCCGCCAACTTCTTTTGAGTCAAACCCGACTCCATGCGCAAATTCTTTAAGTTTTCCGCAAATTTGATTTCTATCATGCCATTATAATACCATAAAATTTGGTAAAAGACAAAGAGTACCAAAAAACGTGGTGCGATTTTCTGGAAAATTTTCAAAAACACTTGCATTCTGAACAAATCTATTGTATAATAGTAGCACCACAATGAGGAGTACTATAACCAAAAGGCGGTGGAAAATAGAAATGAGTAAGGAAAATAAGAAAAAGAAAGACGTGGACGTTTCCCCTGATTTCACGTACGACTACGTCATTCAGCAAGGAAAACCCATTCGCGCCTACGAGGATATCAAACAGTCCATTAAGACGAGCGGCATGGCGTCGATTTCGACGGGCTGGGCTTTGATTTTCGGGGTATTGCTTCCCGTATTTTTATGGTGGATGCTGCAATACAATATCATGGGGCTTTTGGACCAAATCGTCAACGCCTTGGCTATGGAATCGATGCGGGAGACACTTCCCTTCCTTCCCTTCGTGCTTACCCTGATCACGTTGATCGTTTGCCTGATCGTTCGGGCGAAAGGGTCGGCAATCAAGTACAAGGTGCAGGACACCATGATCGTGCAGATGGACAGAAAGGACAGAAAAAAAGTCTGCAAACTGCTTTTGAGACCGGGCATGAGCGTATCTCTTCGCAGAACGTTGAAGGGTGCAATCTTCGGGTATGCGGACGTCGTCATCAACGTTGCCATCGGCGCCGATCACGGCGAAGTTATTTTACACAATGTAAAAAAATACAAGATGGTTGCAAAAATGATTAAAGATACCATTAAATGCAATGGTCTTATGTCTACGCGCAGTACGGTACACAACGTTTGATATCGGGGTAAAAAGTAATTATAATTTTTTATAAGAACGCCGCGTCGGGTTTGCCCGACGCGGCGTTTTCCATGTAAGCCATTCAGCTGCACACGGACTTGACCAATAAAAACCGCCTCGGGCATACCCTATGCCCGAGGCAGTGGGTCTTATTCTTCTTCCACGTCCTCGTCTTCGTCCTCGTCTACGGGCAGGGGACTCTTCGCCAACTCGATAACGGACGCGATCTTATGGAGAACGTCGTTCTTTCCGTAACCCGTTTCCGCGCTCGTGGCGAGCAAATTCTGCTCCCCCAAATACAAATCGGCGGCGATTGCCTTGATATGTTCTTTGAGTTTCATTCTCGACAGCTTGTCCGCCTTGGTCAGCGTTACGGTGAAGGGAATGGTGTAGTAATGCAAAAACTCAATCATCTGCACGTCGTCCGCGGTGGGGTCGTGCCGAGCGTCCACGAGCATAAACACGTGGGAGATGTGCTCGCTCTTCTTGAAAAACTGATCGAGCGTCTTCGCCCACTTCTCCTTTTCGCCCTTGGACACCCTCGCAAACCCGTACCCGGGCAGATCGGCGAGGATAAATTCCCCGAAATCAAAGTAGTTGACGAGGCGGGTGCGCCCCGGCTCGCTGCTCGTTTTGGCGAGTTTCTTGCGACTTGCAAGCATATTGATAAAGGAGCTCTTCCCCACGTTGGATTTTCCGCATACGGCGATCATCGGCTTATCGGGGGTGATAAATTGTTCTGCTTTTGCCGCGCTGGTGATGAACGTTGCGTTTTTGATCACGAGCGCAGGCGCCTGCGTTTTGTCGTTCGTCTCGTACATGGTGCCCTCCTTTTTGGTTTTATCCTTTGTCAATCAACAGCGGACGCCCTCTCGGGAATCCGTTTCGGGGAGAGTCGGAAGGGGCGTTGTGCCCGCCTCCTGCTTGCTCTTTCTGAGCTCGTTTTCGGAGCAGTCGTAGAATTCGCCCCCTTCGAGGACGAGGTCGAACACCTCGTGCACTTCCTTGACGGGAATGAACAGGATATCCTCTTTGACGATCTCGGGGAGTTCGTCGAGGTCGCGTTTGTTTCCGTCGGGAATGAGGACGGTGTGGATCCCCACCCGTCTTGCGGCGAGGGATTTTTCTTTGAGTCCGCCGATGGGCAACACCTTGCCGCGCAGGGAAATTTCCCCCGTCATCGCAACGTCGCCGCGCACGTGTCTGCCCGTGAATGCGGAGAGAATGGCGGTCGCCATCGTGATGCCTGCGCTCGGTCCGTCCTTGGGAGTTGCCCCGTCGGGAACGTGTACGTGCAGATCGTTCGTCGAGAATTTCTCTGCGGGAATGCCGTATTTATCCGCGTGCGCGCGCACGTAGGTGAGCGCCGCCGTTGCGGATTCCTTCATGACGTCGCCGAGTTTCCCCGTGAGCTTCAACTCTCCCTTGCCCGGCGTGAGGGTAGCTTCGACCGTCAGGGTCGTGCCGCCGAACGCCGTCCATGCGAGTCCCGTCACCGCGCCCACCTCTTTGTCGAAGCGTTCGTCGTCGGGTTTGAAACGGGGCGTACCCAAAAACAGGGGTACCATGTCTGCGTTGAGTTCCACGGGCGGCATATTTTTATCGTTCGCGTACTGCACTGCGACCTTGCGGCAGAGGGTGCCGATGGTGCGTTCCAAAGTACGCACGCCCGCCTCTCTCGTGTACCCTTCGATGGTCGTTTGGATCCCCTCGGTCGTGATGGTGAGGTTCTCCGCCGTCAAGCCGTTCGCCGCGAGCTGTTTGGGCACGAGGTAGCGCTTGGCAATCTCCGTTTTTTCCTCCATCGTGTAGCCCGAAAGCTCGATGATTTCCATACGGTCGCGCAGGGGCGAAGGGATCCCGTCGAGGGAGTTCGCCGTCGTGATGAAGAGCACCTTGCTCAAATCGTAGGGATATTCGATATAGCGATCGCGGAAGGTGGAGTTCTGCTCGGGATCGAGCACTTCGAGGAAGGCGCTGGCAGGATCCCCTTGGATATCCGAGGAGAGCTTGTCGATTTCGTCGAGCAGAAAGACGGGGTTGATCGTGCCGGCGTTCTTCATGCCGTACAAAATGCGCCCGGGCATTGCGCCGATGTAGGTGCGGCGATGCCCGCGGATTTCCGCTTCGTCCTTGACGCCGCCGAGGCTCATGCGGACGAACTTGCGCCCCAGCGCCCTTGCGATGGATTGCGCGATGCTCGTCTTACCGACGCCGGGAGGCCCGACGAAGCAGAGAATGGGCGCCTTCATGTTCCCCGTCAGTTTGAGCACGGCGAGGTATTCGGTGATGCGTTCCTTGATCTTTTCAAGTCCGTAGTGGTCGGCGTTCAAAACCGCCACGCAGTCCTCTAATTTCTCGGTGTCCACCGTCTCTTCCGTCCAGGGGAGCGCAAGCACCTGATCGAGGTAATTCGTGATGACGGTATACTCGGGCGAGGAGCTGGGCATCTTGCCCATGCGATGGATCTCTTTGAGGCATTTTTCCTCGAGCGTGGCAGGCAGGTGTTTGTTGAGTATCTTTTCCCGATACTCGTCCTCTTCCTTTTCGTCGTCGCCGAGCTCGGTGTGAATGGCTTTGATCTGCTCGCGCAGGAAGTATTCCTTCTGGTTTTTGTCGATGTTCTGGCGGACGGCGTTGGCGATCTTCTTCTCGATTTTGGAGATTTCCAGCTCGTCGTTTAAGCATTGCTCAAACCGTTTGAGCCGCTCCACGACGTGCGTCTCTTCCAGAAGAAGTTGTTTCACGTCGATACGCACGCGCATGGCGGAGAGCGCCACGTCGATATACTCGTCCGCGTCCTCGATCTTATCGAGCTTCACCACCGTTTCCTTGGGAATCTTCCCGTCCGTCGCGAGCACGTCTTTCACCAACGCTTTGGCGGTGCGGAAGTACGCCTCTTCCAGTACCTCGTCGCCGTGACGAACGGGGAGCTCGTCCGCGACGCCGTAGATACAGCCGTCGTTTTCGCTTATGGAAAGGGCGCGCGCCTTGGCTCTGTACAGCCCTTCGCAAAGCACGCGAATGACGCCGCCCGAAAGCTGGGCGACCTGTTTGATTTTCGCCACGCACCCGACGGTGTAAAGATCGGACGGTTCGACATCGTCCTTCTCCGTCTGTTTCTGCGTGAGAATGAGCACCAAGCGATCGTCGTTGTTGGACGCGCGCTCAATGGCTTTGAGGGTCACTTTCCGCCCGACTTCAAAGGAAATCGAAGTGTGCGGAAACGCCACCTTGCCGCGAAGGGGCACGATGGGCAGTAAATTCGTATTCATGATCGTATTATCTCTGTTTTCCATATAGTAATATTTACCCGTTTTTTACTGAAATCAAACGGGGTTTTCCTGTTTTCAATTCTCCGTTTCTATTATAACACGATTTACGCGTAATTGTAAAGCGTTTTGAAAAGGGGAATTTTGGATAACCTCGGTCGAGTGGAGCTTGACAAAACCACTCCTTCCTCCGTGAAAAAGTCGGGCAAAAAGGGAGCAAAAAAGGACGCGTATTTTTTACGCGTCCGTCCGTTATTTTTCATTCATCTCGTACATGGTATAATCGTTTCGTGCAAACTCTGCGTTTTTTCGGGCAGGGAGAGGGGCGTTTCAAGCTCCCCGCGGACGGTGAAATAATCTTCCTTATACGTCCGATGGGGCACGAAATATACTTCCTTGTCCCGCCAACGCTCGCGCGCCTCGGTGGCGAAAAGCTGTTCGGAAACAATCTTCCGCATGATGTGCTCGTTGAGCTCCACCACCGCCGTGGTAAAGCCGTTGCAGAAACAGTCCAGAAGGGCGTTGCGGATACGGGTGATGATGAAGATGTCCTCGCGCACGTAACCGATGCCGCCGCAACAGGAGCAGGGCTTGACGAGGTAGGAGAGTACGTTGTTGCCCACGCGCTTGCGGGTGAATTGCGTGAGGCAGAGCTCGCTCATGGGGAGCACGTTGCACTTTGCGCGGTCGAGCGCCAACGCTTCGCGGAGAGTTTCCGTGACGGCGGCTTTGTGCGCTTCGTCCGCCATGTCGATGAAGTCCACGACGACGATGCCGCCGATATTGCGAAGGCGAACCTGCCGAGCGATCTCCTTCGCTGCGACGAGGTTCATCTCGAACACGGTGTCTTCGAGGTTTTCGCTGCCGATAAAGCTCCCCGTGTTGACGTCCACCACCGTCATTGCCTCGGTGGGTTCGATGACGAGGTAACCGCCGTTTTCCAAGGGTACGGTCGGGTGCGCCGTTTCGTGCACGAGCGGGGTGATCCCGTACTCCTGCAACATGGAGCGGCTACCCATGTATTTGATGAGCTTGTTTTCGGGGATATCGCCGCGCAGTCGAATGAGCTGCAAAAGCCGCTGATAGAGCGCTTCGTCGCCTACGTGAATGGAATGCAATCCCCCCTCGAAACTGTCGCGAATGACGCGTGCGGGCAGGTCTTCCGTCTCGTACAAAAGGGTGTTGACGGGGGCGTTTTCCGCCCGTTCGAGCATGGTCAGATTGAGTTTTTTGAGGTACTCCGCCTCCGTTTTGAGTTGCTCGTCGGTGGCGTAGGGGGCTTGCGTGCGGACGATGAATCCCTCCTCTTCGCGCTCGCGCATGGAAGAGGCGACTTGCAAAAGCTGCGCGCGCTCCGCCTCGTCGGTGATTTTTCTGGAAATCCCGAGGAAGGGAGTGTTGGGTAGATAGATGATGCGCTTGCCCACGAAGGAGAGGTGCGTCGTCACCTTCGCGCCCTTGTTTCCGCGCGCGGGTTTGGTGATCTGGACGATGATCTCGTCCCCCTCTTTCAGGTTGTGGATTTTATCGTTCGTCTCGACCATGGTACCGTCGTACTTGGAATAATCGGTGTACGTCTCCTCCATGGAGAGGTAGCAATTTCGGCTTAAACCGCAGTTTACGAACGCGGCGTTCATGCCGGAGAGCACGTTGACGACCTTGCCTTTGTAGATGTTCCCCACGCACGCGGTACGGGGTTCGTCCTCGCAGGAAAATTCCGTCAGGATCCCGTCCTCCAAAAGTGCGGCGAACTGTTGTCCGCAATATCTATCCAAAAACCATTCCTTTTTCGTCGTCTTGATCATGTCCTATCCAACCCGTTTCTGTGCGCCGAAAAAGGCGCCGACTATTATTATAGCACAAATAGAATCGTTTTTGCAAGGGTTTTCTGCTGTTTTTGCAAAGAAATACTTTAATTTTTATACAATTTTCCGAGGGTGTCGTAGGGGGACGCAGATTGCAAAAAGAGCTTTGAGAGCTCGTTTTGGGACAGATCGAACAGGTGCCGTTCGTTTTTGTCGTACACTTCGAGGAGCAGATAACTCCCCCGACCCAAAAACCGCAACGCCTGCTTGACGGTGCAACGATCGAGCACGGCGACCCGACGGATCTCCACTCCCTTTTCCAAGGCGTTCCGACAGGAAAAGTCCAGCTTCCCGTAGACGGCTTGCTTGTCGCGGTTGCCGAAGGCACCGACGGCGAGGAAGAGGGTGAACGCAAGCAGGGAGAAATTCCATTTGCCCTTTGCGGCGAGAAGGACGAAGAAAGTCAAGAGCAAGGCGGCGAAAAACAGGGTGATCGCGCGGCAGATTTTTTCCGCCCGTTTCTCCGCCTTGCCGGTCTCCGGGGTGCGTTTCAAGAAACTCTCCGCAAGCGCGCACTTTAAGATCCTGCCGCCGTCGAGGGGGTACGCCGGGAGCAGGTTGACGAGGGCGATGGCGAGGGAGGAATAGCACGCGACGTCCGTGAACGCGTAGGTCGTGGGGACCGTCCACCACAGCGCCGCGAAAAACACGGCGGTGGCGAGGTTGCATAGCGGGCCGCAGACGGCGACGAAAATCTCGTCCTTGAAACTAATCCCCTGCAAGTCCCCGTCGATGACGGCTCCGTAGGGCATGAGCACGATTTTATTCAGGCGGTATCCAAGCGACGCGCTGGCGAAAGCGTGCGCGCATTCGTGCTGCACGGCGACGAGGGCGCTCAACAAAAAGAGGAAGAGCTCCCCCGTGCACGCGTACCAAATCCCCGCGACGAGAAAGAGAGGGTGCAGGCGGAAGAGCGGTTTTTTAGGCTCTTGCGTGGAAAGCGCGCGGCTGCCTGACGGCTGCCGCGCTGCTCGTTGATTCGAATATGGCATAAGCTATACTTATTTTTCCTCCGAATTTTCCAACCAGGCAAGACAGTTTTCTTCCGTGAGGTGGAAACAATTTAAGAGGGCGCCCGAGTCGTACATCGTCACCTGCACTTCGGTTTTGCCGTCCGCGTAGCCGACGGGGACGTTCGCTTTTACCTCGTCGCCCACGGCGTAATAGACTTGACTCAATCCGTTGATGACGCCTGAAAAAGAGTCGGAATATTTGATTTTTATCGTATAGATCCCGTCCGTCGAATGGCTCACTTCTGCCACTTTTCCGTTTGCGCAGGGGTAGACGCAACAGTCGTCCTGAAAGGACAAAATGCCGGCGGGCGAGAGAGTGAGTTCCGCATCCGAGAGTACGCTGACGACGGGCGACAAGTTGAAATCGGCGTACGTGCGATCGTCCGTCTGCACGATGGCAGGGGCGTCTGCGATGGCGCGGAAGAAGGTATTGATGGCGCTCTGCGGCATAAATACGTTGGTTAAGAATATGGCTCCGCACAAGGCGCACGCGGCAATGAACTCTGCGTTCAACGTGATATCCAGGGCTTTTTCAAGCCGCGTTTTCTTCTTCAACGCATACCTGCCCCCTTCGTTTTCGGAATTTAAGGAATAATCCTGCGCGTGAAGGCGGTCTGCAAACGGACTCGTCGATTCCTCGGTCGAATACAGGCGAACGGTGTCTATGCGCTCGGGAATAGGATCGAAGTCTAACCGCCCTTCGCTATTTGCGCTCTCTGCAAAGAGGTCGGGCTCCACCTGCAAGGGCGTGGAAGAGGAATCCTCTTGCGCTGCGGGCTCCTCGCGCAAACGCTCGTTGACCTGCGCAATGACGGAGTCCTTCAAGGGCGTTTCCTGCGGCTCTGCGCTTTTGGGAAGGGCCCCTTCCGCCCGCTTTTTGCGGCGGCTGTTTTTTCGCACGACGTTTACCGTGGAGACGGGAATTTCCAACATTTCTGCATATTCAATTTCTTCGTTCATACATAATCTCCTTATTGCCTTGGTTATTCTATTATACGTGGCAAAACTTACAATTAGAACGAAAAAAAGAAAGTTTTGCGCTAAAAAACACGCAAAACTTGATACGGGAAAAAGATGGAATTATATAAGTATCACTTATGACAATACTCGTAGTACCAACAGCGATAGGGCGTTTCGCAATGGTGAGACGGAGAGACGTCGGGCATAGGAGCGTCCTTGCGTTTGAGCTTGCCGTATTCGAAGATGCGCTCGGAGGCGAGCTTGTCGGCGAGTCGCGCCCCCTTCGTGACCGTGACGATGCGGTAGCGAAAGTCCGCGTGGGTGCGGAATTCCTCCTTTTCGTAGGGCTCGTCGGGATGGCAATAGTCCTGCGGCGGCTCGTCGCCGCGCAAAATCAGGTTGCAGGACGTGACGGGAACGCCGCACTTGCGCAAAAGAAAGTGCTGAAAACCCAAGTCGGTGACGAATTCCTTTCTCGCGGAGTGGGAATTTTTGACTTCGTACAGGGCGTACCCTGCCCCCTCTTTTCTAAGGATATCGGCGGCGCAGAAATTCCCGTACCAAGTGAACGCCGCCTCGCAGATGACGGGCGCGTCGTCGCGGAGAAGGGCTTGCGTCTTTTCGATCATTGCGGCGTAGTTCAGCCGCCCGTCCTCGCGGAAGGTGGTCGTTTCTACGTAGTCCCCGAAAATCCCCATGGCGACGTCCCCGAAGTCGTTGCCGGCGTCGAGTCTTGCCTGTACTTCGGGCGGAATAATTTTGAGCTCGGGCGCGTGCGCGTCCAGCCACAACATTTTTTCGCATTGTAACGCGCGAATGAAATCCGTTTTGGAAACGGGCATAGTCACCTCCTGCCGCCAAGCGGCTTTACCCTTTCATTATAGCACGGGAAACAAGGTTTGTCAAGCGTAAAAAAAGACGGTGTTCACCGCCTTTTCGTCGATGGTAGGTTGGGTTAATAGTCAAGGTGCGCGGTGAGCGGCGCGTTCTTGCTCTGCATGGAGTACAGGTCGAACTCGCTGTCGATGTCGAACTCCTCCCCCGCCTCGAACGCCGCGAGCTTGGAGACGGATACCTCATACGCCGTCATCGTCCTCGTCTCCGTTTCGGAAAGCTTTTTCTGGTACTCGCGGCTCTGGATCCTGCCCGAAATCGCGATTCGATCTCCCACGTTTAAGTTTTTCACGAACCGCGCGTTCCGTCCCCACGCGATGCAGGGGATGTAGTCGGATTTATTGTAGGCGCGGTTGACTGCGATCAGCACGTCGGCGATCTCGCGATTGAAGGGCGTGGTGCGGTAGATGGGCGGTTTGCAGATATAGCCGCTGAGCAAAATGCTGTTGGGATTCTTGTCGGGGAGCTCTTCGATGAGCTCGCGAATGAACACGGTGAGCATCAGACGGGATTTGCCGTTCTCGATTTTATTGTAACTGCGGAACTGACCGAGGGCGCAGATGGGCTTGCCCTTGGCAAGCATACCGTCTTGAATGAGCCGCTCGGAGAGGGTGACGGGGAGAACGTCCGCTTGCCCGGAAAGGCGCATGACGCGCACGAAAAATTCGTAAAATCCTTCCCCGAATACCTCGTGGGAAAAGGTCGCGTCGCTGACGATCTCTCCGGAAATGAACACCTTGTTGTTTTTTTCTGAAACGTAATTCATAGTATTTTTATACCTCCAAAAGTAATCAAGTAAATAAAACGGGCG
>JAGAJI010000022.1 GCA_017626135.1 Clostridia bacterium | reverse complement strand
TTTTCCTCTATGGGTTGCATTCCCTCATGTACCAAAGTCCCGATAATGAATAAATTCAGCGCAAAGTATAAAAGAAAATAAATGACTTTGATAACTTTGTTCGCCTTATCTAATTTAGGGTTGAATTGATTGCGTTTATATTTCATTTCAATATCCTCCTTTTCTTAAATTATATCACGGTTTTTACAGATTGTCAATACTTTTTTAACAAATAAAAATTGAAATATGACCTAAAAACAGTTGCTTTTTTGTGCAAAATAATATATAATATAAAGGCTGTTTGCAGAGATGGCGGAGCGGTTGAACGCGCACGATTCGAAATCGTGTTATGCAGGAATGTATACAAGGGTTCAAATCCCTTTCTCTGCGCCAGGAAATGAAAGGCTTGTAGCGTTTTGCTACAAGCCTTTTCTATTGCAAAAATCACCTAACACGATTTTAACGAATATCCGATATAGCGCCACACATGCTTATCGTGTCCGTATAATCATGACGTTCCTATTTATACGTTTTACAATTTTTCAACCGTTATCCCGTCGGAAATTTCCGTTTCGTAGCAGGTCGGTTTGTACCCCGTAGCCCCCTCGTATTGCTCGCATACGTAGGCTTCGAAGTCTTTGACGCAATCCTTCTTCACGAGCGAAATCGTGCAGCCGCCAAAGCCTGCACCCGTCATTCTCGAACCGATGCACGCAGGGTGTTCCTGCGCTGCTTTTGCAAGCGCATCCAACTCCTTGCCCGTCACTTCGTACAGTTTGGAAAGGGAATCGTGGGATTCATTCAGCAGTTTTCCCAAAGCCTCGATATTCCCTGCTTTCATCGCCGCTACCGCAAGGCGCACTCTTTCGCACTCGCGCACCACGTGCGTGGCTCTGTCACGAACCTTTCCGCTGAGCACGTGTGCGTACTTTTCGAATTCCTCTGCCGTCAAATCGGCAAGGCACTCGATATCCGCGTACTCTTTGAGTACGCGCAACGCCTCTTCCGTTTCCGCGCGACGTTCGTTATACTTGCTTTCCACGAGGTTATGCGGCTTGTTGCTGTTGATGATTACGAGCGCATATTCGCCGAGCTCCACGGGCACGTACTCCCTTTGCAGCGTCTTGCAATCGAGCAAAATCGCATGGTTTTCCTTGCCGCAAGCGGAGGCGTACTGGTCCATAATACCGCAGTTTACCCCTGCGTATTCCCGTTCCGCCTGCTGCGCTTTGAGCGCCACGTCCACGGGATCGAATTCTTCCCCCGCCACCGTCGCGAGCGCCGCAATCGTGGAGACCTCGATCGCCGCCGAAGAAGAAAGTCCGCTACCAAACGGCACCGTGCAATCCTGCAACATATCACAACCGACGAGCTTATGTCCCGCGCGTTGCCACATGAGGGCGCTCCCTGCCTGATAATTGCCGTATTTGAGTCCCTTGTAGCTGTCCAACTTATCGATATCGAGCGTCACTTCGTCGGGCAACGTCGTCCATTTCAGATTGATTTTATTCGTACCGTTGGGACGGATATAGACGGTATTTTTCACCGCGAGCGCCGCCGGCAATACCTTGCCGCCGCAATAGTCCACGTGCTCCCCGATGATGTTCACCCGACCTGCCGCCGTCACTTTGTACACGTATTCTCGTTCATTCATAATGCACATCCCAAATTTTTCAAAAATTCAATCGTCAGCGCTCTGTCCTTGAACACGGCGGTATTTTCCAAAATCCGCGCGCAGATGCTGCCGAGCTCTTCCTGCATCGCCTCGTGTACGTTCAAATTTCCATTCCCGTAAATGGCTTTGGTTTCGTCGTAAACGAGCCTGAACGCCTCGTATTCGGGCGGTAATTCACGTTTTTCTTCGATAATACGCTCAATCTCGGCGAGCTCGCTTTCGAGCCGTCCGGGCAAAATGAACAATCCCTGCGCCTCGATCAAGCCGATGCTCTCCTTCTTGATGGTGTGGAATTCGGGGTGGGCGTGGAACACGCCGTCGGGGTATTCTTCGCTCGTAATATTCGAACGGAGAATGACGCTCATTTCATAACCGCGCTCCGTCTTGACGACGGTGGGCGAAATATTGTTGTGCCGCCCGTCCTCGTCCTGAGCGATAATGCCAAGCTCGGGGCAATCGTATTCTACCCATGCCGCACGAATACTTTCGCACAGCTCCTCGATATCCTTGCGATTCTTGGAAATCACGCGAATGACCGTTCCCTGCCAGTCCACCACCTCGATGACGGCGTCGGGGTAATTCTTATGTGTCAACGTATACGCCGCTTTCGCCCTGTGCATGGGGAGAATTTCCCCACCGCCCTGATAATGGTCGTGCGCTAAAACGCTTCCGCCTATCCTCGGCAGAGCCGCGTTGCAACCGATGAAATAATGCGGGAATACGTCCACGAAATCCATAAGCCTTGTGAACGTGCCCTTATCGACGTGCATGGGAATATGTTCGCAATTGACGGCAATGCCGTGTTCGTGGAAATATCCGTACGGAGAATACTGCCAGAACCAGTCCTGCCCGCCG
This sequence comes from Clostridia bacterium, assembly GCA_017626135.1. Taxonomy (GTDB): domain Bacteria; phylum Bacillota; class Clostridia; order Christensenellales; family Borkfalkiaceae; genus Scatosoma. The sequence continues at coordinate 59,977 of JAGAJI010000022.1, read as the reverse complement.
AGGGTGATATCCACCGTGCGGAGCGTGCGCTTATTGCGTGAAGCAAGCCCTTCATTCTCACGACAGATGACGCATTTCGCAAAACCGCCTTCCACCGTATTGCCTGCCTTCGCTTTTTTGGAATCGCGAAATTCGGGTTTTGCCTTATTGATGGTGATAATCAATCCGTTGCTTTCAAATCTCGGATTCTTATCAAGCTTGGCTTTCTTTACGTAGTCGTTATGCACGCAGTAATCATACAGCCAGTCGGTCGCCGCCTTGCCGCTCGTTTTCAACAAGCTTTGAAATTTTGCATTGACCTGTGAGGGCAGAAGGGACAAAGCGCCGTACACTTCGTCTGCCTCCTCTTCCGAGAGGTCTTCCCCTTCGCAATTTTGCAAAATTTCCAGCACGCGGTTTTTTACGTAGTTTTCGTCGCCCTTGTCAAGCTCCAAATACTCTTCGGCGTATGCGATAAGTTCTTCCGTTCTTTGCAATAAATCTTTCATATCAGTTCTTCATATATCCCGACGGATTCATCGTCTGCCATTTCCAACTGCTTGCGCACATTTCGTCGATGCCGAGTTTTGCCTCCCAACCGAGTTCGTTCTTCGCCTTGCTCGCATCTGCGTAGCATTCCGCAATATCTCCCGGTCTTCTCGGTTTGATGACGTAGGGAATGGCATGACCGCAAGCCTTTTCAAAGGCGTGAAGCACGTCGAATACGCTATATCCGACTCCCGTTCCCAAATTGTAAGTGTATACGCCGTTGTTTTGGATTTTATCGATGGCTGCAACGTGCCCTTTTGCAAGGTCGACCACGTGGATATAGTCGCGCACGCCCGTACCGTCGGGTGTGGGATAATCGTTCCCGAACACGCCCAGTTCTTTGAGTTCTCCGATTGCAACCTTGGAAATATAGGGCGTCAGATTGTTGGGAATCCCCTTGGGATCTTCCCCGATAAGTCCGCTTTCGTGCGCGCCGACGGGATTGAAGTATCGAAGGAGCACCACCGTCCATTCCCGATCCGCCTTGTATACGTCCGTGAGCATGATTTCCTGAAAATATTTACTCGTGCCGTAGGGGTTGGTCGTGCCGCCCGTCTTGCAGGTTTCCGTCAAAGGCAACACTTCGGGATCGCCGTATACCGTTGCCGAGGAAGAGAACACGATTTTTTTACAGCCGTGCTCGCGCATAGACTGCAACAGCACGAGGGTACCATTCAAGTTGTTGTCGTAGTATTCCACGGGCATGGAGCAACTTTCGCCGACCGCTTTGAGTCCCGCAAAATGAATGACCCAGTCGATTTTATTTTCCGTGAAAATCCGGTCCATCGCGGCTTTATTACGAATATCCGCCTTGTAAAATTTGACTTTCTGTCCCGTAATTTTTTCCACACGGTTCAAACTTTCCTCACAGGAGTTGGAAAGATTGTCTACGACGACTACGCCGTAACCGCTATGAATGAGTTCCACTACGGTATGACTGCCGATATACCCGGCGCCGCCCGTTACCAAAATTTTTTTCATTTTTCTAACTCTCCTTTATTTTCGTTTATTTTCCGCAAACGCCGCGGCTCCGTAAATCCCGGCGTCGTTGCCGAGTGTTGCCGCTACGATCTTGACTTCTGCCCAGCTTTCTCCGCCGAGCATATACTTGTTCGCTCTGCGTTGCAAAGGTTTGGTAAGCGTTTCGCCCTGCGCGCTGATCCCTCCGCCGATGATGATCGCCTGCGGCCGCAAGACGTTCGCCACGTTGACCACGCCCTCGCAAAGATACTGAATATACTTATGAAATACCGCTTTTGCGGTTTTGTCCCCTTGATACAAGGCGTCAAACAGTATTTTACCGCTCACCGCGTTACTATCGCCGTCACACAAACTCCAAAGCAAACTTTCGGGATGCTTTGCCATCGCCTTCTGCGTTTGCCGAATCAACGCGCTTGCCGAGGCGTACGCCTCCAAACACCCTCTGCGACCGCAGGAACATTTCTCTCCGCCAAATCGGATTACTTCATGTCCGAGTTCCGCGCCTGCCCCGCCGTTCCCTTCAAACAGTTGCCCGTCGAATACGATGCCGCTACCGATCCCCGTACCGACGGTAATCATCACCGCTGAACGGTAATTCTTTGCCGCGCCGTATACGTATTCCCCCATCGCCGCCGCGTTGGCGTCGTTCAGGACGTATACGGGCAAATCGAGGCTTTGGCTGACGAGCTCCGCAAGATTCACGTGCTCCCAACCGAAATTAGCCCAACATACGACTTCGCCCTTTTCGCTATTGATGACGCCGGGCGAACCTATACCAAGCCCACCGATATCCGAAAGCTTCAATCCGCTCTTTCCCACGGCTTCCTTCGCCAAATTTGCAAGATCAATCGCCGTTTGTTCAGGCGTGTTTTTGCTATCCGTTTTACAGCGACAGACGCCACAAAGCACGCCGTCTTTCAAAACGGCGCACTTTGCGCTCATACCACCCAGATCTATACCCAGATAATACATTATTCTTTTACCCTCGTTTGAAATCCCCTCGATTTCAGCCAGTCTATCGCTAAGCCGAACCATTTTTCCACGTGCCCGAACGGTGCAACAATCTCTGCGCAATCGAACACTTCCTCATCGCACACACTTAACCCGTGCCAACCCTTTTCAAAGATATGCAAAGCAAAGGGTACACCTGCCCGTCTGTATGCCGAGGCGAGGAAAAGCGAATTTTCCACGCGTACGCAGTTATCTTCCATCGTATGCCAAAGAAATGCCGGAACGCTGTTTGCTGTCACTCGCTTTTCTATGGATAAGAACTCGTCGTGAATCTTTCCGCTTCCGCTGATGACGCATTTCGTTCCTCCGTGCGTATACCTATCTTCCATGGTAACCACGGGATAGGAAAGCACGACGGCGTCGGGACGAACGAGATTTGCTCTTTCGCCCAAAACAGTTTTGACTTCCTTTTCGTCGTACATGGTCGCCAACATACCCGTCAGGTGACCACCTGCGGAAAAACCGATTGCCGCCACGTTCGTCGGGTCTATTCCGTACTTTTCTGCATTCTCACGAATGTACGCCATCGCCATGCTTGCTTCTATCAAAGGGGTAGGATACGCCACGTTTGTCGTATATTTGAGCACGAATGCACAGTATCCTTCGTTCAGAAAGCGCAAGGCTACCGGTTCCCCTTCCCGATCGGAAACCATTTCATATCCTCCGCCGGGAATTACAAGTACAGCCGGTCTTTTCTTCGCTTTGATTTCCCGAGAAGGCGTTCTTATATAAGCGGTGAGCTCACCGCAAACGCCTTCCGTGTCTTTGTTAAAATATGAATATAAACGAATCGTTTCCATTATCATACCACCAGCTTTACGCTCTTTCTCTGCCCATGATGGAGAATTCCGTCTCCTTGTCGAAGAAGTGCAGCTTTCTTTCGTCGAACTTGATCTTGACTTCGTCGCCTGCCTGAATGTCGTTGCGTTCGGACAGACATACGATGCAGTCGGGAGCTTCGGGCGCTACTTTCACGAACATCTGCGTCGTCTTGCCGAGGATCTCCTTGATCGTCGGCGTCGTCGTAAGTCCGCTTGCGTCGAGTACGATATTCTCGCCGCGAATACCCAAGATCGCGTCGTGTTCCGCGCCGTCCAGATATATATCTCCGTCGTAATCAATAAGCCCTAATATACTTCTGAGCAAAGTGCTTTTACCGCACCCGGAATAACCTATGATGACGTTCATGCCATCCTGAAAGGTTGCGCTGAAATTGTCCAGCGCCAGCACTTCACGCTTTTTGCTCGAAAATAATACGCTTACGTTTTTTACTACTATTTCTGCCATGTTCCTTCCATAAATCTCCTTGTACGAAAACTATTATATCACGTTTCGTTCCGTTTGTAAAGAGAAATTTTTTATTTTGTCCGTTTTTTTATTTTGTCCGTTTTCAATAAAGTATCAGGAAATTTTCACCTCAATTTCAAATATTTACGCAGTATATACCGTCTTACCTCCGACAATGGTCATAATCACCCGATAGTCTTTATCCAACACGGTAAAATCTGCACGTTTGCCCTGTGCAATACTCCCCCTGTCTTCATAGAGTCCAAGCTGTTTGGCAGGATTTTTCGTCGCGTCGTCGATCATGACGTTGTTGAGTTTCGTGTCGTTATGCGTAACGCGCAGAGGAATTTCACCATTTTCGATTTTATCCACAATTTTACCGCAAAGCTCCGCATGGGCTTTGACCCATTCGATCTCTTTTTGGACTTCCTCTACCCTGCCGCATTTGTCCGCCTGCACCGCATTCAAAAAGTTTTAATAACGAATTTTGGTGTTGTGGAAGTTGGGCAAAACTTCGTAAAGCTGGGACGCGTCGAAGTCCGCCAACAGGTTGGCGAAGCTTCCGAATGCCACCGCGCTCTCGTAGAAATCCTTGGGATTTCTGACGATTTGATAGGTCGTCGCCCCTTCGATGAACACATAGATACGGAAATAATTTTCGCCGTCAAAATAGTAGCTTTTGCCGTCGCGGGCAGGAACGACGTTGAGACATTCCCTTGCAGGGTCTCCGCCGTTCCTGATCACACTCTGACGACAGAAGGCGGTGCCCAGTTCGATATTGCGCATAAGTTTCGCCACGTCTGAAAACAGGCGGTTGTTGATACGCTGCAATATGTAATTGACTTTCTCGCCTTCCTTTTCTACGGTGAGTTTGAACGTGTCGTTAATATGTCCTTCACCGTAGCGATTACATTCCACGAACGTCCCGTCTATTTCAAAATTTTTATATATGTTTTCAAAAGTAAAATTTTTATCTTGCATACTATACTTCTGAATACGGATATAAATGAATTTGATAAACGGAAACGCACGTGGAACGTACGATCCCTATATACGTTTCGTGATTACATCAACGAACGATACAATGCTTTGATATCTTCGAGGGTAGGATCCTTCGGGTTGCCGGGACGGCAAGCGTCGTCCATCGCCGACTGCGACAGGAAATCCACGTCTTCGTCTTTGACGATCGCTTTCAGATCCTGAGGAATACCGACGTCTTTGGAAAGCTGTCTGACAGCGTCCACAGCCGCCTTTCTGTATTCTTCCTGCGTCATGTTTTCCGTGCCTTCCACGCCCATAGCCTTGGCGATGTCGCGGTATTTTTCACCCGTGCATTCCGCGTTGTATTCCATGACGGTGGGAAGCAAAATCGCGTTTGCTACGCCGTGAGGGGTGTCGTATACGGCTCCAAGCGAATGTGCCATCGAGTGCACGATCCCAAGCCCTACGTTGGAGAAACCCATGCCTGCCACGTACTGACCGAGCGCCATGCCTTCTCTACCCTCTTTCGTGTTCTCTACCGCACCGCGCAAGGATTTGGAGATGAGCTCGATTGCTTTGAGGTGGAACATATCCGTCATTTCCCAAGCGCCTTTCGTGATGTAACCTTCGATTGCGTGGGTGAGCGCGTCCATACCCGTTGCCGCCGTCAAGCCCTTGGGCATGGTCGCCATCATTTCGGGATCGACCACCGCTACGACGGGAATGTCGTGTACGTCTACGCAAACGAATTTACGTTTCTTTTCCACGTCGGTGATGACGTAGTTGATGGTAACTTCCGCTGCCGTGCCTGCTGTCGTAGGTACTGCGATGATGGGCACGCAAGGATTCTTCGTGGGCGCAACGCCTTCCAAGGAACGAACGTCTTCAAATTCAGGATTCGCGATGATGATACCGACAGCTTTCGCCGTGTCCATGGAGGAACCGCCGCCGATGGCGATGATCCCGTTTGCGCCGCTTTCTTTATACGCTTTCACACCCGTCTGTACGTTTTCAATCGTAGGGTTGGGTTTGATTTCCGAATAGAGCGTGTAAGGAATATTCGCTGCGTCGAGAACGTCGAGTACCTTTTTCGTTACGCCGAATTTTACGAGATCGGGGTCGGAGCAGACGAATACTTTTTGGATACCTCTGCCTTTAACTTCTGCGGGGATTTCCCGAATACAACCTGCGCCGTGATAACTGGTTTCATTGAGTACGATTCTTGCCATAATGATATTTTCTCCTTATCTTAATATTTATTTGTTTTTCATACCTTCAAGATCCCCTCGAGCGGGGTGAGGTTCCACAGTTTTGCCAGATCCGAAATGATTTGATCGGGAATGACGTTGACGATATGACCGAGCGAAAGCATATAGATCTGCGCCGTCTTTTCCACCGTTTCAATCAAACCGAACGCTTCGTCCATCGTTCTGCCCGTTCCGTAAATCCCGTGATTCGTCCAAACGACCAAACGGAAATGCTTCATCTTTTCCGCCGTCGCGATACCGATCTCGTTCGTGCCGCAGACCATGCAAGGGAGCACGCCTACGCCGTCGGGGAACACCACGACCGCCTCGGTGTTGGATTGCCAAAGCTTATGCGTAAATTCCTTTTCATCCGTGGAACAAACGGTGTTCATCGCGATCGTATACGTGGGATGGGAGTGCATGACGATGCGGTGGGTAGGATCGACGGAAAGACGCGCCATGTGACTCATCATATGCGCGGGGAATTCGGAAGTGAATTTCCCTCCGTCCTTATAGCCCCACAACAGCTCCGCCGTCGTACCGTCTTTGGCGATACGGACGATGCCGAGGTTGGTTTCGGGATCCTTGTCCACGTTTTTGAAATACTTGCCCGTGCCCGTCACGATGAAGATTTTGCCGATCAAGGGAGTTACGTCGAACCCGGTAGGAATGGTGCGGATAACTTCGCTTAAATCGAGGTATTCCCCCACTTCCTCTTCGCCAAGCATATAGCTGATGTTGCCCCCATTTCTTTCGTCCCAGCCGAGACGATACATATTTGCCGTTGCTTCGCGCATTTCTTTCACGAAAGGCGCGTCAAAAATATTTTTCTTAACCATAATTTTATTCCCTTAAATTTATTTCCTGCAATTCCTATTTAATTGTAACATTGAAACGATTTTTCGTCAATGGCTACAAATACACAAAAAAAGTAAAATAGTACACTTATTTCGTTTTGCCGTTAAGAGACAATTTGCCGTTTTTTTGCAATTATTTGCGGAGCGCGATCACTTCGTTTTCAAACTTTTCCACTTCGTCGAACCAGTCGTCGCTCAACCCCTGTCTGCGCAAATATTCTTCCCAAACGTCGCCGATGGGCATGAATTTGAATTTCTCGTTGAGATAGAGTATCTTGGTGAAGTTATGCTCGTCTTGCAATTTTCTGAGCTCTTCGTTGGGGAAAAGCATTGCGCAAAGAAGGGCTTTTTGCATGGAGCGAACGCCCGTTACCCAAGCGCAAAGGCGGTTGATGCTCGCGTCGAAATAATCCAATCCGATGAGCACTTTTTTATCCGCGTCGTTGCGAACGATCTCTTTGGCAAGTTCTCTGAGTTCGTCGTCCACGATGATTACGTGATCGCTGTCCCAACGGACGGGGCGGGAAACGTGAAGCGCCACTTTATCGTAGAAGGCAAGGAGCGCAGGCACTTTATCGGAAACCACTTCGGTGGGATGATAATGTCCCGTATCCAAAAGGCAGCAGATGCCCTTTTGCGCCGCGTAGTTCTGATAAAATTCGTTGCTGCCGACCGTATAGCTTTCGATGCCGATCCCGAATACCTTGCTTTCCACCGCGGGGATCACCCATTCCTTATCGTAATCTTCCAGAATCTCATCCAACGATTGTTTCAAACGCAGACGGGGAGAAAGTCTGTCGACGGGAATATCCTTATATCCGTCGGGGATCCAGATATTCACCATACAGGGACTGTTCATAGCCTTGCCCATTTCCGCGGCGATCTTCAAGCAAGCTTTGCCGTGGCGCACCCAGAAAGCGCGCGTTTCCTCGTCGGGCGAGGAGAGGGAAAGTCCGTTCTTCATCTTGGGATGCGCAAAGAAGGTGGGATTGAAATCCACGCCGTCTAACCCACATTCTTTGGCGAGGTCTACCCAAGGTTTGAAATATTCGTAGGTATACTCGTCGCGATCCACTTTGCCCTTATCCGCCCCAAGGAGTGCATAGCACGCGTGGACGTTGATCCTCTTTTTACCCGGCATGATTTTGAACGCCCGTTTCACGTCTGCGAAAAGTTCTTCGGGAGTTCTCGCTCTTCCCGGGTAATTTCCCGTCGTCTGGATGCCGCCGGAAAGCTCGTCCGAGCCGTCGAAGCCGATTACGTCGTCACCCTGCCAACAATGTACGCTGACCGGGATATTTTTCAGACGCTCTATCGCCGCATCCGTGTCGATACCGTACTTTGCGTACGCCTGTTTTGCCTGTTCGTATCTTGTCATACATATCTCCTTTTTATTTTATTTTTTATTTTTTATATTTCGTTTATATCAAACGTATTTTTTACGATCTCTCTGCCTTCGGCAACGTCTTGGATATCTCCGCCCCCGATCATCTGCATAATCAAGTTTCCGATCGCCGTTCCCTCCGTAGGACCGGTGATGATACGCTTGCCCGTGTACTTTTTCGTCAACTCATTCAAAAGTACGTTTTTACTGCCGCCACCGATAATATTCAGCGTCTCGTAACGCCTGCCCGTCACGCCTTCAAGCGCTTGCAGGGAAAGATGATAATCCTTTGCCAAATTGTTGAAGATGACGTATGCGCGTTCACCGACGGAAAGCGTTCTGCCCACCGCCCCGTCGATCTCGTCAATCATGCTCTTCGGCGCAAGGAACCGCTGTTCGTTTACGTTGATTTCGTCGGGAACGGGGTTGGCTCTCGCCATCTCGGCAAGTTCGGCAAACGAATACCCGTCGTCAAGTTCGTGGCGGACTTGTTGGATCATCCAAAGCCCCATGATATTTTTTTGCAAGCGGAAGGTGAAATGGACGCTCCCTTCGTTGGAATATCCCGATTTTTCCGCCCCTTCGTCGGTATGTGCGAAGGGCTCCTCTACGCCGAGCAACGACCACGTGCCGCTGGATATATAAGGGCTCCCCGCCTGAATGGGCGCGGCGATGACGGCGCTTGCCGTATCGTGCGTGCAGGGCAAAGTCACCTTCGCCTTATAGCCCACGAATTTCGCCACTTCGTCCGAGAATTCGCCAACGACCGTCGACGGCTGAGATATTTGGGTAAACAACTCCTCTTTATATCCGAGCTTTTGCAAAATTTCACGATCCCACGTATGCGTTTGTGCATTGATCATGCCCGTCGTCGTGGCGTTCGTATATTCCTGTCTTTTCACGCCCGTCAACAGGAAGTGAAAATAATCGGGAAGCATCAAAAAGCTCTTCGCCCTTTCCATTCTGCCCGTCAGAAGGTCGTCGTACAGTTGATAAACCGTATTGAAACTCGCAAAGGCGATGCCCGTCTTTGCAAACAATTCGTGAAAGGAAAGCTTCTCATGCACGAGCGGAATGGTGTTTTGCGTTCGATCGTCACGGTAGCAATACACGCCGCCGAGCGGTTGATCCGCTTCGTCTAAAAGCGCGTAGTCTACCCCCCACGTATCAATCCCTACCGAAGAGGGAATTTTCCCCAGCTCTCCCGCCTTTTTCAGTCCGTTCAAAATTTCCTTAAACAAACGCTCGGTTTCCCAAACGAGGTGCGTTTTCCCGTCGTAGCCGATCTTTTCTACGGGGCCGTTGGCAAAGCGGTAAATCTCTTCGACGTGCATTTTTCCCTGTTCCACGTAGGAAAGAATATGTCGTCCCGAAGACGCGCCGATATCGATTGCAAGATAATATTTCATGTGTCTTTCTCCCTTTTTTCTTTGCAAAACTATTATATCATACTTTTTTTTCTTTGTCTATATGTGTTTGAATTCTTGACAAAAAAATTTTAATATGATAAAATATAAGCAAAAATGAACACAATCGAGCATAAACGGAGAGGAAATCATGATTTTGAACGAGCGACAAACGCACATTTTGAAAATTCTCAGAGAAAATAAGTCGGTGAACGTAAAAACGCTCGCCAAAACGCTGTACGTGAGCGAGGCGACGGTACGGCGGGATCTAAAAGAAATGCAAGCGCTCGGACTGTTGGAGCGCTCGCACGGAGGGGCGTGGTTACCCGAAAATATGGATGAAGTGTCCATGTTCGTGCGTATGGAAAAAAACGCACGGGAAAAGGAACGCGTAGCGACCAAAGCGCTCCCCCACGTTCCTTCCTTTCATTCGGTATTTATCGACAGTTCGTCCACCGCGTTGGCGCTTGCCGAACGGCTCGATCTTTCCCATAAAACCGTGGTGACAAACAGTTTACAAACGGCGATCCAGCTCTCCAAAAAGGAGAATATCAACCTGGTGCTTTTGGGCGGAAGCATTCGCACGAGCACAAATTCGACTGTGGGCAGTTTTACCAACCGACAGTTAGAGGGATTTACCTTCGATCTGATGATCTGTTCCTGTTCGGCGGTAAAAGCGGGATATGCGTTTGAACGATCGCTCGAACAGCGGGAATTGAAATGCTCGGCGTTTGAAAAGAGTGCGAAGCGGATATTGCTCGTGGACAGCACGAAATTCGTTGCACAGGCAACCTATCGGGCGGCAAAACTGACCGATTTCGATTTCGTCGTCAGCGACTCCTTCCCTGAAAACCCGGAAGGTTTCGAGGGCGTGCGTATCTTTGCGTAGACGCATTAGGAAACGCCGAGACAAAGAACCGCCAACGAAGTTCAGTCCTTTGCGGCGGACGAGCCGTGGAGCTTCCTGTATTTGGACGGGGTCATACGGGTAAACTTTCTGAACGTTTTGGAAAAATAATCGGGTGCGTTGAAGGACAACAATTCGGAAATTTGCGACACGGTCATGTTTCCGCCCCGCAAAAGCTCTTTTGCCCGTTCGATTTTCAGCCTGGTATAATAGGACATGATGGTCTCCCCCGTCTCCGCCTTAAACTGTCTGAAAAGATAGGATTTATTATAATGTAACGTTTCGCAGATATCGTCGACGGTGATTTTCCGTTCGACGTTTTCTTTGAGAAAACGAATGATCTCTTTGGTAAGTTTCCCGTCCGCATTGTTTCTTTGCAGAAAGACGTCGCTCGGGTTCCCCTTTTCCGTTTCGTGACGCATCACGTCGATAAGCAGAATTTCCAGAAAATTTTTAATGAGCTGTCCCCCGTGATATGCACCCCAAAAGTTTGTCTAACTTTTGGGGTGCATATCACGTTGCCGATGGCTGAAATATTTCTGCTAAAAATCAGTTGGCGTCACCCGCTCCCTACCACTATTCGCCCACGATTGCTCATACACTTAAAATTTTTCTTAAAAAATCGTTAAAATGGATTGACAATAGGATATTCTATCCGTTATAATATAGATGATTATCAATATGAGGTGACAGAATGGACGCTGACGAAAGCTTGAAAATATTAAAAGCCTTAGGGGAAGAAACCCGTATACAGATATTCGAGATGCTACGCGGTGGGAAATTGTGCGCCTGCAAGATTTTGGAGAAGCTTCACGTTTCGCAACCCACACTCTCCCACCACATGAAAATCCTTTGCGATTCGGGTTTGGTGATTGCGGAAAAGGACTGGAAATGGACGTATTATTCTATCGACTGTCAAAAGCTGAACGAGCTTTTGTCGTATTTAGGCGATACGAAATGCACCGACACAAATAATACTGATGAAAATCATGGAAAAAAAAGGTGATAAAATGGAATATACGTTAGAAAACAAATACGATCTTATAAAACAAGATATCGTTAACAATCCATCAAAGAATCCCGTAACGATCGTAAGAGAAATGATGCACAGAGAATTTATATCCATTCACGGCCCTGAACATCATTATCTTGACGGTGCGGCGTTTTTAACGGCGTATAAAAACGCCGGGGGTGATATTGATCTTGAACGTTGTCTCGACGAACTTGCGAAAAGAGCCGTCAAAATGCCGGGAGCGATGTGTGCGTACTGGGGCGTATGCGGTTCTTTGGCTTCCGTGGGCGCGGCGCTGTCCGTCATTCACGGCACGACCCCTTTAAGTACGGACGATTATTATAAGGATAATATGGAATACACGTCTACCGTATTGAAAGAAATGAGTAAGATCGGCGGTGCGAGGTGTTGTAAGCGCAACGCTTTTCTATCGCTCGTTTACGCTGCACGATTCGTAAAAGACAAGTATAATATTCCTATGGAAATCAATGACGTGATTTGTGAATTTTCGCCGCTGAACAAACAATGTATCGGCAACCGTTGCCCTTTTTATCGGGCGTAGCCTAACGAATAGAAAGGGCGAAAAGAAGGCGATCGGATTCTCTCAAAAGTGCCCAACTTTATCCGTCTGTTTATATCTCGTGCATCAACACGATGGAACATTATTCAACGAATTACAATTTTTATAGAATATTATTGCATTTTTCAATATTTTGGCTTGCCTTTCGCAAAAATTTATGATATAATGGATTTATGTTTAACTTCATTTATAAAGACATTGACTTCGCGCATAAAATCGACGAAGCAAGCAATCCAACCGAAAATTACGAGAAACACATTCACTATTTCAATGAAATCGTGTTATTCGTCACCGGTGACGTCGTATACACCGTCGAGACGGAATCGAGGAAGCTCCAACCGGGGGATATCATTTTTATTCCCTCCGGTAAATATCATTTTGCCACCGTCAACAGCGACGCCGTTTACGAACGCTACGTCCTGAAATTCCCGGACGAATACGTTCCCGACTACATCAAACAAAAACGGGAAGTTTCCTCTTGTTTTTTGGGTAGCGCCGCACTCTATTTCGACGTATTCAAGAACCTCGACGATTTGCGTCAATCTTACGATGACGACGAGTTGTACGCCACGTATCTGTGCGAGACCATTCAGCTCTTGATCAAGTTATACCACACCCCTTCCCCCATTCAGAAGGAGTCTCCGAGAATCGTCACGGCGCTCATCAATTATATCAACGAGAACCTCGATCAAAAAATTACGTTGGATACGTTGAACAAGGAGTTCAATTTCTCCAAATCCTACATAAGCAACGAGTTCAAGTTGTATATGAAGACGCCTATTATGCAATACATTCGCACGAAAAAGATTCTTGCGGCGCATAAGATGATTATGGACGGCGCAAAAACGGGTCAAGTAGCTGCGCATTTCGGTTTTTCCGATTACTCCACTTTCTACCGCTCATACCTAAAAATCATGGGTTTTGCCCCTACCGATCACGCCGACTACAACACACATGAATAAGCGAAAGAACGCCGTATCACGGCGTTCCTTTTTTATTTGATTTCACGGGAGCGTATCTCTCATTTTACGGGCGCATAGCCGGAGCGTTCCACCAAAAGCTGCCCTTCTTCGGACAAAATCCAGTCTAACAAAAGTTGCATCTCTTCCGTCATATACCCTTTCCGATAGGAAATGAACAAATTGTCCACCAAGGGATATTCGTCCGACGTGACCGTTTCAATCGTGGGCTCCACGCCCTCAATCGGAATAAAGCGAATTCCGTTCTCGCTGACGATGTCCGTCACGTAATAGCGGAAGGAAAAACCGATCGCGCCGCGGTGATTTTCGTAATCGCTCGCCGCCTGCACGATGCCCGACATCAAGTCGAATACAAATTCCTTTTTAGGCTCTGCCATCTGCAAATCCCCCATGAGCTTTTCAAGCGCCGAGTAACTCCCCGAATTGCCGTTTCTCATAAAGACCTGAATGTCCAAGTCCTCACCGCCTACCTGTTTCCAGTTGGTGATCTCGCCCGAATAAATGCCTCGAATCTGCTCGATCGTCAAGCTCTCGACGGGATTTTTTGCGTTGGTAAAGAATACGAACGCCTCTTTGCCGATGGGCACGGACTCCAAAGCATACCCGTTTTCCGCCGCGATTTCCTGATAATAATCCTGCGGTTTCACGCCGATCATAAAATCGATTTCCCCATTTGCCAGCGCCCAATTTCCGCCCGGCGTATTCGTATATTTGAAGGGACTATCCTCTCTGTTTAAGGGAGGAATGTTGGAGGGGTAGGTCGCGTTGATAAACGCGGAAGCCGTCGGGAACAACGCCGCCGCGCAGTCAATTACGGGCAAATCGTCGAAGATGGTAAACTTCAAGGAAGCCTCCTTATCCAGTCGGGCAATCTTCGAGTTCTCGTCAAAGGGCAGATACTCTTCCGTATTGATATTCAAATTGTCCACGATACGAATACTGTCGAGGTATACGCAATATCCAAAGGTTGCGCCGACTGCAATCACGCCTGCAAGCGCTATGCACAGCGCGCTGCGCGAAAAGGCTTTCACGCCGCGTTTCCACGCGTTGGGCATCAACCAAGCGATTGCCGCCAACGACAAAGCAACGAGGAAAAGCAAGCTTGCGATCCAGACTTTGAAATCGAGGAAAATCATCAAAAATATGTACGCCCAGTAGAGAAGGAAAACAGCTAAACCGATTACGCACAGTTTTCCTAATGTTGCAAGTATAGAAACGAATTTATTTTTCTTTTTCATAAAATTTCTCCTTTTTCTTTTTATAAAATGATAATTTGTAATCTTTTTTCTCAATCCACCTCCTTTTCTTTCTTTATAGAGCTCCGTTTTTTCCTTTCACGGAGCCTATCTTTTCTCCATTATACTACACAACGTTCGCCCTGTCAAGTGTTTTCAAAAAAACGAAGCGCGAGGAAATTCCTCACGCTTCGTTTTTCTATTCTTACTTTTAGAAAGGCAATAGTACCAACAGATTACACGAAATTACGATCAACACGAGTGCGAACGGATAAGTCGCCGCATATGCCGAAGACACGTCGTCCGTACCTGCCACCGCAATCAACGAACCGAGCGCAGGCGTACTCGTCATGCCGCCCGTAATCGAACCGAGGTTGTTGAAAATGGACAACTTGAATACGAATTTACCAAGCACGAAGCCGAGCACCATGGGCACGGTCGCCATAATAATCCCGTAAACGATATAGATCCAGTTGAACGCAGAAACGAATTTCACGCCGCCGGGAACGCCTGCCCCTACGAGGAAGAGCACCAACCCGAGTTCACGGAAGAAATTTAAGGTCTGTTTGGATACCTTCAAACTGATCGGACCAACCTTCCCGAAGTGCCCTACGATCAACCCTGCAATCAGCGTACCGCCCGAAGAGCCAAAGCTGAAATAATTGCCCCCGCCGATGGGCACTTTGATACAGCCAATCAAAAATCCAAGCACGATCGTCAGGAAGAAAGGGAAAAATCCGAATTCATCGATTTCGACGCGCTTTTTACCGTCGTCGGGAATTTGAATGGTGTTTGCCGCCACGAACGATTCCCGTTCCTTTGCGATATCCACTTTCAAAAGCTTGGGCATTATCTGCACGAACAACACGACGCCGAGTACCCCGTAGAGATAGCCGATGCCATACCCTGCGGTCACGTCGCCTGCAAGCGCCCCTGCTGATTCCTTCGCCGCGCTGAACGCAGGCGTGGAAGTGAGCGATCCGGACAGAAGTCCCGTACCCATCGCAATGTTCATGTTGGGATCGAGCGCGGAAATCAACACGGTAATTGCGACCCCCGTCAATACGACTACGACGCCCATCGCCACGTACGCCATCATGCTCTTGTTGAAGGAACGGAAAAATTTCGGGCCTGCAATCAGTCCTACCGCGGTGACGAACATAGCCGTACCGATGTTGGAAATCAACTTAAATACATTGCTTACCGAGCTATCCCAAAAGACGATTGTTTTACTGCCGATTTCCCAACTCGTATCGCCGCTTTCGTTTCCGCAAAGGTAAAAAATTACCCCTGTGACAATGGCGACGAGGAGCACCCCTGCCGTTCCAAGGGAAATGCCCTTAATCTTGATGCCGCCTAGCAAAAACCCGAATACTACGATGACGAATACGACGAACAGCGTAGTAAGCAAGGCGCTAAGCGTAATAGCTAAATACTCCATAATAAACTAAAAAACTCCTTTTCTATTTGTCAAATAAACTATTATGCTCATCAGGCTTTCCCTAACGAAAATGTAAGGCGGTGCCGCATAATGTTATCAAGCGAGATGCGTAGACGATTTGTAGGAAGAAACAGGCGATTTGTTGCACAATATATTATTGCGTGGTATTGCCTTAGTTTGCTTTTCTTCTGTAATCGGGAAGGAGCTTGGGCGAGCAAACTTCGGACTCGATGCCTGCCTCCGCCAGTTCTTTCTCAAATTCGTCCACGTGGGAAAGGGTCAGTTCTTTGAGCTCTACGCTCTTGCACTTCTCCCCTGCCTGCTGACCTGCGTTTCTGCCGAATACGATGATATCGAGCAGGGAGTTCCCCATCAGACGGTTGGTTCCGTGAATACCGCCGACCGCTTCGCCTGCTACGTAAAGGTTTTCGATGCAGGTCATGCCGTTCGCGCCGATGTCGATACCGCCGTTCTGATAGTGCAACGTCGGGTAGATAAGGATAGGTTCTTTCCGAATATCGATGCCGTATTTCCCGAACATACGCAGCATGGCGGGAATACGTTTTTCAATCGTGCCTTCGCCGTTGATGATATCGATGAGCGGCGTATCCAGCCAAACGCCTTCGCCGTCCGTCGTCTTGATGCCGTTGCCGCGTTCCTTACATTCCCGAATGATCGAGGACGCCGTAACGTCACGCGTTTCGAGCGAATATACGAACGCTTCGCCCTCTTTGTTGACGAGTTGTGCCCCGAGCGAACGCACCTTTTCGGTGACGAGCGCACCGTAAATCTGCGTGGGTTCTGCCGCACCCGTGGGGTGATACTGCAACGTTTCGGGATAGAGCAGCTTCGCCCCTGCTCGGTAAGCAAGTACGAGTCCGTCTGCCGTCGCGCCGTAGTGGTTGGACGTGGGGAATCCCTGATAATGCAATCTGCCTGCGCCGCCCGTTGCGATGACGACCGTCTTGGCTCTTGCAATCAAGATTTCCTTCGTTTCCATATTCATGAGCACCGCGCCTGCAATCTTGCCGTCGGTGTCCTTGATGAGCTCGATCGCCGCCGTGAAATCGACGACGGTGATACCGCGGTTGAATACTTCATCACGCAGCGTACGCATAATTTCAGAGCCCGAATAGTCGCGACAAGCGTGCATTCTCTTGCGCGAAGTACCGCCACCGTGGGTGGTCACCATCGTGCCGTCGGGTTCCTTGTCAAACATAACGCCCAAGTTGTTGAGCCAAAGAATGGCTTCGGGGGCTTCGTTTACGAGCTTATACAAAAGCTCGGGCTTATTTTTGAAATGTCCGCCACCGAGTGCGTCCAAGTAATGGATCGCAGGGCTGTCGTTGGGTTTGTCAGCCGCCTGAATCCCGCCCTCTGCCATCGCGGTATTTGCATCGCCGAGACGGAGCTTGGTAGCAATCATGACTTTTGCGCCGCGTTCGTGCGCTTCGATCGCCGCCGACGAACCTGCGCCACCACCGCCGATGACGAGCACGTCTACGTCGTAATCGATTTTCGACAAGTCGATATTTTGGTTTGCGATACGGGAATGTCCCTGCAACAGGGCGGCGAGCTCGTGGAGAACTTTTCCACCTTTATTTTGCCCGACCTTCAATTCTTCATACGCAGAAGTGATATAGTCGGGGTGGAATTTCGCCAACACCTCGTCCTTCTCTTCCGCCGTCATACGAACGTGAAGATTGTGCAGACGGTAGTCACGGCTTGCTTCCACTTTTTTCATCGATTCAAGTTGTTCTTCAGAATAATTGTACATCTTCGCAGTTCTCCTTATTTCTCGATTTCTCTGTGGTTGTAAAGGTTCTTCTGTTCTTCGAGCGGCGTATTCATAATCGCTTCGAGCGCAGCTTTACAATCCCCTGCGTCAATTTCCGCAACGCGCTTGATAAGATGCTCGGACTTGGGTGCAAGATATTTCCCGGTGAGTCTGCGTGCAAGCACCGCCACCTGCGGATGGGAAATGCCTGCAGGGCAACGGGAAGAACATACGCCGCACATGACGCAGTCAAAGCTCTCTTCCGCACACTTTTCGTACTCACCGCGCTGTGCGTAGGCGATATACTGCATGACGTTGAGTTCCTGCGTACAGCTCTTGGTGCAAGCGTTGCAACCGATGCACGAATAAATTTCAGGATACAACTGCATCATGATCTGCTGGGTGGGTTTGACTACGTTGATGTCGTACACCTGCTTCACCAAGGGGAAGAAAGGCAACGTCGCCACGTACATACCCTCCTGTACCTGCTGTTGGCAGGCAAGGCAGCTTTTGAGTTCCTGCTGACCGTGAATACGGTAAATCGTCGCGCACGCGCCGCAGAAACCGTTTCTGCAACCGCAACCGCGCACGAGCTGATACCCTGCGTATTCCATCGCTTTCATGATCGTCAAACTTTCCGGGACTTGATAACGTTTTCCGAAAAGATATACGTTTACCATTTTTTCCATAATTATCTCTCCTTAATACTCGTCGGGAAGTTCGTCCAGTTCGGTCATTCTAAATACGGGACCGTCTTTGCAAACGAACTTGTCGCCCACGTTGCATCTGCCACATTTGCCGACGCCGCACTTCATGCGAAGCTCAAGCGTGGTGTATACGCGGGATTTATCGAAACCGAGTTCCAACAACCCGGCAAGCGTAAATTTGATCATGATGGGAGGTCCGCAAAGTACCGCCGTCATGTTAGGATCGAGCCCGAGTTCTTTTACGTACGAGGGAACGAAGCCGACGTGTCCGTCCCAACCTTCCTGCGGACGGTCGATCGTCAAATACACTTCCGTGTTCGGTTCGTTCATCCATTCCGTCTGAATTTCTTCGATGTCCACGAGGTCGTCCTTGCTTCTCGCGCCGTATACGATGACGACTTTGCCGTAGTTTTCACGGTAATGACGCACGTAGTTGATGACGCTTCTCAAAGGCGCAAGACCGATACCGCCTGCGATGAAGAGCAAATCTTTGCCCTTGAAATCCCCTTCTACGGGGAAGTTTTTGCCGTAAGGTCCGCGCACGGTGACCTGCGCTCCCTCTTCAAGAGCGTGGAGCACTTCCGTCACGCAACCGCACTTTTTAATGGAGAATTCCATGTATTCTTCGTTCGTGGGCGAAGAAGTGATGGAGAACATACACTCGCCAACGCCGGGAATGGAGACCATCGCGCATTGACCGGGCATATGCTCAAACAGCTTTTTGCCGTCCGTACCAACGACGCGGAAGGTCTTGACGTCGGGCGTATCCTTACGAATGTCCGTGATGACGCCTACTTTCGGAATGAGGGTTTCATTAGTCATCGTTTTTACCTCCCAAAGTCTTGATTACTTTTACGATATTCAGATGTTGAGGACATTTGTTTACGCAACGTCCGCAACCTACGCACGAATACAATCCGTCGTTTTGGGAAGGATAGTAGACGAGCTTGTGCATGAATCTCTGACGGAAACGCTGCATCTGCGTCGTACGGCTGTTGCCGTGCGCCATGAGCGTGAAGTCCGAATACATACAGGAATCCCAACAACGGTAACGGAGCACCCCTTCGCTCGTTTTGAAATCACGAATATCGAAACATTGACAGGTCGGGCATACGAAGGTGCAAGTACCGCACCCAAGGCACGCCTCGCTCATTTCCTCCCAAGCGGGATCGTTGAACAAATCGTTGAGGTTTTCGGGCTTAAATCTGGAAAGATCGAGCGCCGAGAAGGGCAATTTTTCGAGGATCGCCTTCGTCGCTTCCTGTTGCGTCGCCACGGACTCTTCACCGCCCTCTTCCAAAAGGTCAGCGACGAGCGCAGTCAACGCCTCACCCTTTTCGGTGTTTGCCTGCCAGTAGAGGTAGTTTTCGTCCAACCACGTCGTGACGTCGCCACAAGGCGCGGTCGCGTCAATGCCGAATACTTTACAGAAACAGCTCTCTTCGGGCTTGGAGCAAGCGAGGGTCACGATCGTCGTCGCCTCTCTTCTCGCCTGATAGTAGCTGTCCACGGGGTCAGCCAAGAATACTCTATCCAAAACTTCGATTGCCTTGTAGTCGCAAGCCTTTACGCCGAATAAAACGAAGGGCTTTTCTTCCTTATAATCCTTACGAACGTCGATGATTTCGATGTTTTTCCCTTCCGTTTTGAACTTCATCAGGTTTTCGCTGTCGGGGAAAAAGGCGTTTTTCGGGGATTTTACCGTCTTCAACGTTTCCAAGGAGACTTCTTTCCCCTCTCCCCAAACGGCATAGTTGACTTCACCTGCCCGTTTTATCGGCAAAAACAATCCCATACTTTCGGAAATCTTCGCATACAATTCGTTCAATTTCGCTTTTGCAATTTTCTTCATTATTTAGCCTCCCCCTTAAAAACGTCGTTCGGTTCGGTGTCGCCTTCGGTGTAGGAGGTGAGCGGCGTCTTGCCCTCTGCCGTTTCCCCTGCCTGATATTCGCCGTAGAAATTGTCGATATCCTTGATGAACTTTCTGTTGAGAAGGTGCAAAGGAATGTGTTGAGGGCACACGCGGGAACATTCGCCGCAGTCCGTGCATCTGCCTGCTACGTGGAAGGCACGAATAATATGGAACAGTTGTTCCTCAAATTTATCGGAGTTCACTTTTGCGGAAATCTCCGACGCGGGATTGTCGAATACGCACTTCACGCAGGAACAAGCAGGGCATACGTTGCGACAAGCGTTGCAACGGATACATTTGGAAAGTTGTTCGCGCCAGAACGCAAATCTTTCCTCTTCCGTCATCGCTTCCAGCTTTGCCACTTCCGCAAAGCGATCGACGTCCTTTTTCGTACGCTCGTGAAGAATAATCGCTTCGTCCTGTACCTGATAGTCCTTGTTGCAGGTTGCGCACTTGGTGAGTACGACGTCCGATTTTTCCAACGTCTCTTCACCGTAGAGCGTGCTCACCTTCACCTGCGTACCGTCTAATTGAGCGCCGGTCACGAAGGAAATGCCCTTGGCTTTGATCTTTTCAATATCGAATTTCCCACGACATTCCACGGCGATCACGTGAATATTTTCACGCTTGATGCGGTGTTCTTTGACAAGCTGGTTAAAGCTGTACGTATCGCAGGGTTTCAAAAATACCGCCGTCTTCCCTTCCTTTTTGCTGATTTGAATGAGGTATTTGGAAAGGTTTGCGCCGCAGAACCAGTCGTACGTGAAATCTTTCAATTCCTCTACGCTTTCGAAGGTAGCAGGGGAAGGGTCGTAGCAAAACTCCCCTTTCTTCCAACCGACGACGCGCGCCACTTCTCCGCTTTCAAGCAGCTCTTTCGCGCGTTCTAACATTTTTGTCTCTACTTCTTTCATCTTATTCGCCCTCCTTGACTCTGAGGTCGGTGAGACGTTTGTTCTCCCCGAGTTCGGTGATCGTCTTCACAAAATCGTTCATAACGGCGGAGAACTTCTGCCCTTCTGCGGCGGAAACCCATTCCAGACGGGTACGTTCCTTTTCAATGCCCATGTAGTTGAGCATACTAAACAGCAACGCGATTCTTCTTCTCGTGTAGTAGTTGCCCGTGACGTAATGGCAATCGCCGGGGTGGCAACCGCAGATGATGACGCCGTCCGCCCCCTGCTGATACGCCTTCAAAATGAAGGTGGGGTTGACGCGGCAGGAGCAAGGCACGCGAATGATTTTTACGTTTGCAGGATAGGTCATACGGCTGGAGCCTGCAAGATCCGCGCCGGCATACGAACACCAGTTGCAGCAGAACGCCACGATGTTGGGCGTAAATTCTTTGTTTTCAGTTACTTCTTGCATATTGCATCCACCTCCGACATAATTTGTTTGGAGCTAAACCCTTTGAGATCCATCGCGCCCGAAGGACAGGTTACCGTACAAGCACCGCAACCCTGACATACGGCAGGATTTACGCTCGCCACGCGACGGATTTCCGTCTTTCCGCCACCGATGCGGAACTCCTTATCCAAGTACGTGATCGCACCGTACGCGCAGACGTTTGCACATTGACTGCAACCATTGCACATCATTTCGTCGGGCATTGCCACGCAAGGGTTGGTTTTGAGCTTGTCTTTCACGAGGAGCCCGATTACCTTCGCCGCACAAGCGGACGCCTGCGAAACGGTCTCGGGAATATCCTTCGGCCCCTGACATACGCCCGCCAGATATACGCCTGCCGTGGGGCTTTCCACGGGACGGAGTTTTGCGTGCGATTCGGTCAGGAAGTTGTTCGTATCGATGCTTGCCGTCAAAAGGGTCGCCACCTTTCTTACGGAAGGCTCGGGTTCGATTGCCGTTGCCAAAACGACGAGATCGGATTCGATCGTGACCTGCTCGTTGTCGATAAGGTTCGCCCCCTGCACCATAAGTTTCCCGTTTTCGTTGTACACTTTGCCGACCATACCCTTGATATAGTCTACGCCGTACTGCTCTACCGCGCGGCGGTGGAATTCGTCGTAGTTCTTACCGGGGGTACGCACGTCGATATAGAATACGTGCACTTCGGTGTCGGGATATTTTTCACGGATCATCATGGCATGCTTCGCCGTGTACATACAGCAGATCTTGGAGCAATAAGGCTTGCCGCACCCGCTGGTATCACGCGAACCGACGCATTGAATGAAGGTGACGACGTGCGGATGCTGTCCGTCGGAAGGACGGAGCAATACGCCGTTCGTGGGACCTGCGGCGTTCATCAATCTTTCCAGTTCCAAAGAAGTGATGACGTCCTTGTTGTCCGCATAGCCGAATTCGTTGAAATTGTCGAGCGCGATGGGTTTGAACCCGGTCGCCACGACGATGGCGCCGTACTGACGCTCTACGAAAGTATCCTGCTGCGTGAAGTCGATTGCGCCCACTTCACAGAATTTTTGGCAGATACCGCATTTGCCCGTCTTGAATTTCAAGCATTGCGTGGAATCGATCACCGCCACGTTGGGGATTGCCTGTGCGAAGGGAATATGGATCGCCGTACGGGTGTTCAAATTCATGTTAAACTCGTTCAACCCCTTCTTGGAAGGACATTTTTCCATACAGAGTTTACAGCCCGTACACTTCGTTTCGTCTACGTATCTTGCCTTACGGCGAATCTTCACGTGGAAGTTCCCGACGAATCCCTTTACGTCCTCCACTTCGGAGTAGGACAGGATGTCGATATTTTCATGCTGTGCGCAATCCACCATTTTGGGCGTGAGAATACAAGCGGAGCAGTCGAGTGTGGGGAAGGTCTTGTCGAGCTGCGCCATTCTGCCGCCGATCGTCGCATTCTTTTCCACGATGTCTACCTTGAAGCCTGCTTCCGCGATATCGAGCGCCGCCTGAATCCCGGCGATACCGCCGCCGATGACGAGCGCGCGTTTCGTGACAGGGCTTTCCCCTGCCGTCAAAGGCGCGTTCAATTTCACCTTGGCAATTGCCGTACGGACGAGAATGACCGCCTTTTCGGTCGCCTCTTCCATATCCTTATGGATCCACGAACAATGTTCGCGAATATTTGCGATTTCCACCATGTAGGGGTTCAAGCCCGCCTCTTCCGCCGCTTTGCGGAAGGTAACCTCGTGCATTCTGGGCGAGCAAGCGCCGACTACGATCCCCGTCAGGTTATGTTCTCTAATTGCCTGTTTGATGAGTTGCTGCCCATTCTCCGAGCACATGTACTGATAATTTTCCGCAAACACGACGCCCGGTTCGCTCTTGATGGTTTCCGCAACTCTTTTTACGTCTACCGTCGCCGCGATATTACTACCGCACCAACAAATAAAAACACCTATTCTTTGCATAGTATTCACTCTCTTTCTTTAGAATTATTTTGATAACCGAATCAATCGGGGAGTTACTTATTGTATTTTCTGTACGCGCTGACAAGCAACTGCTGAGGAATGAGCTCGTCGACGATGGGCGGAATTTCCTCCGCCTTGATGCCGTTCTTTCCCTGCATTCTCACCACCGTATCGCGCACCGCTTCGACGACCGCCGCAGGCGCTACACCGCGGGGGCAACGCTCCACGCACGCCATACAGGAAAGGCAATTCCAGATGGCGTCGCATTCGAGGAGTTCGTCCACTTTGCCCCTTGCCAACATGGACACAAACTGATGAGGCTTGATATCCATGTCCTTGAACGCCGGGCATCTACCCGAACACTTGCCGCACTTCATGCACTTTTTGACGTCCGTACCGCTCAGGCGGTTGAGGTTTTCCATACGTTCTTCTTTCGTCATGCCTGTACCCCCAAAGCTTCCGCCAACAGTTCCGTGAAGTATTTCACGGGCAAGATATCGCCGCCGTTTACCTGCAAATTATACAGACACAAAGGACAAGCGGTAATCACTTCTTCCGCGCCCTTTTCCTTCGCACTTGCAAGCACTTTTTGGCTCTTTTGCTTGGGCAACTCGCTGTTTTTCAGCGCTACGTACGCGCCGCAGCATTCGTTGCGGAAGGGATATACGACGGGCGTACCGCCGATCGCCTTGATAAAGTCCTCGATGATTGTGGGATTTTCGGGGTTGTCAAACGCCATCACGCCGCTGGGTCGAAGAAGCAAACAACCGTAGTACGCGCCGATTTTTCTACCCAAGGGCTTTACCACCGCCTTTTTGATATTGTCGAATCCCACGACGTTTTTCAGCATTTCGAGGTAATGGAGCACTTCCGTCTCCCCTTCGTAGGGTTCGTCGAGCTTCAAATAGTTGTTCGCGCGGAAACGGATATCTCCGTTTGCCTTCATATCTTCGTTGGTACGTTTGATCACGTTATGACAAGCAGAGCACAGCGTCAACAGTTTTCCGCCGTGATGCTTTGCGTAATCGAGCGCCCGCACCGCAGACAGCTTGGTCGCGATTTCGTCCGTACCCATGGGATAGACGGCGCCGCAACATTGCCAATTTTCAATTTCTTCCATCTCTACGCCAAGCGCCGCCGCGCAAAGTCGAGCGGAGGTATCCAACTCCTTTGCCTTCGTCCTCAACGTACAGCCGGGATAATAACTGATTTTCATGTTTTCAAATACCTTTTTCTTTGGATTTCCTCGATTACTTCTGAGGATACGCCATTTCTTCGGGACGGAACACTTCGTCGAATTTTTCCTCCGTCAAAAAGCCGAGCGCTACGCAAGCTTCCTTCAAAGAAATGTTTTCCTTATACGCTTTCTTCGCCGTCTTCGCCGCGTTTTCATATCCGATATAAGGATTGAGCGCGGTGACGAGCATCAACGAATTGTAAAGATTGTGACGCATCTTTTCCTTGTTCGCCTTAATACCCGTTACGCAGTTCTTCTCGAAGGAAATAATGCCCGTGGAGAGCAAACGTACCGATTGCAGGAAGTTGTAGATGATGACGGGCATAAATACGTTGAGTTCGAAGTTCCCCTGCGACGCACCCATGCTGACGGCTACGTCGTTTGCCATCACCTGTACGGCAACCATCGTCATGGATTCGCATTGCGTGGGATTTACCTTGCCGGGCATGATGGAAGAACCGGGTTCGTTTTCGGGAATGAAGATTTCCCCAAGCCCGTCGCGAGGTCCGCTGGCAAGCCAACGCACGTCGTTTGCGATCTTCATGAGGTTGCAGGCAAGCGCTTTCAACGCGCCGTGTGCAAACACGAGTTCGTCCTTCGCCGTCAACGCATGGTATTTATTCGCCGCCGTCACGAAGGTTTTGCCCGTCAATGCGGAAACCTGCGCCGCCACTTCTTCCGCAAAGCCTGCGGGGGCGTTCAAGCCCGTACCGACCGCCGTACCGCCGAGCGCAAGTTCCTTCAAACCGGGAAGAGCAAGCTCCAACTGCGACTTCGTCTTTTCGATCATGCTTCTCCAACCGCTGATCTCCTGCGAGAAAGCGATGGGCACGGCGTCCTGCAAATGCGTTCTGCCGCTCTTGACAATCCCTTCGTTTTCTTCTTCCAAACGCTTGAACGTTGCGATCAACTTGTCCATTGCAGGGAAGAGTTGATCTTCAATCGCAAGCACCGCCGCGATGTGCATTGCCGTGGGGAAAGTATCGTTGGAGCTTTGGCTCTTGTTGATATCGTCGTTGGGGTGGAGAAGTTTTTTGCCTGCGATTTCGTTACCGCGATTTGCGATGACTTCGTTTGCGTTCATGTTGGACTGCGTACCGCTACCCGTCTGCCATACGACGAGGGGGAAGTGTCCGTTCAATTCTCCTGAAATCACTTCGTCGCAAGCCGCCGCAATGGCGTCTCTCTTTTCCTCGGGCAGTTTGCCCAGCTTGCAGTTCGCGTACGCCGCCGCTTTCTTCAAAATACCGAACGCATGGGTAATTTCTCTGGGCATGATTTCGCCGCCGACCTGAAAGTTCTGGAAACTTCTCTGCGTCTGCGCCGCCCAGTATCTGTCTGCGGGGACTTGCATTTCCCCCATCGTATCTTTCTCAATGCGATATTCCATAATTCTCTCCGTTAAATTTCAATCTGTGCGATGACGGCTTTCAACGCCTCTGCGCTCTTGTGCATCTTGGCGAGTTCTTCGTCGGAAAGTTTGGGCGTGAGCGTCGTGACGATCCCCTCGTTTCCGATTGCGCAAAGGGTGGAAAGGGCTACGCCCGAAATGCCGTATTCGCCCTCCAAAACGGTGGAAACGGGTAAAATGGTGTATGCGCTCGAATAGATACTACCCACGATCTGCCCTACACAAGCCGCGATGCCGTAGAAGGTTGCGCCCTTGCCTGCGATGATCTGCCCGCCCGATTTTCTCACGAAGGTAGCCACTTCTTCCCTGTCGTAAGGGGTCACTTCCAAAGCGCCCTTTTGGGAAATGGTCTGTTCGTATTGATCGAGAGGAATCCCCGAAATATCTGCCGTCGACCATGCAACAAAGGAGGTATCCCCGTGTTCGCCGAGCACGTACGCGTGCACCTGCTTTTGATTGACCGAATAAAGTTCGGAAAGACGGGCTCTCAAACGAATGCTGTCAAGGGTTGTCCCGGTGCCGATTACGCGGCTCTTGGGAATGCCCGTGATCTGGCAGAACACGTAGGTGAGCACGTCCACGGGATTTGCAACGAAAAGATAGATTGCATCGGGCGCGTGCTTCACGATCTCGGGTGCAATGCTCTTCAAGATGTTTACGTTCGTCTGCGTAAGGTCGATACGGGACTGACCGGGTTTTCTGCCCACACCGGACGTAACGATAACGACGTCCGAACCTGCTGCGTCTTCATAGTCGCCGCTGTAAATCTTCGTGGGGTGAAGATAGGGCGTGGATTGAAGGATATCCAAAGCCTCCCCCTCCGCCTTGGGTTTATTCACGTCGATTAAAACGATCTCCGCAACCGAGCCCGTCGCAACGAGCGTGTACGCGATGGTAGCACCTACCGAACCTGCGCCGATAATTGTAACTTTGTTGTTCATGGTTTCATCTCCTATTTTACGTTCATGCTATTTGAAACAGCATATTCATACAATTCTATTATACCATACAATTTTTCAATCGCCAAACGCTTGAACCGCTTTCAAATAAATTTCAAATCGCTAAATCGATAAATTTTTATCTTATTGCAATTTTTACACAAAAAAAGCGCGACTTTTTCAGTCGCGCTCTTCCATTATCAGGGTATACTCCCTATTCATTCCATATCTTCCAAAAAAGCGTCCGCCAAAAGCAATCCCCCGTCGATGATCGTCAAAATACCGCAGATGACGAAGATGACTTCCAAGGTTGCCGCCTGATGGAACAAGAGCAGCAATCCGATGAGAATGAACAAGGCGGGGACGGCGTATTCAAGCACGGTGAAGTACCAATTATCACAACACACGCGTTTTTTGATTTTGTCGTACAACATCAAGATCCCTGCAATCAACAGAAGCGCCGCGGCGATATATAGCACGGCTTCCACCAACGCCCAACCGCAGACGATGATCAATACGGCGGCTACGATTTTAATGACGGCGGGCGGGATCAGGTGGTGGAGAAAATCCAAGACGCCCCACACGATCAGGCAAATGCCTGCAACCGTCATTAGCAAACCTATAAATTTACCTTGCAATACAATCAGCAATACGCCGAACGCCATGGTGGCGACGGCGGCAATGATCCTTTCCGTTTTATTCATACATCCTCCATTCAAAACGATTGTTTCCGTACTTTATCTGTGACGGCGTACAATTGCGATTCGAATATTTTTCGAATAATATCTGCGTTCTGCGCGCGCGCAAGGATATCTTCTCTCCTTATCGCATTTTACGCAAAATGCGTAATTTCCACACTGGTCCCATTTTGCCGCAACGCTGTCATACCACTTCACGTCGTCGAATTCTTTTTGTCTTTCTTTCAAATACATACCGATTACACTCCTTATTATATGCTGAATATTTCCTTTTTTACCACTAAATTTCTTTTCCCCTCTATTATAATCCATTCTCGAAAATTTTTCAATAGTTTTCGACATATTTCGCAAAAAAATATTTTCTTATCGCATAAATCATTTTATGAAAGATAAGTACGCGTATTCCTCTTCGCTAAGAGAGATTTGCAGCGCCTCGACGGCGGAGCGCAAGTGTTTCGCCCTGCTTGTCCCGATGATCGGAAACACGTTTATCGAACTATGCAACGACCACGCAATCGCAATCTGCGAAAGGGTGCACCCCTTCTTTTGGGCGAGCTCTTTTGCCCTCGCGAGCCTTTGGAAATTCGCCTCCGACCCAAACGCCGACCTCACCCAAAACGGACTTAAATCCCCTCTCTTTTCCACCTTACCCGAGAAGAGTCCGTTCCCAAGCGTGGAATACGCCACCACGGGCATTTGATTGTTTTGATACCAAAGCCTATCCGCTTGCTTTTCCTTCCCCGTAAGCCCCACGAGCCCGTAGGCGAAAAAGCTCTCCTTCATGTCCGCCAACCCGTAATAGGGACTGGAAATCGTGAAGAGCTGTAACCCACGTTGATAGGCGTATTCGTTGGCTTGTTCGAGGCGACGAGGCGTCCAGTTGGAACCGCCGAACGCTTTGATTTTCCCCTGCGAAAACGCCTCGTTGAGGGTCTCCACGAGTTCCCCGACGGGCATGGATTTATCGTCTCTGTGCAACAGATAAATATCAATATAATCCGTTTTGAGTTTTTGCAAGGAGACTTCGAGATCGGAAAGAATTTCCTTTCGGTTCACGCGCTTTTTGAGGAGCGGCGTATGGTGTCCGCCTTTGGAAAGAAGATTGACCTTCTCGCGGTTTCCCGTCCGTTCCAACCAGTCGCCGATCACTTCTTCCGAACGACCGTATACCCGCGCGGTATCGAAGGTGGTAACGCCGAGCTTGAGCGCCTCGTTGAAAACTTCGTCGCAATTTTCCCCGTTGCAGCAAGCGCCCGTAGCCGTTCCCAAAATAATGCGGGAAAGCGGCAGTTTCCCGTTGTCAAGATTGAAATATTGCATAAACGCTCCTTCGTCCGTCGTCAAGCGGTAACCGTCTGCGGTTGTGGTTTCGCTACCAAAATTGACGATCGTCATAACGTTTCTTCCGATTATTTCTATTATATCACCGATTTTAAGAAAATGCAAGATAAAAGAGAAAAAATATCCCAAAATGAAGAAAAATCAGATTTCACGTCGAAAATCTGATTTTCTGATTTTTTAGGGGGTTTTGACACAAATGGGAAGTCGAAAATTAACCAACAATTGCCCTTTCTATTTTGTATCAACACCCTTAAATTCTGGTTACCTTTAACATGGACAGCACGTCGTTGTACGTTTCCTTGGTGAAGGACACTTGATCCACCGTCATGACGGTAGCCGTGCCCGCCGCAACCCCTGCGCGCAAAATCTCTTCCAAAGGTGCGCCCCGTTCCATTTGCAACGCTGCCGCCGCAACCATGCCTTCGCCTGCTCCCATCGTGGAATTGACCGCCACGTTGATACTCTTACAATGATAACTGTTCGTACCGTTGGTGATAATCGCGCCCTGTTTTCCAAGGGAAAGCAACACGCATTTCGCCCCTCTGTCAAGCAGATCGTAACACCCTTCCAACATATCGTCCGTCGAGACGATATGCCGTCCCAACGTATTCTCCAACTCCTCAATGTTGGGCTTGACCAAATCCACCCCTTCCTTTAAGGCAGAGAACATACGCTGCCCGGTGGCGTCGACGATCCGAAGAGAGCGAGGATCGACCGCGCGGACCAAATCCCCGTAATATTCCGGTTCTACGTTTCTCGGCAAGCCGCCTGAGATTACGGTGACGCTACTGCGGGCGGAAATATTATGTACGATGCTGAGCACGTCTTTAAGTTTTTCTTTCCCGACTTCTTGTCCCACGTCGTTGACTTCGGTCAACATGGAACGACTGTCGATGAATTTATAGTTCTCACGCACCCGCCCTTTGTTCCAGACGAAGGAGAAATTGACTCCCTCTTTGTCCAGTTCGTTTTCAAACATATACCCGTTTTCATTATACATAAGTCCGGTGGTATACGCCTCTCCGCCCAAACGCGCCACGCCGATGGCTACGTTGAGCGCCTTGCCCGTAAAGGAAAGTTTCTTGCTTTTGATGATATTTGTTTTTCCGACGTTTAAGGAATCGAGCTCTATCGTTACATCAGTACAAGGACTCATACACACGGTTAAAATCATTTGTTCCCACTCCTACGGCGTAAAGCCGTATCTTATCATATAGAACGCTGCAATCAGCATTTCTCTATTTATATATAAACGCATTTTTTTATTCTCAAACAAAAATCCCACTCGCAAGTGGGATTTTATCTTTATTTGGCTTTCTTCTTTTTATTTTGCCGTCTGCCTTTGATCATAGACGGCAGATACACGATCAGCAAAATCACCGCAATCACGGGAAATACTGCATACATATACCAGTAGGAATAAGGAATGAGCGACCAGAACAAAGGCAAGGGCGCAACGCTCGGTTCTATGGAATACATATAGTTGACCCAAATGACCTCCCCTTCCCAGTCCAAAACGTTGTTCGCAAGACAATAGGCGTTGACTCCCAAGTTGCACAAATGTACGAACGTATAAATGCCTATGGTAATGAGCAGCGTCGACAAGATGCAATGCCAATCGAGCTTGATCATCTTAAACGCGAACAGGAAGATGGGAATGGCGAATTCCAAAATATGTGGGAAATAATAAATGGCAAACGTCATGCTGAAAATTTCATAATTCATTTGTCCGTAGGTGAACAGCAACGCCATCAGCGCACCTACGCACCAAAGAATAAGCAAATTGCCGAGCGTCTTATTTCTCGTCGCCACGGTAATCGGCAGCAAAATCGCATTGATGGAGCACATATGCAAAGGCAAATATTGCAACGGCGAACCCCACTTTACAAGATTATAGACGATTGCCCCGATCCCGGCAAAGGAAAGCACGAAAAGCGTGAAAAATCTCAACTTTTCACCCATGCACTTCAATAGAAAGTACAAACCTACGATAATCCCTGCCGCTAATACCAGCGTCAAAATATGCAACCAACCGAATACGGGTCCCCAAGTCATACTTGTTCTCCTTAGTAATCCTTTGTTTTACAGTATAGCATTCCTTTGCTCGTTTGTCAAGCCTAATTCAGTACTTTTATGAATATTATTAAATCTTTTAACAAAAACGGGCTCGGTTTAACCCGAACCCGATATCCGTTCCATGCTTTACATGGAAATCATCTGCAACGTTTCGTAAAGTTCGTAATTGAACGCCTTTTTCATGGAAACGGCTTCAATGATATCCATATCGATGATGTGATTATCATGAATACCGACTACGCGGTTGCCGATCCCCTCGTTGAGCAAACGGACGGCTTTGTTCCCGAACTGCGCCGCAAGCATTCTGTCCGACATGGAAGGAGAGCCGCCGCGCTGTACATGACCGATGCAGGTAGGACGTACGGAATATTCCGTAACGGCCTGCAACTGTTCGGCAAATTTCGCCGCACTCATAACGCCCTCTGCAATTACGACGATGTTCGAATGTTTCCCATTTGCGCGAGAACTTCTGATTTTCGCCACGATTTCGTCCATGTTAAATTCGATTTCAGGCACGACGATGATCTCCGCACCCGAGGCGATACCGCTGTAAAGCGCGATGTCGCCGCAATGTCTGCCCATAACTTCCACGACGCAGACGCGTTCGTGCGAGGTCATGGTGTCACGAAGCTTATTGATGACGTCGATACAGGTATTGACAGCCGTATCAAATCCAAGCGTATAATCGGTATAAGCAAGGTCATTGTCGATCGTGCCGGGAATACCGATGGTGGGAACGCCGTACTCGCTGAGCACTTTCGCCCCTCTGAACGACCCGTCGCCACCGATGACTACGAGCCCTTCGATGCCGTTTTTCTCCAACGTTGCCAACGCTTTCTGCTGCCCTTCTTTGGTCAACATCTCCAAACATCTTGCCGTACGGAGTTTTGTACCGCCGCATTGCACGATGTTGGAAACGCTACGCATTTCCATTTTTACCAAGTTATTGTCGATCAAGCCCGCGTAACCGCGCTCAATGCCATACACTTCCATACCAAAATACAACCCCGAACGAACGACCGAGCGAATTGCTGCGTTCATGCCGGGAGCGTCGCCGCCACTCGTCAATAAACCTATACGTTTCATATCTTATACTCCTATTTCCTTGTTGTCTTCCGTAATTTAGAAAAAATTACTTTCATTTCCACCCATAGTATATTATATCAAATCTTTCAAAAAACTCAAATCTTTTGAAGCAAGTTTTTGCAAATTTTTCAAATAATTTTTATACATTCTTCGGGAAGGAAGCTGGAAAGCTCCGCCAAGAGCGCTTTCGTCAGGCTCACCTTTTGCGAGCAGCGCATTTTTTTGCCGTTCTTGACGAACCAAACGCTCGTATCGCCGGCGTAGAAGGTGAGTGTATCCAACAGCTCTTCGATATCCTCTTCTTCCAAAGTGTCGACTTTCAGCCACAGATTTTTCTCTGCGTCCGATTTTTCTTCGGGCGCAACGGGCGCCTGCGCCGTATATCCGCCGCCCGCTCCCGTATATCCGTCCTGCGGCGCCATATTCGCCGTCCTCTTCTCTGTATCCTCTTCCAAGGTAAATTCCGTCATCTTTTCCACGATAATGACGGGTGCCTTCTCGTCCTCGATGCTGAGTTTTCCCGATAAGGAAACGACGCGGTCAGACTCTAAAAAGTTGCGGATCCTGTCGTACACTTTGGGGAAGCAAACGCATTCGATCGATCCGTACAAATCTTCCACGGTCACGAACGCCATAAAGGTGCCGCTTCTCGTTTTCAGCTTCTTGAACGCCGAAATCATACCGCCCATTGTGATTTGCTGTCCGTCCTCAATCTGCGTGTACGTCTTGATCCCCTCTTCCTCGTCCTCTTCGTATTCCATCATGGAACAGTTGAAGGTCCTGTCCTTGAAATAGGGCAAGAACTTTTCGAAAGGGTGTCCGCTGACGTATACGCCGAGCACGGATTTTTCCTTGGAGAGTCTCTCCATCGTCTCGTATTCGGGAATATTCGGATACTTGATCTCGATCGACTGTTCTTCCAAGATGCTCCCGAACAGAGAGATCTGCGCGCCCGATTTCTGCTTTTCCATGGCGTTGACGCGCGTGAGCACTTCCTCGTACACCGCCGCCACCTGCGAGCGGGCGTACCCGAAACAATCGAACGCCCCTGCGTAGATCAAGCTTTCGACGATGCGCTTATTCACGTACTTGCTGCAACGGGTCGCAAAATCGGAGAAGTCTTTGAACAGTCCGTTCTGATTGCGTTCCTCGATGACCTGCGCAATGGCGTCCCGTCCGACGCCGCGAAGAGCGCCGAGCCCGATTCGAATCCCGTTCCCCTCTACCCAGAAGATCTCCTTGGAGCGGTTGATATCGGGAGGCAGAACGTCGATATTCTTTTCCTTCATGTACATGATGTACTTGGAAACTTCGTCGCTCTTGTCGATTCTGTCGTTCAAGATACCCGCAAGAAATTCTTTCAGGTAGAAATGTTTGAGGTAGGCGGTGCGGTAGGCGACGACTGCGTACGCTGCCGCGTGCGATTTGTTGAAGGCGTAGGACGCGAAGCTTTCCATATCCCCGAAAATCTTTGCGGCAACTTCCGCAGGGATCCCCTTGGATACGCAACCCGTAATCCCTTCCGCAGGCGCACCGTAAATAAACTTGTCCTTCTGCTCCATCAGCTCTTTCTTTTTCTTTTTCGCCATGGCACGGCGAACAAGGTCGGCTTGTCCGTAGGTATAGCCTGCAAGCTGTTGGAAAATCTGCATAACCTGTTCCTGATATACGATCACCCCGTAGGAGTTTTTCAGGATCGGTTCGAGGTAAGGCGTATCGTAGACGATCTGGTCGGGGTGGTGCTTATTCCGTATATAGGTGGGAATGAAGTCCATGGGCCCCGGGCGGTAGAGGGAAATGCCGGCGATCAGATCTTCCAGACAGTTCGGCTGCAATTCCTTCATAAATTTCTTCATGCCGCCTTGTTCAAGCTGGAACACGGCGTCCGTGTCCCCGGAGGAGATGAGCTGATACGCTTCGGGCACGTCCAACCCGATTTCGTTGAAATCGATGTCGATCCCGTGCCCCTCTTTGATATATTCGAGGGTGTTCTGAATATCCGTCAACGTGGTGAGCGCAAGGAAGTCCATCTTCAACATACCCACCGCCTCGACTTCTTTCATGTCGAATTGCGTGACGATGTCCTCCCCGTTTCGCGCCAGCGGCACGTTGTCGGAAAGCACCTTGTTGCAAATGACGACGCCCGCCGCGTGCTCGGACGTGTTTTTGGGCATACCTTCCAGTTTCAAGCCCATGTCGATGACGCGGTGCAAGTCCTCGTTCGTCTCGTATACTTCGATGAACTCGGGATTTTTCTTTTGCTTTTGCTCTTTGAGTTTCTTTTCGATATCCCCCCGCTTTTCTTCGGGCAGAGAAGGGTCGGCAAGCTGTTTTTCAAGCTTGGGAATATTCAATCCGAGCAATTCCCCGATGGTCGATTTTCCGTCCATGAGTTTCGCCACTTTGTCCGTTTCCGAATAGGGCACGCCCATGACACGCCCCACGTCCTTGATGACGGCTCGGGATGCGAGCGTACCGAAGGTGACGATCTGCGCGACGTTTTCGGGATGGTATTTTTTTCGCACGTATTCGATCGTTTCGTATCTGCGCTTGGTACAGAAGTCAACGTCGAAGTCGGGCATGGAGACGCGGTCGGGGTTCAAGAAACGCTCGAAAATCAAATCGTAGCGCAAGGGATCGACGTCGGTGATCCCGATGGAATAGGCGACGATACTGCCCACGCCCGAGCCACGCCCGGGGCCTACGGGAATCCCGTGCAGACGGGACCAGTTGATATAGTCCCACACGATGAGGAAGTAGTCCGCAAAGCCCATGGAAATGATGATCCCGAGTTCATACTCCGCGCGTTCGCGAATGGTATCGGTGATTTCCGCGTAGCGTTTGGGAAGTCCTTCCCACGTAAGTCGTTTTAGATATTCGGGCGAGGTAGATCCGTCGTCGGGGGTATACAAGGGAATCAGGGAAGTATCGCGGATAGGATCCCCCTTGGGCGTCAGATCGAACACGGGCTCTTCGATCTTGTTCGCAATGACGCGCGTGTTGGTGATCGCCTCGGGCACGTAATGGAAGAGCTCCATCATCTCGTCCCCAGATTTCATATAAAACTCGTGTTGTTCAAAGCGCATCTTGGGGTTGGCAAGGGTGGATTTCGTCTGGATACAGAGCAAAATCTCGTGCGCTTCCCAGTCCTCTTTTTCAATGTAGTGCACGTCGTTGGTCGCGACGAGCCCGATATCGAGTTCCCTCGCGATTCGGATAAGGTCGGGCAAGATCTGTTTCTGTTCGGGAATCCCGTGGTCCTGCAATTCGATATAGAAATCCTCGCCGAAAATCTCCTTCATCTCCTGCGCCCACGCTTTTGCTCCGTCGTAGTCCCCGTGCAACAGGAGCTGCGGAATACGCCCGGCAAGACAGGCGGAGAGGCAAATGACCCCTTCGCTGTGCTGTTTGATCAAATCGTAACTGATGCGGGGCTTGCCGCCGTAATACCCGTCGATATAGGAAAGGGAATCGAGTTTGACGATATTCTTATACCCCGTCTTATTCTTGGCAAGCAAGACGATATGCTCGTTCTTCCCCGGATGTTTGTCGAGGTGGTTATCCACGGCGTACAACTCGCAACCGATGATATATTTGATGCCCTTCTTTACACACTCTTCCGCAAAGTACAAAGAGGCGTACATATTGCCGTGATCGGTGATCGCGCACGCATCGATGTTATTTTTAACGAGGTGGTCGATCAAATCGTCCACCTTCGCCGCACCGTCCAAAAGACTGTATTCCGTGTGTAAATGTAAATGTACAAAATCCGTCATGATACTACCTTATTCACATTTTTCTGCCAACTGCATGAGCTTCCGCATTCTGTGGTTCAAGCAGCTCTTACTCACCTTCAACGTATCGGCGAGCTCCTGCAAAGACATCGTGGGAAATTGCAAGCGAAGCTCGGCGAGCTCCTTCAACTCCTCCGATAGCTCCTCGTAGCCGCTCTGATTTTTGAGTCTGGTAATGGCGACCACCTGTTTCACCGCCGCGATCGCCGTCTTGTCGGCGTTCCCCGCCATGCAATTCTGTGCGCGGTTGTCGTGATTCGCCTGATCCCGTTTCTCCACGAGCGCGGAAAATTTCCGCAGCGCATTCTTCACGCCCGTCATGGAAAGAAAATCGGAAATGATTTCCTTGCTCTTGATATAGACGACGAAGGCCTCCTTGCGCTCCAAAAGGCGCGCGATGATTTCCAGATCCGCCAACAGATCGCAAAAATCTCTCGCCGTCTGTCTGTCCGAAAAGACGATTTCGAGGTGATACCCCGTCTTCGCTCCGTCCGTCGGCACGGTACAGCTCCCACCGCCTAAAAAGGCGCCCTTTACGTAGGCGATCTTCGTTTGTTCCGTCGAAGTGAGGGAAGCGGAAATTCCGTAGCGGATCCCCCCCGTCCGCTTGATGAGGGCGAGCTGTTTCATCACCTCCGCGGCTTGACCTTGGGGACATTGCAAAAGGAGCTTGTCCCTTCCGCTCATTCTGTCCATCGTCGCACGGGTAACGGACAACTCGGCGTTAAATACGTCCGAAAACGTCGTCATGAAAAATTCAGCAACGTTCTCCGTTTCGCTGACGATAAAAAAATTGGGCGAGCCGTCCTTTTCACCCAAAAAGCCGCTGGTACGGACGAAAGCGGAAAGCGCGGCTTTCTTCTCGACGGCGCCCACGCTTCCGCGACCCATTCCGCGGCTGATTATTTCCTTTTTGATATCCGAAGTAAAGTTCATCTTACATATGCTTTTTATATTCCGCAAAACGGAAATTCGGTCTTTTTCCGTCGATATTGTCAATTCGATCCATCGGAAAATCCAGTCTTGCAAGTTGCTCTTCCACAAGCTTGATCTCCCCGACTCTCGACGCGGTATGTGCATCCGAGTCGATGATAAAGCGAGCGGAAGTCTTGTCGACGATATTCATCAGTTCCTCGTCGGTGAGGTGAGTCTTCTTGGAATTGAGTTCGATATAGGTGCCGTAGTCGGCGGCGCACTTCGCCACCTCTACGGGGTCGGCAGGGCAATAGAAATTGATGTGCGTGATGGCGTCGAGCGGATTTTTCTTGATCGCGTTGACGTACGCCTTCGTGTTGCGCGCCACCATTCCTTTCGTGGGTTTCAGATGCAACCGTTCGTAAACGTAATTCTTCGCGCCGAAGAGCATCGTATCGTAAACGAGCCTGTCAAACCAAATAAATGCGTGCTTGCCGCAAAGATACAGATCGAAATCCTCGAAGTCCTTTTCCGTCAAATCGGCTTTGCCCGATACGCCCTGAATGTTGGCTTCCAACCCCACGAGCACGTCTATGCCGTACTTTTCCGCCGCGGCTCTGCATTCCGCTTTATACGACGCCACCTCACGGCGGCGAAGTCCAAAGGAAATGTGCGTGTAGCCGTGATCGGTGATCCCGATTTGCTCCAACCCGATTTCCTTAGCGCGCGCCACGTTTTCGTCAATCGTATTTTTGCCGTGCGAATACGGCGTATGCGTATGATAATCACCTGTCAAAATCATAAGCGTTCCTCTTTCCGCGCGTGTTCGCGTTCTCCGAAACACGCCCTAATCTATGTACTGGATTTCTTCCTCAAGTAGTATGCCACAATAGGAGAACACCGCGTTTTTGATCAACCCGATCAAGGCACGGATCTCCCTCGCCGTAGCATTCGCGTCGTTGATGATGAAATTTGCGTGCAGCTCGGAGACTTTCGCTCCGCCCACCCGCAAGCCCTTCAAA
Organism: Clostridia bacterium; assembly: GCA_017626135.1. Taxonomy (GTDB): domain Bacteria; phylum Bacillota; class Clostridia; order Christensenellales; family Borkfalkiaceae; genus Scatosoma. The sequence goes on along the minus strand of JAGAJI010000022.1, from coordinate 21,876 downwards.
CCCGCGCGCTCGATCCACTCTCCCGCCGAACCTTCGGGCGGATTTTTGAAGATACACCCCAAACTCCTGCCCTTGGGCAAACGTCTGCGTTTTTCCCGATAGTATCGCTCCGTCTCCGCGATTGCGCGGATATCGCTCCTTTGCAATCGTAAGGTTGCGCCCAGAATCACGTCGCCGCTCTCCATAAACGAACTGTGCTTATAGGCGTACTTGCAATCCTCCACGGGAATGGTCAACACCTTGCCGCCGCGACAGATCCGCACGGTTTGCACGAGTTCGGATATATACCTGCCGCCCGCGCCTGCGTTCATGTACAGCGCGCCGCCAAGCGTGCAGGGGATTCCCGTCAGAAATTCCGCACCGCCTAAATTCGAAGCACGCAACCACGCAAGCAATGCGTTGCTCAAAACGCCGCTTTCCGCGTATACGAATCGCTCGTTCACGACTTGGATTTGTCGCAATTTTTTGGTGCAAATCACGACCTTGTCCGTGCCGAGATCGGAAACAAGGACGTTGGTCAGATTCCCTACGACGACGCAGTCCGTCCCAAGATTCGTTAGGAGAAAGACGAATTCTTCCTCCGTTTTGGGATAGAAAGCGAGGCTTGCCTTCCCTCCGCACCCCATCGAGGAATGGGAAGAAAAATCAAAAGGTCTTTCGATATCAAAGCGGTCGTACTCAAACGTGAGTTCTTTCTCTTTCAATGCGTTCACTCCTATTATATCACACTTTTTATTTTTTTGAAAGTATTTCGCCTACTTTTCTGAAAAAATTTTCGCCAAATTATACCTATGCGCCTTTTTAATAAGGTATGCAAAAGAGCTCGGTTTCCCGAGCTCTTTCATATCTTTTTTTTCGTCTTTTTTAATTTTTTGCTTTTTCCAAAAGCTCGGCGACCGCCGCTTTGATTTCCACAAGCTTTGTGTTCGCCGCCCCTTCGTCCTTGGCTTTCAAGGAGTAGTAAATCTTGAGTTTGGGTTCCGTTCCCGAAGGACGGACGCAAACGAAGGAACCGCCTTCAAGCTCGTAGTAGACGCAGTTGCACTTGGGAATGTCCATTCCCTCGACGGCTCCGCTTGCAAGAACGGTGCGCTTTGCCGCGCTGTAATCGCGGATCGCCTCCACTTTGAGCCCCGCAAAATCGGTAGGTCGCATCGTCTTCAACGCGTTGACGACGCCGTTCATCTCCTTCATGGCGTTGAGCCCGGAATACTGTATGGAGACGTTTAAGTCGAGCACGTACCCGTATTTTGCATAAATTTCCTGCAATCTCGTATACACGCTCTTGCCGATATAGGTGTAGTAGCATACCATTTCCGCGCAGAGCATGGACGCAACGACGGCGTCCTTATCCCTTGCGTGCGTACCGCGCAGATATCCGCAGGATTCTTCAAACCCAAAGATGTAGGTATGTTTGCCGTCGCGTTCCCATTGTTTGATCTTCTCGCCGATGAACTTGAACCCGACGGGGGTTTCGTAGAGGGTTACGCCGTAATCGTCGCAGAGCGCCTTCGCCATACCCGTCGTCACGAAGGATTTGACGACCGCCGCATTGGCAGGCATTTTGCCTTCTTCGGAAAGTCTGGTCAAAATGTAGTCAAGGAGCAAAATCCCCACCTGGTTGCCCGAAAGCGCCACGAACTCGCCGTCGTCGTTTTTGAGGGCAACGCCGAGGCGATCGGAATCGGGATCGGTCCCGAACACTACGTCCGCGTGAATTTCGTTGGCAAGGGCGATCCCCATGGAGAGGGTTTCCTTATATTCGGGGTTGGGCACTTTGACCGTCGAGAACTCGGTGTCCTTCACCGCCTGTTCTTTTACGACCGTCGCGTTGATGCCGAGTTTCTTCAAAATCGCCATGACGGGCACGTAACCGCTGCCGTGCACGGGCGTGTAGACGAGTTTCAAGTCCTTTCCACATTTTTCCACCGCTTCCTTGGACAAGGTGAGTTTGGAGAGTTCTTCGATATAGTCTTCGTCCAACTTTTTGGGTACGGGAAGAATGAGATCGCTGTCGTAATCCGCAGTCACGGAGAGATAGTCATCGATTTTGTTGATATAGGAAACGACTTTTTCCGTATCTTCGGGAGACATCTGTGCGCCGTCTGCGCCGTAGACCTTATAGCCGTTGTATTCTTTGGGGTTGTGGCTCGCCGTGATCATGACCCCCGCGACCGTGCCGAGATAACGGACGGCGTAGGAGAGCATGGGCACGGGATGCACGTCGTCAAAGAGGTAGCTCTTGATGCCGTTTTTCGCCAAAACGCCTGCAACCGCCTTCGCAAATTCTTCCGATTTTCTTCTCGTATCATAGGAAATGACGACGCCCTTCGCCTGTTCTTCGGCAGGGAGCGTCTTCACCCATTCCGCAAGCCCCTGCGTCGCGCGCATAACCGTATAAATATTCATTTCGTTGATACCGTAACCGATGAGTCCCCGCATACCTGCCGTTCCGAATTCCATTTCTCCGCCGAAACGGTATTCGAGTTCCTTCTCGTTTCCGGCTAAACTTTCGAGTTCCTTTCTCCCCTCTTCGCAGAGCGCAGGATTTGCCAACCATTCACGGTATTTTGCCAAGTAATCCACCTTTATTTTCCTCCAAATATTTCGAAATAATTTTATTTTTCCTCGTGGACGGGCGCCGTCTCTTGTTTCGGAGCCTCTTTCTCTTCTTCCAGGTAATTAAAGAAATGCGCGTGATCCCCATGGTCGAGGTTGGTCTCGATACTCTCGTAGGTGATGAAGTATTTCTTCCCGGTCATCGTATAGTAATTGACGTACTGCGCACATATAAAGAGCAGATAGGACGTCGGTATGGTGAGCAAAAGCGCGCTGCCGAAAGTGCAAACCGCCGCAACTACGTTGACGACGATGACGAGGTACACGAGGACGGCGTACAGCATATACGTCTTCGAGAAATAGCTCTTGGTGAGCGTTTCTTTACAGCGGAGTGCCTCCTTCAATTTCTTGTTGTCCGTCGTCATGGCAGGCATCCAGTTGCTCGTCAAAGTCATCTTGATCGCCTGTATCCCCACGATTACGGTCACGCCCAAGAACAGCGCCAAGAGCAAAGGCAAAAACCGCAGGAACACGACGAGGATCGCCAACCCGACGCCGTCTGTAAGAACGGTGACGAGCGTATACAGCCACGCGTAATTGCTTGCCTTGCCCAGATTTGCCACGAACGCCGTCCCGAACGGGGTCTCCGCATAAGTCGCCATCTTATCGTTGAGCGTACAGCCGACGGTGAAATGAATGACCTCGTCCACGAAACATTTTGCCAAATACACCAAAACGCAACCCACGACGGCAGGAATGAATTTCAGGCTTTCCGATACCAAAAACGCCCAAAATTGACTGAGCGAACCGCCCGCTTTGAAAATTGCGTTGATGGCGGAAATCGGATCGTACGCCTCTCCCGCCTCTAAGGATAAGGGCAAAACCTGCATAAAATCCTCGTAGAGCGCCTGCGCCGCCGGGCTTTCTATGATTTCCAACAACTCGGGCAAGATAAACGCCGCGCAAAGCGCGAGCACGACGAGCGTCGTAATCACTTTGCTGATCAACAGATACACGACCTGTTTGGAATTTTTCATCAACAATCGTAAAACGTTTGTAAATCTCATAAATCCTCTTTAATATTTTTTCAAATCCATTCTTTCAATGTTATCGCGATCGAAATACACCGTCTGCATACGCACGAAGTAATACATCAGCGACATCGCCATCAACGCCGTCGTTAAAATCGTAAAGACGAAGCCGGACGTGACGAATACGGCGCAGATGGAGATCAACGTTTCCGTCAACGTCAGGAACGTGAACTGTTCGAAGAAGATTCCCTAACGCGCGGGTACGACGAGCTGGTGGGCGTACTGCAACGCTTCCAGCACGGGGAAACCCGTGATCTGCATACAGGGTAACCAAAGATAGATCGTCCCCAACGCGTACAACAGCACGACGTGACCTGCAAGGAAAACGAGCACGATGAACACGTACGCCGTCGGGAGGTTGGGAATCATCGACAGCAAATACAAGAGCGCCGACAACACGACCGCCCAAAGCTCGTACGCCACCAAAATCAGGGCGGTATACAAAAAGGTAGACGTGAAATTGTCGTTCAGCTTAGGGAACAAGCCGTTGAACGTTCTCTTGCCGATGCGCATATGCTTTTCCAAAAAAGCGGTGAAGAGCGCCATGCAAGGCACGATCACGATCACTCCCGCCACGCCTGCCAGAATGGTCTTCCAGGAAGCGAAATTCAACACGGAAATGGCGTGAAAGACCTCCCAAAAATCCCACGACGCAAGATTGCCCGTGAAAAATGCGGTGAGGACCGCGCTGATCTCCCCGTTCGACAAAGAGAGGGACAAAAACAATGCCGGGATCAATACGAACGGAAAGATATAGAGAAAATTCTTCACGATATATTTATTTGTCTGTCTCGTATAAATCAATTTCATAATTTTATCCTCACTCGTTATTATATCACAAAAAAATCGTTCTGTAAAGTGTTTTGTAAAAAAAAGCCGCTCAAAAACCGAAAAAGAGTTTTTAAGCGGTCAAAAATCTAAGGTGATGCCGCACAATGGTATCAAGCGAGAAACGTAAACGATTTTAAGGAAGAAAAAGGCGGCTTTTCGCAGCAATAGCGGCTCCTATTGCAAGAAAAGCCAACGCATTTATTCCAAAAATCGTTAAGCAGACAAGAACAATACGAACTTGATTTTTCGCGGCTGATTTTGTGTAATCTTGTGTTGAAAGCCTCGTTCATACCCCTGTATGAACTGCGTTTTCGCCTTATCTTTCCCTAAAATCAGCTCGCGATAAAATTGCATAGCACCGCAAGGGGTGTTTTTTTGAGCAGATTTTGGCAAAGATGGGCGCAGTCGTATTTGACATACTACAAGAACATATTTGTCGGAAGATGCCGAAAAGGTACCCCTTGCGGCAGGTTCGTATTGTTCTCGTCTGCTTATTATCGCGAAGCATGTTATTGTGCGGTATTGCCTTCAAGTTTTTGCAAAGTTTCCATCACGTAATCGCCGAATTGTGCGCACGTCGCGCCCGTGTCCCGACCGGTGATGACGTACTTCTTTTCCTCGAAGGAACAGATATCCAACGCTCTTTCGAGCTTATCCGCTCTGTCCTGCAATCCGATATGGGAGAGCAGCATGACGCACGCGCGGAGCATGGAGCAAGGATCCGCGTACTGTCCTCTTCCCTCGCTGATCATACGGGGCGCGCTGCCGTGAATGGCTTCGAACATCGCGTACTTCTTCCCGATATTCGCACATCCTGCCGTGCCTACGCCGCCCTGAAATTCCGCCGCCTCGTCCGAAATGATATCCCCGTAGAGGTTGGGAAGCAACAGCACCTTGAAGTCCCGACGACGTTTTTTGTCGACGAGCTTCGCCGTCATGATGTCCGCGTACCATTCGTCCGTCACGATGTCGGGATACAGATCCCCCACTTTGTGACAATCTTCGAGGAAATTCCCGTCCGTCGTCTTGATGACGTTGGCTTTGGTGACGAGGGAAACCCTGTTCAATCCGTTCTTATGCGCGTAGTCGTAAGCAAGACGGGCAATTCTGTCCGAACCCTGCTTGGTCGTGACCGTAAAGTCCACGGCAAGATCCTCGGTGATATTGAATCCCGAAGAACCGATGGCGTAACCGCCCTCCGTATTTTCACGGAAAATCGTCCAGTTGATCCCCTCTTCGGGCACTTTGACGGGACGAATGTTGGCGAACAGGTCGAGCGCCTTTCTCATCGCCACGTTCGCCGATTCGATATTCGGCATACCGCTCCCTTTTTGCGGCGTCGTCGTGGGGCCTTTCAGAATGATATGGCAGGACTTCAATTCCGCCATGACGTCGTCGGGAATGGCTTTGCCCTTGGCGATTCTATTTTCGATCGTCAAGCCCTCGATATCCTTGAAGGAGACTTTGCCTGCCTGCACGAGGTCGCTTAAAATAAATTCCAGCACTCTTCTCGCCTGCGCCGTAATGATGGGGCCGATGCCGTCGCCGCCGCATACGCCGATCTGAATGCAGTCGAGCGCGCCGTAGTCGACGAAATCGCCCTGCGCCTTCATATCCTCGACGCGGACGAGCTGTTCTTCCATCAGTTTTCTGAATTTCTCGCAAGCAACGTCTAATTGCGTTTTGTATTCTTCGTTTTTCATAATCTTCTCCTCTATTTTTGATCCGCCGTATCCCTTTCGTGCATAGGTACGTACGGCATTTCTTCCTTTACGTTGATATAAGCAGGGCGAATGATTTTCCCCGCGTTTTGAATTTCTTCGATTCTGTGCGCGCTCCAACCTGCGATACGGGCTACCGCAAAGATGGGCGTGTACATTTCATAGGGCAAGCCCAACATTTTGTACACCATGCCCGAATAGAAGTCGACGTTCGCGCTGACGCCTTTGTAAATCTTTCTCTTGTCCGCGATAATTTGGGGCGCGAGCCGCTCCACGCGTTCGTACAACTTATACTCTTCCTGCATCCCTTTCTCTTCGGAAAGCCGACGTGCATACTTCTTGAGAATGTCCGCTCTGGGATCGGAAAGAGAATAGACCGCGTGTCCCATGCCGTAGATGAGCCCTGCGTTATCAAACGCCTGTTTGTCGAGCAATCTCGTCAAATAATCGACAATCTGCGCTTCGTCTTCCGTGTCGATATTCGCCTTCATGTCGTCGAACATTCTCATGACCTTGACGTTCGCGCCGCCGTGGCGGGGTCCCTTCAAAGAACCGAGTGCCGCCGAGACGACCGCGTAGGTGTCCGTCGCTGACGACGTGACCACGTGGGTGGTAAAGGTGGAGTTGTTGCCGCCGCCGTGTTCGGCGTGCAGTACGAGCGCCAAGTCGAGAAGTTTTGCCTCCAAGGGAGTAAACTTTCCGTCCTCGCGCAACAGATAGAGCAAGTTTTCCGCCGTGTTGTATTCCGCTTTCGGATAATGAATGAACAAGCTGTTGTTCTTATGATAGTGTTGATAGGACTGATAGGCGTATACCGCGAGCAACGGGAACTCCGCAATCAGTTGCAGACATTGCCGAAGTACGTTGGGCACGGAGATATCGTCCGGATTTTCGTCGTACGCGTAGAGCGCCAACACGCAACGGGAGAGAATGTTCATCATATCCTTCCCCGGTGCTTTCAATATCATATCCCTCACGAACGAGGGCGGCAAGGAGCGATACGCGGAAAGTTGCGCAGTGAACTCCTGCAACTCCTGCCGATTCGGCAATTTGGAAAAGAGCAGAAGATACACCGTCTCTTCAAATCCGGGGCGGTCGTCCTCTAAAAAACCCGAGACGAGCTGACGGACGTTGACGCCCCTGTAATACAGTTGTCCTTCGCAGGGGATCTCTTCGCCGTTTGCGCCCTTCTCTTTGGATTTGATACGCGAAATTTCCGTCAAACCCGCCACGATGCCGTTTCCGTCCAGATCGCGCAAGCCGCGCTTTACGTCGTTTTTCACGTACAGATCGGGGGTAATGTGGTTGCGTTCACAGGATAAATCCGCCAACTTTTGTATATACGGTGTAATTTCCGAATAGTTCATCATTTACCTCTCGTATAGTTCAAGCAACCGCCTGCGAGCAACATTTCCCGCTGACGGGGAGAAAGATTCAAAACGAGTTTCGCGCTCTTGCCGTTCGTCTTATTGACGAGCGTCGCTTCCGTCTTGTCGGCTACCGCCGCCGCAAACCCTTGAATTTCCAGCGCGTCCCCTTCCGAGAAGTTCTCGTAATCGTCGGGATTTTGCAAAGTCATGGGCACGATGCCGAAATTGATGAGATTCGCCACGTGGATACGGGCAAAGCTCTTGGCGATCACTGCCTTAATCCCCAAATACAGGGGCACGAGCGCCGCGTGTTCACGGGAGGAACCCTGCCCGTAGTTCGCGCCGCCCAAAATCACGCCGCCCCCCTTTGCCTTCGCCCTTTCGGGGAAGGAAGGATCGCAGACGGTAAAACAGAATTCCGAAAGCTTGGGTACGTTGGAGCGGTACGGGAGCACCTTCGTGCCTGCCGGCATGATATGGTCGGTGGTGATATCGTCGCCCACCTTCAACACGAGCTCACAACGCAAATCCTTTTCGGGTGCCTTGCCCACGGGAATGGGTTTGATGTTGGGACCGCGCTCTACGATCACTTCGTCCATCTTATCCGCCTCGACGGGCATTTCAATCAGGTTGTCGTTGATTTTGAACGCCGTGGGCATCGTGATACGGGGCGCGACGCCAAGCGTCGTCGGGTCGGTAAATACGCCCGTAATCGCGGACGCCGCCGCCGTTTCGGGGGAGACGAGGTACACCTGTGCATCCGCCGTCCCACTTCTCGCCAAGAAATTTCGATTGAAAGTACGCAGGCTGACCCCTGCCGACTGCGGCGAGAAACCCATGCCGATGCAAGGTCCGCACGCACATTCCAAAATTCTTGCGCCTGCGTTGATGAGGTCGGCAAGCGCGCCGCACTCTGCAAGCATGGTATATACCTGCTTGGAGCCGGGCGAAATGGACAAACTGACGTTGGGCGCAACCGTTTTGCCTTTGAGCATCGCCGCCACCGTCAACATATCGGACAGGGAGGAATTTGTGCACGAACCGATACATACCTGATTGATTTTCATGCCCGAAAGCTCGGCAACGGGTTTGACGTTGTCAGGACTATGCGGACAAGCCGCAAGGGGCTTCAAAGCGCTCAGATCCACCGTATATTCCGCGTCGTACGTTGCGTCGGGATCCGAGGACAACTCGATCCAGTCCTCCTCTCTGTTCTCCGCTTTAAGAAAAGCTTTCGTCACCTCGTCGGAGGGGAAAATCGAACTCGTCGCGCCAAGCTCTGCGCCCATGTTGGTAATCGTCGCTCTTTGGGGGACGGAGAGCGTTTTCACCCCCTCCCCCGCGTATTCCACGACGGCGCCCACGCCGCCCTTTACGCCGAGCAGACGCAACACTTCCAAAATGACGTCCTTTGCGCCCACGTAATTGGAGAGTTTTCCGACAAGGTTTACTTTAATCATTTTTGGCATGGTAATATAGTAAGTACCGCCGCCCATGGCAACGGCTACGTCCAGACCGCCCGCGCCCATGCCGAGCATACCGATCCCTCCTGCCGTCGGCGTGTGACTGTCCGAACCGATCAAGGTCTTGCCGGGTTTGGAGAACCGTTCCAAATGCACCTGATGACAGATGCCGTTCCCGGGACGGGAAAAGCGAATGCCGTGCTTTTTCGTCACCGTCTGAATGTAGCGGTGGTCGTCCGCGTTCTCAAACCCTGCCTGCAAGGTATTGTGGTCGATGTACGCCACGGAGAGCTCCGTCTTGACGCGATCTATCCCCATGGCTTCAAATTGCAGATACGCCATCGTGCCCGTCGCGTCCTGCGTCAACGTTTGATCTATCTTTAATCCGATCTCTTTCCCTACGGTCATTTCCCCGCAGACAAGATGTTCCTTTATGATTTTTTGCGCTATCGTATATCCCATCGTGCACACCTTATAAATTCTGATTGATTCTGCTTCTTCCCGCTTTGGAGAAGGTATTGTACAACCCTTCCAACTCCTCTTCCCCCATGACCGTCGTTCTGCCGTCTGCGTACAAATTGTCGATCGCCTCTTTCATCTTCACCACGACTTCGTCCTGCTTGGTGACGTTGGTATGGTAATGTTTGTTGATCCAATAGGCAATCCCTGCCAAACCCGACGTGTTGGAAATGGAGACTTCCGCAGGGCGGTTGAGAATCTTTTCCGTATCGAAAATGTTGTAGATTTCCGTATCTTTCATCATGCCGTCCGCGTGCACGCCCGCTCTCGTCATGTTGAACGCGCTGCCCACGAAGGGCGTCATGGGCGGAATGTCGTAGCCGAGTTCCTTTTGGAAATACTCGGCGATGTCCGTGATTGCCGTCGTGTCCATGCCGTCGAGCGTTCCGCGCAGGGACGCGTACTGCATGACCATCGCTTCCAAAGGCACGTTGCCCGTTCTCTCCCCGATGCCGAGCAGGGAACAGTTGACGCCGCTCGCCCCGTACAACCACGCGCTGACTGCGTTGGCAACGCCCATATAGAAATCGTTATGCCCGTGCCATTCAAGCATCTCCGACGTCACGTCCGAATAATGATGCAAACCGTATACGAGCCCGGCAACGCTTCTCGGAGGCGCCGCACCCGTGAAAGGCACGCCGTAACCCATCGTATCGCACATACGAATTTTGACGGGAATCCCCGCCTCTTTGGACAAGTCCACGAGGGCGTTGACGAAGGGAACGACGAACCCGTAGAAATCGGCGCGCGTCAGATCTTCCAGATGACAACGGGGAGAAATACCGGCTTCAAACGCCTGCTTGACGACGCCCAAATAATGGTCGAACGCCTGTTTTCTCGACATATTCAACTTCTTGAAAATGTGGTAGTCCGAACAGCTCACCAAAATTCCCGTTTCGCGGATCCCGATATCGTGCACCAAAGCAAAGTCCTCTTTCTTCGCGCGAATCCACGTAGTGACTTCGGGAAACTCGTAGCCCAGCTCCATACATTTTTCCACCGCCTCGCGGTCCTTCTTCGTATAGACGAAAAATTCGCTTTGCCGAATGATCCCCTTGGGGCCGCCGAGACGGGCGAGCATCTTGTAGATATCTACGATCTGCTTCGCCGTATAGGGCGCGCGAGACTGCTGTCCGTCACGGAAGGTCGTGTCCGTAATCCAAATGTCCTTGGGCATATTGATAGGCACCCTTCGGAAGTTGAAGGGCGTCTTGGGAATCTCGTCGTACGGATAAATGTTGCGGAATAACTGCGGCTCGGCAACGTCCTGCAACTCGTATTTATACTGGTCCATTTCCAGCAAATGGCTTGAAGGGTTCAACTCAATCATACTCTCTTCTCCTCGTTCCAGTTTTTTCGATTAAATGTAATGCTAAAATTAATTATGTCGATTATAACTTAAATTTATAGTTTTGTCAAGGATTTGAGGGGCATATTCGGGAAGTTCATCAAAAACCTTCCCGGTTTTTACCACATTTTCACAAAAAACGCCTTTCGGCGGCTCTCGTCAAACGATTGCGCTCAAAAGGCGTCCTTACTGATTTTGCTCCAACGGTGCGCGATGAATTTCATGCGCCAAGCGGCGGGGAGCCAACAGGTGGCGATCCGCATGACTTTGTTCCAAAAGCCCACGATTACTTTGCGTTTGTTCTTGCGTACCGCTTTCAAGGACTTCTCGGCAACTACTTTTGGTGACTTTGCGGCGAGCTTACCCCACAAGCCCTGTCCCTTGATTTGCTCCTTGATATCCTCTCTCGTCGGCATTGCGCCGGGCAACACCGCCGTGACGAATACGCCCCGTCCCTTCATCTCCTCGCGCAAGGCTTGCGAAAAGGAAGTGAGCGCCCCTTTCGTCGCGCTGTAAATGGCGAAATAGGGCATGGGATAGATGCCCGACACGGAGGAAATATGGAGGATATCCAGATGTTCCGCCCTGTTTTCGATGGCAAAACGGCTGAGCGCAACCGCCGCCTCGAAATTGACCCGACATTGAAAGGCTATCTTTTCTTGCGTGTACTCCGTCAAGCCTTTTTGAATATCCGCGCCTGCGGCGTTGACGAGCAGAGAGAGCGCAAGCCCCTCTTCCCGTATCCCTTCCATGAGCCGATTGCGACTGTCCGTCTCCGCGAGGTCGGCGGCGTAAATTCTGATTTCCGTCTGCGGAAACTCTCCTTGGATCCTTTGTTGCAACGCGGCGAGTTTTTCCTCGCTCCGCCCCGTCAAAAGGAGCGCGTATCCCTCTTTTGCCAAAAGCTCGGAAAACGCGGAACCCAGTCCGCCCGTAGCACCCGTGACGAGCGCGTAATTTCTTTGCATATCCTTACCTCCAAAGCGTTTCGGGATCGAACCCGAAGTTCTGCACGAGCTCCACGTTGGGCGAATTCGCCAAATCCTGCGGCGTGACGATCCTACCGCCGTCGGAGTCCAAATCCACCCCGAACCTATGATAGGCGTACCAAACGAGGTGACCGCAATGGGTGCCGAGCAAACTATCCGCATCCTTTGCCGTAAAGATCCCCGTCGTCAATTGATAGGGCAATCCGACCAGATTTTCCTTGGCGTATGCCACCACCTGCGCCTTGACTTCGTCCGAGACCTTGGGACGCAAAATTAAAAATTTGGCGTAACCTTTGAACTGCGAAACACGGTTCCACGCACTCTTTTGTCCGATTTCCACCGCGCCGAGCGTCTGCCCTTGCTCTGCGTCCACGACGAGTGCCGCGTGTCCGTAACGGAACCAGGAACAGAAAATGGAGTCCGTCACGAGAATATCCCCGTCCTGAAAGATAGCAAACTCCGTCGTTCCGTCGATATACTCCGCGTAGGTGAGAGGCGCAAAATGTTTCCGCGTCTTCTCGTAAGTGGCAAAATAGCTCTTTTGAATACGCAAGATCCGCGTATACATTCTCTGCTCGATGAGTCCCTCCACGCCGAGTTTCGTCAAGCCCGTCTGCTCGTAAATCTTTTTATAGTCCTCATCCGTCCGCTCTGCCTTGTACAGAAGGGAAGAAATATCTTCCTGCGCATAGTCGGGTGACCAGTGTATTTCACGCGTATGCTGCATAGCAATCCCCAAATACACGTAGCCAAACAGCGCCGTGAACGCCAGAAGCAGGGCGAGCAATACCGCCTTCCAACGCCCTTTCTTCGGGGACAAATATCCCCCGGGCAATATTTTTTCTTTACCCTTCATAATGCCTTGCTCCGAAAATGGTAGACCCAACGCGAATCATGTTGCTCCCCTCCTCCACGCATAAAGCGTAGTCGCCGCTCATGCCCATGGAGAGGTATTCCACGTCCGCCGACTGCGTCTTTGCCCAGTCGAAGAGCGCGCGCATCTTTCTCGCCAAACTGCGCAACAGCGCCTCGTCGTCGCTGTCGGGTAGCATCGCCATAAAGCCGCGCACTCGCAAGCCCGCCGTTTGATTGAGCCGAGAAAAGATTTCCTTCGCCTCGTCGTAAGGGTAACCGCCCTTGCTTTCCTCTTCCCCGATATTGATTTGAATTAAGATATCGGACGTCAAGCCTTTCAAAAGAGACTGTTTGGAGAGCGCCTTTGCAAGTTCGTCCCGATCGCAGGAATGATAGAGCTCGATTTTCCCAAGCAGGTACTTGATTTTATTCGTCTGCAAATGCCCGATAAAATGACGGGGGCAGGGCAACAAAAGTTCGTTTTTGTCTCGAAATTCCTGCGGTTTGTTTTCCGCGACTCCGTCCACGCCCGCCGCGATCGCCTCGTTGACGGCGTCCGCCGTCTGCGTTTTCGTAGCCGCGATCAGCCAGACCTTTTCCCCAAAGGCGTTTCCGCCTTTGAGCTCTTCCAATAATTCCTGCACCCGTTGCGTAATCCTACCCGTTTCCATACTCTTTTACTCTCCTTTTTCTCCCTTTAGTATACACCTTTCTCGATCGTTTGTCAATTTTTCAGCACTATGAAAAAAATTTTCTGTTTTCTCATAACTTTTTTTTATTTTTCGCTTGACATTTTTTGTCGATATGCGTTATAATAAAAATAGATAAAAATGATAAGGATAATCGCTTTTTTCAATGAATACAGAAGAACTAAAAACGTTTATATATTTGTCGAAGGTTAAAAATTTCACGCTCGTTGCGGAACAGTTGTTCATCGCACAATCCACCGTCACCAACCGTATCAGCGAACTCGAAAAGGAAGTGGGCAAAAAACTCTTTTTACGCGGTTCGAAAACGGTGAAACTGACGGAAGCAGGGGAGATTTTCCTGCGCTACGCGGAACGTATTTTAGAGCTGCAAAGCACCTCTATCGAGGAAATGAACGTCCTGTCCTCGCACAGCCGTAAATTCTCCATCGGCGCGATCAACGCTTGTTACGAGGGCTACGTGAAACCTCTTGTGGACAACTGTCTCAAAGACAATACGGTGACTTCCGTCAAGGTCATGCTGGGACACTCTCTCGACTTGATCCAACATTTGCAGGACAATACGTTGGATATGGTCTTTTCCGCTATTCCCTTAAAGAGAACGGGATTCGCCTGCGACGTATACGATGTCGACCGCATGGTGCTCGTCTGCAAGAAAGGATTGAACGAGTACCCCGACGGGATCACGAAGGCGCAACTGACCAAGCTCCCCTATCTCATGTGCGATTTCACCCTCTCCGACGCAGGCGTGTTTATTCGCTCCCTCTTCCCGCAAAATCATATTTTCCGTCTGGAAGTGGACAATTCCTCCAAACTGTTGCCCTATTTGGAAAATGGTTTGGGTTACACGTTCCTGCCCTATAAGGTGATCAAGGACAAACTCGAAAACGGCGTCTTGGAAGAAGTTGCCTTGCAGGACTTCACCGCGCCCAACGTGACGACCTATCTCATTTACAGACAGAGCTACGACGTTACCCGTTTTCTGGAAAACAGATTTGAAGAATAACGAAGATCGTGACAACAGCCCGACGAAACGTCGGGCTGTACATTTCTCCCCGTGAAGGCAACGCCTTCACGGGGAGCTCTTTTTATTTCACGTATTCCTCTACGCATTCGAACGCGCGTTCGATGACGGCGTCCATGTTGTAGTAGCGATAGTCGCCCAGTCTGCCGCCGAGAATGATTCCCTTCTCCTTGGCGAGCGCCTTGTATTTCTGTGCAATGGGCTCGTTCACGTCGTCGTTGACCGAATAGAAGGGCTCCGCGCCCTCCGTCCACGTCGCGGGATATTCGTAAGTGACGACCGTCTTGGGCTGTTTGCCGAAATCGAAATGCTTATGCTCGGCGATACGAGTATAAGGCACTTCCCTCTCCGTGTAGTTGACCACGGCGTTCCCCTGGAAGTTGTCCGTGTCGAGCACTTTCGTCTCGAAACGAAGGCTCCTATATTGCAGCTTGCCGTAACAATAGTCGAAGAACTTATCGAGCATACCCGTGTAGACGACTTGCTTCGCGCAAGCGTTCCACTTTTCGGTATTCTCGAAATAGTCTGCGTTGAGCTCAACGTCCACGCCGTCCAACATCTTTTCCACGATTTGCGTATAGCCGCCCTTGGGGATCCCCTGATAAGGATCGTCAAAGTAGTTGTTGTCGTAGGTGAAACGGACGGGCAAACGCTTGATGATGAAGGCAGGCAAGTCCTTCGCGTCTCTCCCCCATTGCTTTTCCGTATACCCTTTGACGAGCTTTTCGTAAATGTCTTTTCCGACCATGGAAAGCGCCTGTTCTTCGAGGTTTTTGGGTTCGGTAATGCCGGCTTCCTGCACCTGTTTGTCGATGATTGCCTTCGCTTCCTGCGGCGTTTTCACTCCCCACAAACGGGAAAAGGTGTTCATGTTGAAGGGCATATTGTACACTTCGTCCTTGTAGAAAGCGATGGGACAGTTGACGAAAGAGTTAAACTCCGCAAAGGTATTCACGTAGTCCCACACTTTCTTATTCTTGGTATGGAAGATATGCGGGCCGTAGGTATGCACGCAAATCCCCTCGATCTCCTCGGTGTAAATATTGCCGCCTACCCTATCTCTCTTTTCAATGACCAAACATTTTTTGCCGCGTTTGGTCGCCTCGTGCGCGAATACCGCGCCGAACAACCCCGCACCTACAATCAAAAAATCATACATACTTATTAACCCACCTTCATGAATTTACGAACGACTGCATAGCCAACTCTGAGCAAGAACCCACGGAATTTCCACGGCCAAAAGTTGATTAATACCCCCATGGAACGATAGCGGAGTTTCTTATACATTTTGATATCCGTTTCCTTAATAAACGCCCAAAGTTCTTTATAATTTGCCCTGCGTTCGGGATCGTCGTAATAGTTGGTAAAGCAAGCCACCAAAAGATAATAGACGGACATCATGTGCATCATGTATTTGCGCAATCCCTTGGGCTGGGACTTGATATCGTCGTAGGAATGGGATTTAATCAATTCCTTGAACACGCGAATGTGCTGTTCGTAACGCTTGGTAAGACTTGCAATATTGACCGATTGATCCACTCTGCCTATGTAATATCTGTAAAAATCGACGTCGAGATAATAGAGTTTTTCCATCGCGGGAAGGGGTGCGTACGCGAAAATTTCATCCACGTAGAAGGTCTTCTCGGGAAGCTCCAAACCCGTAGAGAGCAATTTCTCACGATTATAAAACATAGCGTGCATCATGAGCGCGTCGCTCAAATGGAACTCCTTTACATCGTTCCAACCGAAAAATTTATCCTTGGGCATCTTTCTCGCGCAGTCGCGATTGACGTATTGCGTGTTGTCTTCGACGTGTTCGTATACGTAGTTGACGAAATACATATCGGGCAGAGTATCCGCCGCAAGGTGTTCCTTGATTTTGTCGAGCAACGCTTTCAATGCGTCCGCGTCTGCCCAGTCGTCGGAGTCGACCACTTTATAATACAGACCGGTCGCCGCGCGCAAGCCGTAATTGACGCCCGAACCATGACCGCCGTTTTCTTTGTGAATGGCACGCACGATCGTGGGATACTTCGCCGCATATTCGTCGGCGATTGCCGCCGTACCATCCTTGGAACCGTCGTTGACGATGATGATTTCTACTTCCTCTCCACCGACGAGCAAGCTGTCGATGCATTTATGCAGATAGGCTTCCGAGTTGTAGCTCGGTACTGCAAAACTGATTAATTTCATTGTATTCTCCTTGTTATGGACGAAAAAGTTTTCAAAAATTCGTCCTTGTACGATGGTATTATACCATACTTTTTCAAACTTGTCAATATTTTCTTGATAATTTTTATTCGACCGACGCCTCTGCAATATAGGGCAGGTTGCGATACAGCTCCGCATAATCCAAACCATAGCCGATGACGAACAGGTCGGGAATGGTAAACAGGGAATAATCGGGCGTAAAATCCACCACGCGGCGGTCGGGCTTGTCGAGCAGAGTCACCACGCGAAGGGACAAGGGGTTGCGCGCCTTCAAAAGCTTGACGACGTCATTGAGCGTTCTGCCCGTATCGACGATGTCCTCTACGATGACGACGTGATAACCGCTCACGTCCCGATCAAGGTCCATATTGATCTGTACGATACCCGAAGATACCGTACCGCTGTAATAACTCTTCGCACTCATGAAGCCGATCTCGCAAGGGACGGTGATGGCACGGCAAAGATCCGCCATAAAGACGAAGGAGCCCTTTAAGATGCTGACGAGCAGAATGGGTTTGCCGTCGTAGGAATCGCTGATCATCTTCCCTGCCTTCTGCACGGCGGTGGCGATTTCCTCTTTGCTGATAAGCACACGTTTGATTTTGCCGTCAAATTCTTCTTGCGTACAAATTTTTTCCACGATACTACTCCTTCTATAATGATGTTTTTAACATTATAACATACCGCCGCTTTTTTTTCAAGTCTAAATCAAAGAAAATAAAAAATTTATTACTTTTTTATTTATTTCATGAAAAAGGATTGACAATACCAAAAAAAAGAAGTATAATATATATGTTCATGGGGATATGGCTCAGTTGGTAGAGCGCCTCGTTCGCAACGAGGAGGCCAGCGGTTCGAATCCGCTTATCTCCACCACGCAAGGGACGGCAAGTAGCCGTCCCTTTTTTGGCTCTATGTCAAATGTTGTGGTGAAGAGAAATAAAAAAGTTGAATAAATTTACCGAAATGTTCCCATCAGGTTGTAACTTGATGGGAATTTTCGCTCGAAACGAGGAAAATCCGTTTTCGTAAGTTTTCAAATTTATGATACCCATAAGCGTTTCGCTTAATGACTTTAATTACATTGTTGGTACCTTCCGTGTATCCGTTGTTGTAACCGTAAACAATAGAATTTATAATTTCTCTACTCCAATTATGGAAAGCTGTTATGCAGGCATTAAATTCTTCCATTTCCGCACTCTCCGCAAAAATTAGCCAATTATGTAATTCATTTTCGTCGTCTTCTTCTGTTTTGCTTCTCTAAACTTATATCTTTATAATATCATAGAGTGAGGAATTTTTCTTTTCTGTTTGGAAAAGGGTATAAAAATATGCGATGGACGATTTGCCCACCGCAGTATTTTTCTTTCAAGTCTGTTCGTATTTTTCGCGTCGCAGGCTCTTTATGATTTGGATTTATTCTGTGATCTTTTCAATTATAAGTGGCTCGGTTGAACTCGTTGCGGTGTCAGTATTAACAACGTAACGGTAACCGTAGCTTTCTAATTCTGCGTTCATTGCGGGTGAGGCTGTCGCCCAGGCAGTTGCCGTGTTTTCTATATTCGTACAGCCTGTATTTTCTGTTTCGCCTTCGGATGGCTTTCCCATGGCATCGCTATGCGAAGAGCTCCAATAGTTAGAAGCAAAGTAGTAGGAGGAGACAGTACGACTATCTCCTACAATTGCATAATTTCCGCCGTAAGCGGTATTATAACAACCTTTCGTCTGCGTATACATAGAATAACCGCAAATGCCTCCACTTGACCACTCACTTGTCAATTTCTGTATTGTACCTGTATTATAGCACCCTATAATATAATTGCCGTCCGATCTACCCACAATTCCGCCTAAATAATATGAGCCGTTAACATTAGCACCGTTTGAACAAGCAACGATTTTTCCACTATATTGATAGCCCACAAGACCGCCAACATTTGTCGTCCCGTTTACCGCACCGCTTTCAACTCTGCAAAATTCAATCGTACTTCCGGTTGTATATCCTACAAGACCGCCGGTATTGGTACCGGTATTGGCAACAGAAAGCTGTTCGAGTGTAAGATTTTTGATTGTACCGCCCTTAAGATAACCGATAAATCCTGCGTTATTAGCAGTTTGATTGATCGTCAAGCCTGCAATAGAATATCCGTTTCCTTCAACAGTTCCCGTATAAGGTGTGGTTTCCGTGCCAACGGAAGTCCAGTTGCTTGTTGCGCCATCCGCAAGCGTTAAGGTAATATCCTTTCCAAGCACAAGATTTGTTGCCGTGTTGATCTGTGCGTAAGTGTTCCAAGCAAGTAAGCCTGCTTCGGTATAGGCAACGTAGGTTGTATTGTTATTCTCTCCTGTTGCAACAATATAGTCCTTGTTTTCAATGGCAGAAACGTCGATTTCAGCATTTGCAATACTGTCGAAGGCAGCCGTAAGCGTAGCACCTGAAATCGTGATTGACGTTGAGGTAAACTGATCTTCCACGTTGCAAGTTTCTCTTTCACAGGATTGTGTTGCGGTACAAGCCGTATAATCGTCAGCCCACTCGTAAGAAACTTCAAAAGCGTGCTTGCCTTCCAAACAGTTAATTCTATTTTCAAGTTCTTCAAGTTTTTTGGTGTTTGCTTCCACTTGCGCTTGTAAAGCGGTTACGGCGGTATCTAACGTTGCAACGCTTGTTTCCAATCCGTCGATTTTGCCTTGCAACGTAGCAATACTTGTGTTGATTTCCGTTTTTAAGGTATCGCAAGCCGCTTTTGTTGTAAACGTATCATTTACCCATTTTTCCGTATCGGTAATTTCGGTGGATAAAGCCGTTTGCAAATCCGCAATTTTGTCGTCAAGTTCGGTATCTTTCGCTTGTAATATCACAATATCTGCTTTAAGCGTATAGATTTCAGCTTCAAGCGCGTTTTTCGTTTCCGAAAGTGCCGTTTTCGTTGCGCTGTTATCTTCCAAACTTTCAAGCGCGGTATTTACTTCCGTAAGGTCGGTTTCAAGCGTTGCAACCTTTGTTTGCAAGGTATCTATGTACCCGTCAAGCGTGGTATCAAGCGTTTGCATTTCCGTAAGCGTAGCGATTATCGTCGTGATTTTCTCGGATAAAGGTGTTACTGCGTTGTCTATATCGTCTTGATTAGTACAAGCGGTCAGAGAAAACGCCATAGTAACGGCTAAAAAAGTTGTAATGATTTTGTTTTTTGCTCGTTTCATAAAATTATGCTCCTTAAATTTTTTATAACAAAAAATCATTTGTTATGGGCGTATTCTGCCCGTATCAAATGGCTAAATCGTTCGTATTAAATTGTGCGGAAAAAGACGGTGAACTACAAAATACGCCTTGCTTGCTAACGATTGTCGCAAATCGTGTCATACTTGTCAACTCCTTTTTTGCAGATTTTTATATTTTATTTTTCTTCATCTATCCTTTGGTCAATATATTCAAGCAAAGAATTTAACGTGTCTTGTGCAATCTTCTTCATATCAAATTTTGCCACAAAACCGATTGTCTCATCAATCTTTTCCTTTGATACATTATACACAAGGAAAGTCGTTTCAAGGAAAGTATGTATCTTCCTTCCCATTTCAAAGTACATATCACACGGAACGGTTATAAAGTTTCGCATAATACCCGCGCTTGCGATTTCTCTTTCGTAAAAATCCTTTGTTTTTAATTGGGGTAGG
Source organism: Clostridia bacterium (assembly GCA_017626135.1). Lineage (GTDB taxonomy): Bacteria > Bacillota > Clostridia > Christensenellales > Borkfalkiaceae > Scatosoma. The sequence goes on along the minus strand of JAGAJI010000022.1, from coordinate 1,516 downwards.
TACTCTTTGAATATTTCTTGTAGTTTTTCAGTCATTTTGTTATATATGACCTTTGCCGAGCCTGAAAATGAATACGATACGTTATACATTTCTCTTACTTGCTCGTTTGCTTCTGCCATATATAACTGCAAAGTAGCTTCAACGGCAAAGAAAAGCACTCTATCGTCCGTGATTCCTTCAAGCAATTTTTCAGTCGTTTCAAACTGCTTATCAAACACATAGGTTACAAGCTCGCATAGGATTTCTTCTTTGGCTTTGAAAGCCCACCCAACTGAGCCGGTATTTGTGTTTGCTTCCTTCGCTATCATTTTGAGTGATGAATTGTAATAGCCGTGTTTTAGAAACAATTTTGCGGCAGCGTGTAATATTCGCTTTCTCGCAGGTTGTTTTTCGGCTGTGATAACCGGCATTATACCCCTCCTTTATATTCCTTTTTTGTTGCTTCGATGAGAAATGATTATCTCATGTTCTATGTCACAACATAGTTTACATTAAAAGTGTATCAAATAAGTGTGTAAATGTCAAGGTGTTTTTTCCAAAAAAACAAAATTTTCATAAAAATTTTTCGACAAAAAAGCGTAGTTTTACCTACGCTTCTTTATCATCTATATACGATTAAATTTTTTCCCGATTTCACCCAATCCACAATGTAGATTGCGTCCGCTTTATACTTTTCAATTTTCTTTCTATCTTTGATAGATATTTCAAAATCCAACGTAGAGTCTTCAAGCCCTCGTTGTTCATCAGCACAACAGTGATAGGCTTGTTATGCACAATATAGGAAAACTCACAGGCAAATTCATCAACGAGCTTGTAATATGCTTTTTTGTAGACAATGTGTGAGATTATGGAACAACAAACATAGACGATTCGGACAAATAATAGATAAGCATATTGTGGAACGCTTTTTGAATGATAAACGTATCTTTGCCTATCATTATAAAAATAGATGGATTATCAATTACAACCAAATTGAATCCGTTATATAAAACAACGAAACGTTTGGAGATAGATCTATTATGGAAAGCAGATACCTGTTCTTGGACAGTTTGCGTAATATTACTAATCGTTTGGCGAGAATAATAATGCCCGTACATTTTCTCTATGAGCTCGGCAATCTCACGGGTGGTAACGCCTTTGCTGTACATAAGAATGACCATTTGCTCCAAGGAGTCGTCCGAACGGGCGTGAGAAGGCAAGGTTTGTTGCTTAAAATTGCCTGCTCTATCCCTAGGGATAGAGAGATTGAGTTCGCCATATTTGGTTTGGAACGTGCGTTTATAATAACCATTGCGAGAATCGCCGGTGTTGTAACCGTCTTTGGAGTATTTTTCGTAACCCAAGAAACAGTCTAACTCTGTTTCGAGGAGTTGATTGAAAGCTTTTTCGAGTTCGATACGAAAAATTTCCTCAACGGATATGTTATTTGATAGATTTTTTATGAGTTCTGTGGTAAAATCATACATAAGAGAGTTATTCCTTGTGTTTGTTGTTTTTTGATCACTTAACATTATAC